>NZ_CP074380.1:4552500-4852500 GCF_022695595.1 Streptomyces sp. MST-110588
CGGCGCCCGCCGCCGGGCAGCTCGCCCCGGCCGCCCGGTCCGCGCCCGCGGCACCTTCCGTACCGCCTGGCGCGGCCCTCCCGCCGTCCGCGTCGCCCTCCCAAGCCTCTTCGCCCTCCCCGGCTTCTCCAGCCCGCCCAGCTCCCCTTGCGCCCGCGACGCCGCCCGTGGCACCGCCTGTGTCGCCCCCGGCGCCGTCCGTGGCTCCGCCGTCCCCGGAGTCCCGGCTGCCCGACGCCGAGGGACCGGACGGGCCCGTACGGCTCGCGGGCTCCCCGGCCCCGATAGGGCCCGGCCCGCGCGCCACGGACGGCCGGGAACCGCAGGCCAGGGGCCAGGCGGGAGCAGCGACCGACTGGGTACGGCCGCCCGGCGGTACGGACCAGGGCGCCGGCTCCGGCGGGGCGGGAGCGCCCGTCGGCCACGCCGCCGCCAACGGCCCCGGCGGCGGACCGGCCGCGCTGCCGGCGGTGCCGCAGCAGAGCGCGCCGTCCGCGGGCACGCCGACCGGCTCCGGGTCCGGCGCGCACGCCCCCAACGCCGCCCAGGGCCCGGGTGCCGGCCCCGGCGCGGAGCCCGGGCGCTGGCGGCCGTGGCGCTTCCGTATGTCCAACGAGGTGTGGGGCACCCCGGCCGTCTCCGGCGGCCTGCTGTACGTCACCTCCTTCGAGGTGCACGCGCTGGACGTGGCCACCGGCCGCCGGCAGTTCAAGACCCGCGAGGTCGCCTGGACGATGGCCGTCGCGGACGGCCGTATCCACGCCTCCGACGGCCCGAGCCTGTACGCCCTGGACGCGGCCGACGGCACCGAGCGCTGGCGGCTGGGCACCGAGGGCTGGGTCTACTCGCTCCAGGTCGACCGCGGCACGGTCGTCACCGGCACCCGTGGCGGCGGCGTCCAGGCGTGGGAGGCCGCCAACGGTGAGCTGCTGTGGGAAACCGGTGGCGCCCAGAGCGACTTCGAGACGGCCGAGTCCGGGCCGGCCGTCCACGACGGCACGGTGTTCGTATGGGCCGAGGGGCGCCTGAAGGCTCTGGAGGCCCGTACGGGCGTCGAGCGCTGGTCGTACCCGGTCGGCGACACCGCGGCCTGCGGCGGTGTGCCGCTGCGGCTGCTGCCCGCGCCCGACGGCGTGATTTATGTGACCGCCGGGACCCGGGTGCTGGCGCTGGACATCGCGCGCGGTGACGTCCGCTGGCACTTCGAGGCGCCCGCGGCGTTCCTGAGCCCCCCGGCGTACGCGCCGGGGCCCGCCGTCACCGGCGGCGGGATCTACCTCGCCGACTACCTCGGCACGGTCTACGCCCTGGACGCGGCGGACGGCCGCGACCGCTGGCGCATCGCGACCGAGGCCCGCCAGTCGATCGAGCCGGTGCTCGTCGCGGACGGCGCGGTCCACCTGGGCAGCGGCAACGCCCTGTACACGCTGGACGCGGTGACCGGCACGCCGCGCTGGCGGTTCCAGGCGGGCGGGGACGTCATCGGGTCGCCGACCGTGGCGGACGGCCGGGTGCACTTCGGCTCGGCCGACCACTGCCTCTACACGCTGGACGCGGTGGGCGGCCAGCTCCGCTGGAAACTGGCGACCGGCGGCGAGATCACCGGGTCGCCGGTGGCGGTCGCGGGCGTGGTCTACGCGTGCAGCAAGGACCGCTGTGTGTACGCCCTGGACGCGGCGAAGGGGACGGGGCAGGCCCGGCGTCCTTAGAAGCCCGGCGTCCTTAGAAGGGGGCCGGGCTCCGGGCCGGGCTGGAAGGGTCCGGGTCCGGTGGGCCGTTCCCTCAGGTGTCGCCCTCCGGTGGCGGCGGCGCGTTCTTCGGCTGTCCCGACTGTCCCGGCTGTTCCGGCCGTCCTGATGGCCCCGGCTGCCCCCACTGCCCCGAGGATTCAGTAGGCCCTTTGGGCCCCGGGAGGTGGGGCAGCTCCTGGGTGCTGTTCATGCCGTGGGGATCGGCCGGGTCTTCCGGGTACGGCGGGCCGGGGCGGCGGCTCCACCCGGCCTCCGGCTCCTGACCGGGTCCCGGCCGGTAGCCGACTCCGATCCCGCCGGGGGCCGGCGGGTCCGGGGGCCGGTTCCGTGCCGTGGGGCGCTGCGGGTCGCGGGGTTCGGGAGCCGCCGGGATGTAGGCGCCGTCGGTCTCCTGATAGGACTGCTGCTCGCCGTACGGGGCGCCGTGGCCGTAGGGGCCGTACTCGTACCCGTACCCCTCGTCCTGTGGACGCGCCCCCTCGCCGTCGCGGTGTCCGCGTGCCGCACGCCTGCCCGCACGTCCGCTCATGACCAGCGCGCCCAGCAGCAGAAGGACGCCACCGCCGAGGGCGCCGGCGACCCCCGGCCCCAGGCCCTTGTCGGGGCTCCCGCCCACGCTGAGACTGCCCACCGCCTGTCCCTGGCGCACCATCCACAAGATGGTGAACCCGAGCACCACTATGCCGGCGACCGCGACGAGCGCACGCGAGCACAGCAGCACGCCGATCAGCGTCACCAGGGCGGCGAAGGCCATCGGCAGCAGGAGGGATCCGATGAGCTGTGCCGTGTCGCCGGAGGTGCCGCCGCTGCCGCCGTTGCCGGTGAGACCGGCTCCGGTGAAGAGGTCCTCCACACGGATGTCGCGCCCGTGACGGCCGTCGTACCAGGCACGGAAGGGGCTCCATACGGCGGCCGTCGCTCCTATGAGGGCGATCAGGGATCCGATCACGTTGCGCACCACGGGCGTCGCCTCGCTTCTGTACGGTCTCGCCGACCCGTCCCGTATCCCGTCCCTTTCCGACGCTACGCCGGTCGGGAAAGGAACGCCAAGGGGACGCCAAGGGAACCCCACGGCACCGCGTAAGCCCAGGTCAGCGACTTGTAGGCGGGCAGCCCACCGCCTCAGCGGACCTTGAAGTCCCGTGTGCGGGCGGTGAAGAGTCCGGCCTGCCGGCGCGGTGGCAGGCTGCCGAGCGCGATCAGGTGCGGGGCCTGAGCGAGCGCCTGTGCCCGCGCCGCTTCCTTCGTCGCCCACAGGGCCCGTACGGTGCCCTGGACCGCCTCCGTTGGGCGGGCGGCCAGGACGGCGGCGGCACGCCGGGCCGCGGCCACGGCGCCGCCGGCCGGTGTCAGTTCCGAGACGAGGCCGATCTCGTACGCCCTTTGGGCCCCCAGCCGTTCCGCCGTGCCCATGAGGGTCATCCGGGCGGCTTCCCCGTAGGGCATCCGCTGCGCCATGTAGACCGCTTCGTACGCGCTGACCATCCCATAGGTGGTGTGCGGGTCGAAGAACGTCGAGGGCTCGGAGGCGACGATGAACTCGGCCTCGCCCAGCAGGTAGAAGGCGCCTCCGCAGGCCATGCCGTCGACGGCCGCCACCACCGGCTTCCACAGGTCGTTGGCCTTGGGGCCGATGCGCAGGAGGGGGTCGTCCAGGGAGTACGGGGAGGACGGCTGCGGGAGGTCCACGGCCCGGTCCAGGCCGGTGCAGAACGCCCGGCCGCCGGCGCCGGTCAGCACCACGGCCCGTACGTCGTCGTCCGACCTGAACCCGTGCCAGACAGCGGCCAGTTCCGCGGCGGTCTCCAGGTCGATGGCGTTGTGGCGGTCGGGCCGGTCCAGGGTGACCAGCGCGACGCCGTCGTCCTCGGTCGCCACGCGGACGGTCACGGCCGCTCCAGGAGCCAGCGGGGCACGGTGACGCGCCCGCCCGGCACCCCGTCCGGTCCCTGGCCGCCGGGCAGTTCGGTGAAGGTCACCTTCACCGGGGCGCCGATGCGCAGCCGGGCGGGCGGCAGGGAGTTCAGGGGGGCGTCGGGGGCGGTGACGAGGTTGCCGACGAGCCGGATGTGCGGGGCGTCGGCCAGTTCGACCAGGACCACGTTGTACGGGGCCTGCTCGGCGTAGCCGGGGAGCAGCGGCGGGTGGGGCAGGACGTAGGACCAGACGCGGCCCCGGCCGCTCATCCGGCGCCAGTGGCTGTCGAAGGAGTGGCAGTGGGGGCAGCAGGGGCGGGGCGGGAAGCGCAGCCGGGAGCAGCCCGAGCAGCACTGGACGCGCAGTTCGCGGCGTGCGGCGTAGTGCCAGAACGGGGCGCCGTCGGCGTCGGGGACGGGCGGCAGCAGCCCGCTGCCGGCCGGGCCGTTCCCCGCCGGGCCGTCGAGGGCCGGATCGCCGTGGGCCGACCTCGTCCGACCGTCGTCGGCCGGGCCGTTGTCAGTGGCGTCTGCCATGCTCGTGTTCATGCGATCACTCGACGTCACGAAGACTCAACTCCTCAGCAGCAGGGCCGAGGTGGGGACGCCCTCGCCCGCGGTGACCAGGCAGGTGGCTGCGCCCGGCACCTGCGCGGTGCTACTGCCGCGCAGTTGCCGCACGCCTTCGGTGATGAGGTTGAAGCCGTGGACGTACGCCTCGCTCAGCCCGCCGCCCGCCGTGTTCAGGGGGAGCCGGCCGCCGGTCTCCAGGGCGCCGCCCTCGGTGAAGGCCGCGCCCTCGCCGCGTCCGCAGAAGCCGTAGCCCTCCAGGGAGAGGGGGATCAGGGGGGTGAACGCGTCGTAGATCTGGGCCACATCGACGTCCTGGGGTCCGAAGTCCGCGCTTTTCCACAGGTGGCGGGCGGCGGTCCAGGCGGGACCGGTGAGCGGGTCGTCGGTCCAGTAGTTGACCATGCCGTGGTGCTGGGAGGGGAGACCTTGGGCGGCGGAGTGGATGTAGACGGGGCGCCGGCGGCAGTCGCGGGCGCGCTCGGCCGCGACGACGACGCAGGCCAGCGCGCCGTCCGTCTCCAGGCAGTTGTCGTAGAGGCACAGCGGCTCGCTGATCATGCGCGCGGTCATGTACATCTCGCGGGTCAGCGGCCGGTCGTACATGACCGCGGCGGGGTTCTGGTTGGCCCGGTTGCGGCAGGCGAGGGCGACGTTGAAGAAGTGGTCGCGGGTGGCGCCGTATTCGTGCATGTAGCGCCGGGCCAGCAGGCCGATCTCGTCCACGGGGCGCAGCAGCCCGAAGGGCCGGGTCCACTGCGCGGGGACCGGCAGTTGCCTTTGGGTGTTCTTCCACGGGCGGGGCCCCGAGCCGCGTTTGCGGGACCGCCAGGCCACGCCCACGCTCGCCTGCCCGGTGGCGACGGCGGCGGCCAGGTGCGCCACGGTCGCGCAGGAACCGCCGCCGCCGTAGCCGACCTTGGAGAAGTGGGTGAGGTCGGCCGCGCCGATGGACTTGGCGATCTCGACCTCGTCGGTCTCCTCCATGGTGTAGGAGGCGAGCGCGTCGACCTCCGAGGGGGAGATGCCGGCGTCGTCGAGGGCGGCGAGGATCGCCCGGCAGGCCAGTGCCTTCTCGGATTCCTCCAGGTGCCGGGCGAAGGGCGTCTGCCCGATGCCGGCTATCGCCGTAGCGTCCTTGAGGGTCGCCCCCATCGCCACCTCCGCGGTCGGCCGTCGCCGCCGGCCGTCCCGACGGTGCTGCCGGCTGTGCTGACAGTGCGGGAGGGTACCGCTAATCTGACGGCCAGTCAGCTAGTGGCGGCGGGCACGCGCCGGTCGGGCGGCACGGACGGAGCGGACGGAGCGGGCGGCGCGACCGTCCGGAGCGCCCGGAACGGCCGGAGCGCCCGGAACGGCGGTGCCGGCGGGGGCCGGTCCTTCAGGGGAGGCGGTGCGATGCGCGGTGACCTGGAGTACGGCACGATCCCCCGGCTGGTGCGGGCGGCGGCCGGGCGGTACGGCGCCCGCGAGGCCGTCGTGGAAGGCCGCACCCGCGTCTCCTACGCGCAGCTCGGCGCACGGGTGGAGCGGGCCGCCGCGGCCTGTGTGGCGTACGGCCTGCGGCCCGGTGACCGGGTCGCCGTCTGGGCCCCCAACACCCTGGACTGGATCGTCGGCGCGCTGGGGGCCGTCACGGCCGGTGGCGTCCTGGTCCCCGTCAACACCCGCTTCAAGGGCGCCGAGGCCGCCGACGTCCTGCGCCACACCCGCGCCCGGCTGCTGTTCGTCACCGGCACCTTCCTCGGCACGTCGTACGTGGCCGCGCTGCGCCGGGCGGCGGGCGAGGGCACGGGCAACGGGCCGCTTCCGGGCCTGCCGCACCTGGACCGGGTGGTCGTCCTGTCCGGTGACGCACCGGCCGCGCCCGGCTTTTGGACCTGGCAGCGGTTCCTGGCGGCGGGCGAGCGGGTGCCGCCCGCGACGGTCCGGGCCCGGGCGGACGCCACGGCTCCCGGCGCCCCCTCGGACATCGTCTTCACCTCCGGCACCACCGGCAGCCCCAAAGGAGTGGTGATCAGCCACGCCCAGACGCTGCGTGCCTACGACACCTGGGCCGAACTGGCGGGCCTGCGGGAGGACGACCGCTACCTCATCGTCAACCCCTTCTTCCACACCTTCGGCTACAAGGCCGGCGTGCTCGCCTGTCTGCTGCGCGGTGCGACGATGATCCCGCAGCCGGTCTTCGGCGCGTCCACCGCGCTGGCCAACCTCGCCGCCGAGCGCGTCTCCGTCCTGCCCGGCCCGCCCGCCCTCCTCCAGCAGATCCTTGACGACCCCGCCCGTGCCCGGCACGACCTGTCCGCGCTGCGGCTGGTGGTCACCGGCGCCGCCGACGTCCCCCTGGTCCTGGTGGAGCGGCTGCGCGGCGAGCTGGGCGTGCCGACCGTCCTGACCGCCTACGGCCTCTCGGAGAGCTCCGGTCTCGTCACGATGTGCCGCCGCGGCGACCCGCCGGAGGTGATCGCGGCGACCTCCGGACGCGCCGTCCCCGGCACCGAGGTCCGAATCGCGGGGCCCGACGGCCGGCCCACGAAGCCCGCGGGGCCCGGCGTGCCCGGCGAGGTGCTGGTCCGCGGCTACCACGTGATGTCCGGCTACTTCGAGGACCCGCGGGCCACCGCCGAGGTGATCACCCCGGACGGCTGGCTGCGCACCGGCGACATCGGGGTCCTGGACGCGTACGGCAATCTGCGGATCACCGACCGCCTCAAGGACATGTTCGTCGTCGGCGGCTTCAACGCCTACCCCGCCGAGATAGAGCGGCTGCTGGCCCGGCACCCGGACGTGACCGAGGCGGCCGTCGTGGGCATACCCGACCCGCGGCTGGGCGAGGTCGGCAAGGCGTACGCCGTGCGCCGCCCGCACTCCCGCCTGACCGCGGAGGAGCTGATCGCCTGGTGCCGCCGGGAGATGGCCAACTACAAGGTGCCCCGGGAGGTCGAGTTCCTGGCCGCACTCCCGCGCAACGCGGGCGGCAAGGTCCTCAAGACCCGGCTGCGGACGGGGGCCGGCGGTGACGGCCCCCTGCCGTGAAGACCCTGCGTCGGGCCGTGAGTCTTCACATCGCGCCGTGCAGGCCGTACGTCGTGGCCCCCAAGGTGCTACGCCGCGGCCTTCTTGAAGACCTCGGTCAGGCTGCTGAAGCTGTCACCCCCGTGCCCGGCGGCCATGCCGCGCCGGAAGATCTCCAGGACGGCGGCGGGCAGCGCGGTGTCCACGCCGGAGTCCTTGGTGGTGTGCAGGATGTGGTCCACGCTCGCCACGCCCATGGCCAGCTTGTCGACGTCGCCCGTGTGGTCACCGGCGTCGACGCGCGGCGTGTAGAAGGCCATGAAGTTCGGGATCGAGGCCATCGTGGAGGTGAGGTACGGCAGCAGCTCGGCCGCGGTGATGCCGTTCGCCTCGGCGACGGCGACGGAGTGCAGGTAGCTGAGCATGGTGGTCCAGAACATGTCCATCTGGAGCTGGTAGTACAGCGCCGCGAGCCCGGGGTCCTCGCCGCGGTAGTCGGCGCCGGTCAGCACCTGCAGTGTCTCCTCGTGCGCCGCGAAGACGTCCTTGGGGCCGCTGTAGAAGGTGGACGACTCCGGCTGCCCGATGCCCGACGGCGGCACCTGCACGCCACCGGTCAACTGCGTCGCCCCGTGCCCGGCCAGCCACTCGGCGGCCTCGCGGGCCTTGGCCGGGGTGTCCGAGCTGAGGTTGACGACCACGCGGCCGGCCAGCGCCTCGGCGGCCGGCTTCAGAATGGCGTACACGGCGTCGTAGTCCGTCAGGCTCAGCACCACCAGCTCGTTCGCCGACAGCGCCTCCTGGGGGGTGGCGGCCAGGACGGCGCCCTCGGCGACCAGCTCGGCCGCCTTGGAGGCGGTGCGGTTCCACAGCGTCACCTGGTAGCCGTTCTTGAGGAAGGTGCGCACCATGGCCTGCCCCATGGGGCCGAGGCCGATGACGGTCACCGACTTGCCGTTCTCCGTGCCCGAGTTCACGGCCGTGCTCTTGGTCTCACCCATGACGTATCCCCATCACTAGAACGAACGCTCTAACCAGTGAAGAACCTAGCACAGGTCTAGAACGAACGCTCTACTCAGTAGACTCACGGCATGCAGACCAAGGCGGAACGCGACAGCGGCACGGACGACGGTGGTGTGAACGGCGGCGGCGTGAACGGGGAGAGCCCGAACGGACCGAGCCCGAACGGGCGCGGTGCGCGTACCTCCCGTGGCGAGGGCTCACGCAAGGGCGGTACGGCCCGGGCGCCCCTCGGTACCCGCGAGCGGATCGTCCGGGCGACCTCGCGGCTCCTCCAGCGCCAGGGCTACGAAGGGACGGGCATCAAGCAGATCTCCCGCGAGGCCGAAGCCACGCTCGGCTCCGTCTACCACTTCTTCCCGGGCGGCAAGCAGGAACTGGCCGCCGCGGCGATCCGCCACGGCGACCAGGAGTTCGCCGACCTGCTGCGGGAGGCGATGGACGCCCACCAGGACCCGGCGGTGGCGATCGCCGGGTGCGCCCGCACCCTGGCCGGGGCGCTGCGTGCCTCCGACTGGACCGACGGCTGCCCGATCTCGGCGACCGCCCTGGAAACCATCGGCCGTACCCCGGACATCCAGCAGGCCGTCGCGGTCGCCTTCGCGCACTGGCAGTCCATCGTGTACGACAAGCTGCGCGCCGCGGACTTCGCCGAGGACGACGCCCGTGACCTGGCCTGCACGGTGATCAACACCCTGGAGGGCGCCGAACTCTCCTCCCAGGTCGCCCGCAGCGAAACCCCGCTGCTCGTGGCGGGCCGCCACCTGGCCCGTCTGGTCGACTCCTACGCCCCGTCGCTTTCCTGACCGCTTTCCAGACCGCTTTCCTGAAGTGAGGACTCTCTGCGGAAACCGATAAGCGGAAACGAGTCAGCGACAGGCGGTAGGCGGTAGGCGGTAGGCGACAGGGATTCACCGGACGGAAAAGCGCTCGCGCAGGGATGTTTTGAGGACCTTCTCCAAAGGACCGCCACGTGGCAGCGCGGGCACGATCTCCAGTTGCTCCGGCAGCTTTTGCGTCATCAGCCCTGCCTGCCGTAGGTGGGCGGTCAGTTCGGGCAGCGTCAGCGTCCCGGAATCCGGGTCGGCGAGGGTGACCACCGCGCAGACCCGCTCGCCGCGCTCCCGGTCCGGCAGTCCGATCACCGCGGCCTCGGCCACCGCCGGGTGGCCCTGGACCAGTTCCTCGATCTCCCGCGCCGAGATGTTCTCGCCCTTGCGGATGATGACGTCCTTCAACCGCCCGGTGAGCACCAGGTGCCCGTCGGGGCGCAGCAGGCCCAGGTCGCCGGTGCGGAACCAGCCGTCGGCGTCGAACGCCTCGGCGGTCAGCCCGGGGTCCGTGTAGCGGGTGAAGAGCATGGGGCCCTTGACGGTGACCTCGCCGGTCTCGCCGGGCCCGGCCGCGCCGCCGTCCGGGCGGACGATACGCACCCGCGCTCCGGTCACCGGCCTGCCGACGGTCCCGGCGAGCTGCTCGTCGCTGTCGTACGGGGTGCCCATCGTGATCATGGGGCACTCCGTCATCCCGTACCCGTGCACGACCGCGCACCCCAGCTCCCGCACCGCCGCGAAGTACAGCTCGGGTGGCAACGGCGCCCCGCCCCGGAGAGCAGGCGCAGCGAGGGGATGAGCTTGTCCCCGCCGTGCTGAACCCCTGGCGCCTCCTGCGCCTCCCGCACCCCGTACGCCCCCTCCGCTCCGTACGCCCCCTCCATCCCGTACGCCCTCTCCACCCCCTTCAGCTCTTCCCGTTGCCTCCGCGCCTCGTCCAGGAACGCCTGGTAGAAAGCGGTGCTGCCGCCCGCCATCGTCACCCCGCACCGGCTGTAGACCCTGGCCGCCTCGGCCGGGCGGAAGGTGTCCAGGACCACCGCCGGAAAACCGCTGACGAGCATCGCGATGACGTAGTCGGGCCCGGCGATGTGCGCGTACGGGAAGGCGATCGAGCCGATGTCATGGGCCGACATGTCCAGCGCGGCGGCCAGGCCCACGCCGCCCGCGATGAGCGAGGCGTCGGTGTGCTCGACGCCCTTGGGGGAGGCGGTCGTCCCGGAGGTGCAGTAGATCCAGGTCGTCTCCCCGGGACGGGGGGTGAAGGGCGGCAGGCCGTCGGGGTCGGCGGTGGGCGGCCCGCCCGCGATGTCGAGCACCCGCACTCCCTCGCCCGCGATCCTCCGCGCCATCGCCGTATGGTCGAACCCCCGCCATTCCCCTGGAACCAGGACGTAACGCGCCCCGGTTTCCGCCAGGATGAAGCCGACCTCCCGCTCGCGGTGCAGCGGGATGACGGGAATCTGTACGGCGCCGAGCCGGGCGAGCGCGACCGAGACGACGATCGTGTCGATCCGGGTCGGGAGCTGCCAGGCGACCCGTGTGCCGGCGCCGATCTCCGCCTTGTGCAGGCCGGCCGCCACGCGCAGCGCCTGGTCCCGTACCTCCTCGAAGGTCACGGCCTGTCCGTCGCCGTCGAGGAACATCGGCTCCGTGCGCGAGCGTTCCGCGCGGTATTCGACCAGTTCCCACAGGGACTGCATACGAGCGGGCTCGGGTTCGGACACGGCACGCCTCCTGGCTGCGGAAGGAGCGGGGAGCGGCGAAGAGCGGCGCTGAGCGCCTGGAAGGGGGAGGGGCGGAGCGTGACGGTACGGGTGTGCGGCGTGACCCTAACACCGTCCCTGACGGGGCGTCAGCCCGGAGGCGTCCGCTGTGGCAGCGCGTCCGGACCGGCTCGGTTCCGCGGTTCGGGCGGGAAGCCGGTCCGCCGCAGGCCGGCGGGCCGGGCGGCCGACGCATGCCCGTACGCCGCTTGATGGGTGCGCGCTCATACAGGTCGACGGTCCGGTGTACGTGGTGCTGCGTACTGGTCGTGGACGCCGGTTCCGCAATGCCGGTTCCGGTCGGCGAGGTTCCTGTGAGGCGTCCGTACGAACCCGGTCGGGCACGCCGGGTACCGCCGGGAAATGGCCGCAGGGACCGGTTTCGATGGCTCCCCCTCCGCGCCATCGAGACCGGCCCCTGCGATCCCCCGAAAACCGTGGTGCCGTGCGGTGTTGCCGTGGTGCCGTGCGGTTTTCCCTCAGTTCTCAACCGTGGTTCACGGTCTTTGTCTCAGTGCGTTTCCCCCGGTATGTACGGTATTGCCGGTGTTACTTCGGCTCCCCGAGAGGAATGTGCTTGTCCTGGGTGCCGGTGGTGACCGGGCCGGTCTGCGACTCGTCCGGCTCCAGATCCCTGGGGGCGATGATCGGAGTGTGCTTGTCCAGCGGCTTGATGATGTCGCGGTCGTTCACCTGCTGGACCGGGTTGGGCTGTTCGGTGCTCACTGTGATCAACTCCTGTTGCTGGGCGCTGTACGGTCTTCCCGGCCGGCGACTCCCCCGTGGGCCGCCGGACGGGACGACCAGGGCCGATCACCTTAACGGTGGGGCCTGGGCACCGAGCCGCTTGCCCCCCGAGGCGGCGGTTCGGTACTGAAGAGAGTGGCGGACGTCGATGAACGATCGATAAACGTGTAGCGGAACGGCGCGGACCTGCGGTTACGCGACCACCGCAGGGGTCAGCAGCTCTTGTACCTCCGCGGCTTCCGGCGATCCCAGGCGCGCGTAGACGGACAGGGCCTCCTGCCAGCACACCCGGGCGCGTCCGGTATGCCCAATGTTGTGCAGGGCGCGGCCCAGCAGCGTCAGGGCGTTGGCGCGCCACCACTCGCCGCCCACCCCGCGCAGCGAAGTCAGCGCCTGCTCGGCATGGTTGGCCGCCTGGGCGGGACGGTGGCCGGCCAGGTCCACCTCGGCCAGCCGCAGGAAGGTCATGCCCTCCCAGAACCGCTGCCGGTTGTCCTGGAAGATCGCCAGTGCCTCGTTGAGCTGCCGGGTGGCCTCGGCCAGCCGGCCGGCACGGGTGAAGGCCAGCCCCAGGGTGTACATGCCGTTGGCCAGCCGCCGGGTGGCGCCCAGCCGCCGGTAGATGGCGATGCCTTCCTCCGCGAGCTCTATGGCGGATTCCAGCCGGCCCGTCTCCAGGTGGACCCGGGCCAGGTTGCACAGGGCGCTCGCCTCGGACTGGTCGTTGCGGTCCTGGCGGAAGGCGTCCCGGGCCTGGCTCAGATACGGCTCGGCGTCGGCGTACCGGTGCTGGATGCTCGCGATGATGCCGCGGTCGTTGGGGGCGTTGGAGGAGGAGAACGCGTCCCCGGTGGCCAGCCCCAGCAGCATGGCGGACTTGGCGTGTTCGTCCGCCTCGCCGAGCCGGCCCTCCAGCGTACGGACGTTGGTCAGCGAGGTGTGCAGCCGGGCCTCGGCGTGCTGGTCGCCCAGCGCGCGGGCGGCGGCCAGCAGCGTCAGGTTGGCCTGCTCGTACTGGTGGGAGTCGGCGCTGGACTCGGCCAGGTCCAAGGTGAGCAGCAGCAGGTCCACCGCACGGCGCAGGAAGTGCTCCCCGGTGGACTGCTGGGCGCAGGCCAGCAGGCAGCGGGCCTCGCCGAAGAGCCATTCCAGGGCCGTGGTGCGCTCGGCGAACTCCAGCCCCGGGTAGGCGGGTGTCTCCATGTGGTCCACCAGCCGGTCGCCGGGCCGCTCCAGGGCGTACATATGGGCCGCGGTGGCCAGGTAGAAGTCCAGCAGCCGGGAGAGCGCCGCCTCGCGCTCGGAGGGCGGGTGCTCGTCGCGCTCGGCGCAGGCCCGTGCGTAGAGCCGTACCAGGTCGTGGAAGCGGTAGCGGCCGGGGGCCGCGGACTCCAGGAGGGAGGCGTCCACGAGGGATTCGACCAGTTCCTCGGCGTCGTCCTGGGACATGTCCAAGATGGCCGCCGCGGCGGCGAGGGAGATGTCGGGTCCGTCGGCCAGGCCCAGCAGGCGGAAGGCGCGGGCCTGGTGGGGCTCCAGTTGGCCGTAGCCCAGCTCGAAGGTGGCCTTGACGGCGAGGTCGCCGGCCCGAAGCTCGTCCAGCCGGCGGCGTTCGTCGGCGAGCTTGCGGGCCAGTACGGAGACCGTCCACGTACGGCGTGAGGCCAGGCGGGAGGCGGCGATGCGGATGGCCAGCGGGAGGAAGCCGCAGGCCCCCACGACGTCCATGGACGCCTCGCGCTCGGAGTTGACCCGCTCCTCGCCGACGATCCGGGTGAAGAGGGTCAGGGCTTCCTCGGGGCTCATGACGTCGAGGTCGATGAGGTGGGCGCCGGCCAGGTCGATCATGCGGACGCGGCTGGTGATCAGGGCGGCGCAGCCCTCCGCGCCGGGCAGCAGCGGGCGGATCTGCGCGGCGTCGCGGGCGTTGTCCAGCAGCGCCAGGACGCGGCGGCCGGCGAGGGTGGAGCGGTAGAGGGCGGCGCGCTCCTCGACGCCGTCCGGAATGGCGGAGTCCGGTGTGCCCAGGGCCCGCAGGAAGGCGCCGAGGACGGCCTCGGGCTCGGAGGGGGTGTGCCCGGCGCCCTGGAGGTCCACGTACAACTGGCCGTCGGGGAAGTGGTCGGTGGCGGCGTGCGCGACATGCACCGCCAGCGTCGTCTTGCCGACGCCGCCGATGCCGGTGACGGCGGAGACGGCCATGACGCGGCCCTCGGCGGTGGTCAGTTGCTCGCTCAGTTCCCGTACGAAGGCAGCCCGGCCGGTGAAGTCGGCGACCGTGGCCGGCAACTGCTGCGGACGCAGGAAGACCGGCTCGTTGGACCCCTGCCCGTCCGGGGCGGCGGCCGGCGCGTCCAGGTCGGGGTCCGCACGCAGGATGCGCTGCTGGAGCTCGGAGAGGGAGGCGCACGGGTCCACGCCCAGCTCATCGGCGAGCAGCCGGCGGGTATCGGCGTACACGGCAAGGGCTTCGGCCTGCCGTCCGCTGCGGTACAGCGCCAGCATCAGAAGTTCGCGCAGCCGCTCTCGCAAGGGGTGGGCGGCGGTGAGCGCGGTCAGCTCGGAGATCGCCTCGGTGTGGCAGCCGACCTCCAGGTCCAGCTCAAGGCGGGTCTCGATCAGGGACAGCCGCCATTCCTCCAGGCGGGTGCGCTGGGTTTCCACGTACGGTCCGGCCAGGCCGGCCAGCGGCTCGCCGTCCCACAGAGCCAGCGCCGAGTCCAGCAGTTCCCGCGCCCGGCAGCGGTCGCCGGACGCCTTGGCCTTCTCGGCCTCCGCCGCGTAGCTCTCGGCGTGATCGATGTCCAGGTCCAGGGGGTGGGCGTCCACCGGGCGGATCGCGTAGCCACCGGACTCGCTGGCCAGGATGTCGGCGTCGGCGCCCAGCGCCTTGCGCAGCCGGGAGGCGTAGGTCCGCAGGGCCGCCAGGGCCGCGTGCGGCGGCTCCTCGCCCCACAGGGCGTCGACCAGTTCGGGCGCGGTGGCGGTGCGCCCGCCGCGCAGCAGCAGGGCGGCCAGGAGCGCGCGCTGCTGCGGGGAGCCGGCCGCCAGTGGCGTGGCGCCGCGCCAGGCCCGTACGGGACCGAGCACGGTGAAGCGGAGCCGCTCCTGCTCCAGCCCCGGACCGTCGTCCATGGTGTCCCCCTGCCCTGTGCCCTTCGTTCGCATCGGCCAGTCTGCCTTGTCCGAAGCACTTACGTCAGTAGGGGTCTGGACTGTGCGCGAACCCTTCTGCTCCGCGGGCCGGATCCGCCGGGCGTGCACGGCCGCCGCGCGCTCCCCGCGGAATATACTGACGACCCGTCAGTTCGGCGCTACGGTGACGCGCATGGAGAGCTTCCCGAAGATAATCTCGGTGGACGATCACACGATCGAACCCCCTCATGTCTGGCGGGACCGCCTCCCGTCGAAATACCGGGACACCGCCCCGCGTGTCGTCCGCGCCCCTGTGAAGGAAATGTCCTTCGTGGGCGGAAAATTCGCCCCGACGATGGGTACGGCCGAGGACGACGGTCCGCTCACGGACTGGTGGGTCTATGAAGACCTGCACCGGCCGCTGACCCGCCTGGACACGGCCGTCGGCTGCGCACGGGAGGACATCCGGCTCGTGGGCATCACCTATGAACAGATGCGGCCGGGTTCCTACAGCGTGCCCGAGCGGCTGGCCGACATGGACGTCAACCACGTCCAGTCGGCGCTGTGCTTCCCCACCTTCCCCCGGTTCTGCGGCCAGACGTTCACCGAGGCCCGGGACCGCGATCTGGCGCTGCTGTGCGTACGGGCGTACAACGACTGGATGGTGGAGGAGTGGTGCGGCCCCCGGGCCCACGGCCGGCTGATCCCGCTGACGCTGATCCCCCTGTGGGACGCCCGCCTCGCCGCCGAAGAGGTGCACCGGAACGCGGCACGCGGCGTACGGGCGGTGTGCTTCAGCGAAATCCCGCCATATCTTGGCCTGCCGAGCATCCATACCGACGCCTGGGACCCGCTGCTGCGGGCCTGCGCCGAGACCGGCACCGTCCTGGCGATGCACATCGGCTCCTCCAGCAAGATGCCCTCCACCTCGGCCGACGCGCCGCCCGCCGTGGGCTCGGCCATCACCTTCGCCAACTGCTGCTTCTCGATGGTCGACTGGCTGATGAGCGGCGCCTTCGACCGCTTCCCCGAGCTGCGGATCATGTACGCGGAGGGCCAGATCGGCTGGATTCCCTACGTCCTGGAACGGGCGGACGTGGTGTGGGAGGAGAACCGCGGCTGGGGCGGCGTCGCCGACAAAGTGCTGCGGCCCCCTTCCGAACTCTTCGCCGAGCACGTGTACGGGTGCTTCTTCGACGATGCCTTCGGGCTGCGGAACCTGGACGCGATCGGCGCCGGCAACGTCCTGTACGAGACGGACTACCCGCACTCCGACTCCACCTGGCCCAAGTCCAAGGAGGTCGGCGAGGCCCAGATGGGGCACCTGGCGCCGGAGGTGGTCGAGCGGATCGTACGGGGCAACGCGATCGAACTGCTGGGGCTGACGGCGGACGGGCTGTGGGCGGACGCCGCGTGAGAACCGCCGGATGAGAGCTGCCACATCAGGGCCGCCGTGCCGGATGTGAACCGAGGGAGCTGTGGATGACCGACTTCGTACTGGTCCCGGGAGGATACGCCGGCGGATGGATCTGGCGGGAGGTGGCCGGACACCTGCGGGCGGCGGGGCACCAGGCACATCCCGTGACGCCGACCGGGCTGGGCGACCGCCGGCACCTGGCCGGACCGGACACCGGCCTGGACACCCACACCGAGGACGTGGTGCAGGTCCTGGACCACATCGCGCCGCAGGGAGAGACGACGGCGCCGCACGTGGTCGTAGTGGGCCACAGTTACGGCATCCTCCCGGCACTGGGCGCCGTCGGCCGCCGTACCGGGCGCGTCGCCCGTCTCGTCTACCTGGACACCGCACTTCCCAGGGACGGACTGTCGGTCCTGGACGCGCTGCCGGACCCGGCGGCCCGCGAGCGGCTACTGCGCCGCGCCGAGGAGTCGCCGGACGGCCGCAGCGTCCCGCCGCCCCCGCTGGAGGACGAAAAGCTCTGGGGCAGCCTCGCCGGGATTCCCAGGGCCGGGCTGGAGCGGCTGGCCCGGCTCGCGGCCCCCATGCCGCTGGGCGCGCTCACCCAGCCGTTCCACCGCACCGCCCCCCGCGAGACCGAGCCCCCGTCCACCGGCATCCTGTGCACCGCGAGCGGATTCAGTACGGCCATGGTGCGGGAGCTGGTGGCCTCCGGCGACCCCTGGTTCCAGCCGCTCGCCGACCCCCGGGTGGGCTTCTTCGACCTGGAGACCGGCCACTACCCCATGCTCTCCTGCCCGGCCGAGCTGGCCGGGCTCCTGGTCCGGGCCGCGGCGGGCGAGGGGGAGCGGCTGTGACGGACGCAGCGGTCACCGGCGGCGTGCGGGTGCTGCCGCGCGGGCGCCTGGCGTACGGGATGCAGCTCCCCGTGCAGTCGCAGAGCACGCTGTACGCGGAGCAGTGGGAGGCCGGGGCCGGCCCGGAGGACCTGCGGGAGATCGCCCGGGCCGCCGACCGGTACGGCTTCGCGTACATCGCCTGCTGCGAACACCTCGCCGTCCCGCGCCGGCTGGCCGATGCCATGGGCACCACCTGGTACGACCCGGTGGCCACCCTCTCCCACCTGGCCGCCGTCACCGAGCGGGTCCGGCTGCTCAGCCATGTCGCGGTGGTCGGGCTGCGGCACCCGCTGCTCAGCGCCAAGCAGTACGCCACGCTGGACCGCCTCTCGGGCGGCCGGCTGATCCTGGGGGTCGGCGCCGGACACGTACCGGAGGAGTTCCGGGCGGTGGGGGCCGACTTCGAGGGGCGCGGCGCCGTACTGGACGAGACCGTCGACGCCCTCAAGGCCGCCCTGGGGCCCGAGGAGTTCCCCGCGTTCGAGGGGGAGCGGTTCCGCTTCGCGGGGCTGGGGCAGGCACCGCGGCCCGTACAGACGCCGCGCCCGCCGATATGGGTGGGCGGATCGTCCCCGGCGGCGGTGCGCAGGGCCGCGCTCCGCGGCGACGGCTGGCTGCCGCAGGGCGACCGGCGGACCGAACTGCCCGCCAAGATCGCCAGGCTGCGGCGGCTGCGCGAGGAGGCGGGGATCGAGGAACCGGCCGAGATCGGCGCCATCGCCGAGCCGCTGTACGTGGGCGAGGCGTCCTGGGACGTCGGCGCGCGCACGCTCACCGGCGAGCCGGAGCAACTGGCCGAGTCGCTGCGCGCCTACAGGGCGATGGGCGTGGACCAGATCCAGGTGCGGTTCCGCAGCCGCGTACGGGACGAACTGACCGACCAGATAGCGGCGTTCGCCACGCATGTGGCCGTACACCTCGGCGACTGACGCGGGTGACGGCGGCGGTGCCGCCGGTGACAGGCCGCAATCCAGGGAAGAGCGGAATCCGGGGAAGAGCGGAATCCAGGGGAGCCGGGCATGGGGAAGCTGGACGGGCGGGTCGTCATCGTGACGGGGGCGGCCCGCGGGCAGGGCGAGCAGGAGGCGCGGCTGTTCGCCGCCGAGGGGGCGAAGGTGGTGCTCGGCGACGTACTGGACGGCCCCGGGCAGGCGCTCGCCGACGAGCTGGGCGGGGACCGGGCGCGCTACCTCCACCTGGACGTGAGCCGGGAGGCGGACTGGGAGGCGGCCGTCGGGACGGCGACCGCGGCCTTCGGGAAGCTCGACGGGCTGGTCAACAACGCCGGCATCCTGCGCTTCAACGCGCTGGTGGACACCCCGCTCGCGGAGTTCCGGCAGTTGGTGGAGATCAACCAGATCGGCGCGTTCCTGGGGATGCGGGCGGTGGTGCCGGAGCTGGTGGCGGCCGGCGGCGGGACGATCGTCAACACGGCCTCGTACACGGCGCTCAGCGGCATGGCGTATCTGACCTCGTACGCGGCGACCAAGGCCGCGATCGTGGGCATGACGCGGGTGGCGGCGATGGAGCTGGCGGACCGGGGCATACGGGTCAACGCGATGTGCCCGGGGGCCATCGACACCCCGATGACCAACCCGGACCGGGTGGCGGCGTACGGCGGTCCGAAGGCTGCCGGAGACGGCGACGGTGACGGCGACGGCGCTGGCGCTGGTGCCGGGGTGGACGGTGACGCGGACGCGGTCGGCGCCGCCACGCGGGCGCTGGAGGAGTTCTACGGCAAGGCCGTCCCGATGGGGCGGATCGGCCGGCCGGAGGAGGTGGCCCGGCTGGCGCTCTTCCTCACCTGCGCGGACTCCTCGTACATCACGGGGCAGCCCTTCGTCATCGACGGGGGCTGGCTGGCGGGGATACCGGTCCTTTAGGGCGCACGGGAACCCGCAGCCGTACCTGACGGCCCGTCAGGTATTGACGGCCCCCGGGCCCGGTGCGAGAGTCGACCGGTATCTGACGGAGCGTCAGGCACTGTCATCCGGTGTCGGTGAGGACGGTGACCGCCGTGGAATTCGGGCTGTTCGTACAGGGTTATGTGCCCGCCTCGCGGGCCCGGGTCGACCCCCAGGCGGAGCATCACGCGCTGATGGAGGAGACCGAGTACGTCATCCAGGCCGACCGGAGCGGCTTCAAGTACGCCTGGGCGTCCGAGCACCACTTCCTGGAGGAGTACTCCCACCTCTCCGCGAACGACGTGTACCTGGGCTACCTCGCGCACGCCACCGAACGCATCCACCTGGGCTCGGGCATCTTCAACCCGCTGGCCCCGGTGAACCACCCGGTCAAGGTCGCCGAGAAGGCCGCCATGCTCGACCACCTCACCGAGGGCCGCTTCGAGTTCGGGACCGGACGGGGCGCCGGCAGCCACGAGATCCTCGGCTTCATGCCGGGCGTCACCGACATGAACCACACCAAGGAGCTGTGGGAGGAGACCATCGCGGAGTTCCCCAGGATGTGGCTCCAGGACGAGTACCAGGGCTTCGAGGGCAAGCACTGGCAGTTGCCGCCGCGCAAGGTCCTGCCCAAGCCGTACGGGAGGTCCCACCCGGCGATGTGGTACGCCGCCGGGTCGCCGTCCTCGTACGCCATGGCGGGGAAGAAGGGGCTGGGGGTGCTCGGCTTCAGCGTGCAGAAGGTCGCCGACATGGAGTGGGTGGTGGAGTCCTACAAGACGGCGGTCCGGGAGGCCGAGGCCGTCGGTGACTTCGTCAACGACAACGTGATGGTCACCTCGACGGCGATCTGCGCGGAGACCCACGAGAAGGCCGTGCGGATAGCGGTCGGCGGCGGGCTGAACTACCTCCAGTCGCTGCTGTTCCGCTACCACGACACCTTCCCGCGCCCCGAGGGCATACCGCGCTGGCCGGAACTGCTGCCGGAGTACACCGAGGAGATCATCGAGCTGCTGATCGCGGAGGAGCTGATGATCTGCGGCGACCCGGACGAGGTCTACCGGCAGTGCAAGCGGTGGGACCAGGCGGGCGCCGACCAGCTCTCCTTCGGGCTGCCCATCGGGATCCCGTACGAGGACACCATGAACACGATCAGGCTGATCGGGGAGCACGTCATCCCCAAGATCGATACGGACCCGGTGCACCGTACGACGCGCTTCCGGCAGGCCGCCGCGGCGGCGGCCGGCTGAGGGGAGGCCGCGGAATGCTCGACCACCTCGTCACGGGCGCGACCGTCGTGGACGGCAGCGGCGCCCCGGCGTACGTCGCCGATGTCGGCATACGGGGCGGGCGGATCGCCGTCGTCACCGCGCCCGGCCGCACCGCCGAACCGGCCCGTACCCAACAAGACGCCCAGGGGCTCGTCCTGGCCCCCGGGTTCGTCGACCCCCACACCCACTACGACGCACAGCTCTTCTGGGACCCCTACGCCACCCCCTCGATGCACCACGGCGTGACCACCGTCGTCGGCGGCAACTGCGGCTTCACCCTGGCCCCCCTGAACCCCCGGCGCCCCCAGGACGCCGACTACACCCGGCGGATGATGAGCCGGGTCGAGGGCATGTCGCTGGCCGCGCTGGAAGAGGGCGCGCCCTGGACCTGGCACACCTTCGGCGACTACCTGGACGCGCTGGAGGGCCGGATCGCCGTCAACGCCGGCTTCATGGCCGGGCACTGCGCGCTGCGCCGCCATGTGATGGGGCCGGACGCGGTGGGCGGACAGCCGACGCCCGGCCAACTGGACAGCATGGTGGGGCTGCTGCACGAGGCGATGGACGCCGGGGCCTGGGGACTGTCGACGACCCGGTCCTCGACGCACTCCGACGGCGACGGCCGGCCGGTGGCCTCCCGGCACGCCGGGCCCGCGGAGCTGCTGGCCCTGGCCCGGGCCGTCGGCGAACACCAGGGCACACAACTGGAGGCGATCGTCACCGGATGCCTGGACCGGTTCTCCGACGCCGAGATCGACCTGCTGGTGGACCTGACGGCGGCGGCCGGACGCCCGCTGAACTGGAACGTCCTGACGATCGACGCGGCGGTCCCGGAGCGGGTGCCGCGCCAGCTCCTGCCCAGCGAGCGGGCGCGCCGCGCGCAGGGCCGCATCGTGGCACTGACCATGCCGATCCTGACGCCGATGAACATGTCGCTGGGCACCTACTGTGCGCTGAACCTGATCCCCGGCTGGGGCGAGATCCTGGCGCTGCCGGTCCCCGAACGGATCGCCGCGCTGCGCCGCCAGGACGTACGGAGCCGGATGCTGGCGCACGCCGACAGCGAGGAGGCCGGGGTCTTCCGCCGGCTGGCACGCTTCGACCGGTACGTCATCGGTGACACCTACAGCGAGGCCAACCGGGGGCTCACCGGGCGGGTGGTGGGCGAGATCGCCGCCGAGCGCGGCCAGGACCCCTTCGCGTGCCTGGTGGAGATCTGCGCACGGGACGAACTGCGGACCGTACTGTGGCCGATGCCGACCGACAACGACCCGGCGAGCTGGGAGCTGCGGCGCCGGACCTGGGAGCACGAGGACGTCCTGCTCGGCGGGTCCGACGCGGGGGCGCACCTGGACCGGATGTGCGGCGCCCCGTACACCACCCGCTTCCTCGGCGACTGTCTGCGCGGCCGGAAGCTGACCGGGCTGGAGGACGCCGTGAAGATGCTCACGGACGACCCGGCCCGCCTCTTCGGGCTCCGCGACCGGGGCCGTATCGCCATCGGCCACCACGCCGACCTGGTGCTCTTCGACCCGGCGCGGATCGACGCCGGGCCGGCCACGCTGGTGCACGACCTGCCGGGCGGCGGCCCCCGGCTGGACTCGCGGGCGGCGGGGATCGTCAGCGTACGGGTCAACGGGGTGGAGACGGTCCGGGAGGACGAGGTGACCGGGGCGACGCCGGGGACGGTGCTGCGCTCGGGCCGGGACACCAGGTCGGTGGACACGCGGTGACGGGCGGTTCGCGGTGATGGGCGGGCGCCGGGTGGCAGATGGGACTGCGGTGACGGGTGGGCCTGGGGTGACGGGCGGTTCGTGGTGAGGGGAGAGGGGCCAACCGGGGAGGGCCTGGTGAAGGAGGGGCAGCGGCTGTTCATCGGCGGGGAGTGGGTCGAACCCGAGCGCGGCTACTACGAGGTGGTGGATCCGGCGGCCGAGGAGGTCGTGGGGTACGCACCGGAGGCGGGCCGGGCGCAGGTGTACGCGGCGGCGGGCGCGGCCCGCGAGGCGTTCGGGACCTGGTCGCGTACGGCCCCGGAGGAGCGGGCCCGCGTCCTGGACCGCACGGCCGAACTGATCCGCCGGGACGCCGCCGCGTCAGTGCCGCTGGCCCGCGCCGAGACCGGCGCGACGACCGCGACCGTGCGCGGGATGCAGGTCGCGGTGGCCGCCGCGCGCTTTCGCCGCTACGCGCGCGGCGCGCTGGAGCCGGTGGAGAGCGGACTGCCGCCGCAGATCAACGAGGCGTCGGCGATGGGCCGGGCGGGCATCGTGGGCGCCCTGGCGGTCCGCCGCCCGGTCGGCGTGGTCACCTGCATCACCTCGTACAACAACCCCTTGGCCAACGCCGCGGGCAAGATCGCACCTGCCCTGGCCATGGGCAACACGGTCCTGGTCAAGCCGGCGCCGCAGGACCCGCTGTCGGTCTACCGGATGGCCGGCTTCCTCCAGCAGGCGCTGGAGGAAGCCGGGGCGCCCCGGGGCGTGGTCAACGTGGTCGGCGGCGCGGAGAGTGGGGTCGGCGAGGCGGCGGTGGACGCGCCGGAGGTGGACATGGTGAGCTTCACCGGGTCCACGGCCGTCGGGTGCCGGATCGGCGAGGTCTGCGGACGGGCCGTCAAGCGCCAGTTGCTGGAGCTGGGCGGCAAGGGCGCGGCGCTGGTCTTCGACGACGCGGACTTGGGCGCCGCGGTGTCCGGCATCGGCACCACCTTCGCGTTCTACAGCGGGCAGATCTGTACGGCGCCGACGCGGGTGCTGGCCCAGCGCGGCATCCACGACCGGCTGGTGACGGAGCTGGCCCGGTACGCCTGTCGCCTGCACGTCGGGGACCCGGCGGAACCCGGCACGGTGGTCGGGCCGGTCATCTCCGCCGCCCACCGGGACCGCATCGAGACCTACGTCGAACTGGGCCGCAAGGAGGGCGCGCGCCTGCTCACGGGCGGCGAACGCCCCGCCCACCGCCGGGGCTTCTACGTGGCCCCCACCCTCTTCACGGACTGCACACCCACGATGCGGGTGGTCCGGGAGGAGATCTTCGGCCCGGTCGTGGTGGTCCTCCCCTTCGACGACGAGGAAGAGGCCGTCGCCCTGGCCAACGACACCGACTACGGACTGCTGGACTACGTGTGGTCCGGTGATGTCGCCCGCGCCTTCCGGGTGGCCGGACGCCTGCGCGCGGGCGGCGTCGGCATCAACACCGTCGCCCGCAACATGGAGGCCCCCTTCGGCGGCTTCAAACGCAGCGGCGTGGGCCGCGACACCGGCTCGTACGCGCTGCACGCCTACAGCGAGACGCAGGCGGTGGTGTGGCCGGGCTGAGACAGACAGGGCTGTGGCCGGGCTGAGCCGGGTCGAGGCCGCACGGCCATCCCGCACCCGCCCCACCGTCCCTCAACCGCCCGGAGCGCCGTTCCCGTAGGTCACCCCGTCCAGAGCGCCGTTCCCGTGGGCCGCCCCGTCCGGAGCGTCGTTCCCGTGGGCCGCCCCGTCCGGAGCGTCGTTCCCGTAGGTCACCCCACCCGGAACGGCCTCCGCGCGGATCAACCGGCCAGAACGGTCTTCGGGCCGCCCGGACCACCCGCACCGACCGGGACGAGCTGCCACAACTGGCGGCCCCGGTCCGGCTGGACGCCGAGGGAAAGCCCGCTCTTCCGGCGCCGGAGGAGGAACGCCGGGGTCACCTCCGGCCGTACGGCGTGTGGCGTGTGGCGTGCGGCGTGTGGCGCGGCGGGCACGGCTCACGGAGGAAGGGGGCGGGCAGTCCGGACCGCCCTGGGTCCCGCCCGGTCAGGCCCGGCCCAGGAAGACCGGGTTGGTGAGGGCGGCCATGGGGCCGGGGAAGCCCTGGGTGACCGGTGGGTGACGGACTTCGGCGCGTATGTATGTCGCGTAATCGGCCGTGGTCTGCCATTGGACCGTGGCCGTTCCCGAAGCCGGCAGGGCGGTCCAGTACAGGCGGCCCTGGTCGGTGACGAAGTGGGCCGTGCAGCCGGGGACGCCGGAGACCTCCAGGCGGGCGGTGATCCGGGCGCCGCGGGCCACCGGCAGTCGCTCGCCGATGCCGGCGTGTTCCCCCTTGGGGCCGCTGACGGAGAAGGACAGCTCGACCTCCGAGGACTCGGCGATCCAGACGCGACCGGACCGGATGCCCTCCTGGATGGCGCGCCGGGTGAGGTCGTCGGCCAGGACGACGGTCTGCGGCAGGCCGATGACGTCCGGGTCACGGTGGGCGTCGCTGTGGCCGACGGCCGGCAGCCAGCGGCCTCGGCCGTGTGTGTGGGCCACCAGTGCGTTGTCCCACTCGGCGAGGGCGACCTCGTCCTCGGGGCCGTACGGGCCGTTCCACACCTCGACCGCGTCGGCCTCCTCGAAGCCGAACTTCCAGTTGCAGCCGATGCACGTGGCGTGTGGGTGGGCGGGATGACCAGGCCGCCCGCCCGGCGGATCGCGCGGGCGTACCGGCCGAAGGCGTGGTCCCGGGCGCGGTAGCGCCAGTCGATGAAGACGCCGGGGTCCGTGCCCATCGCGACCACGTGGCCGTTGCGCGTGGTGACCTCCTCGCCGGTGAGGATGAGCAGGTCATCGCCCCACAGGCCGTCCCACGCCCGGTGCGCGGAGGTGGTGTTGTGCTCGGAGGAGTTGATGAAGTCCAGTCCGGCGGCGCGGGCCAGCGCCGCGATCTGCGCCGGGGTGCGCTTGCCGTCCGAATAGACGCTGTGCAGGTGGTTGTCGCCCCGGTACCAGGCCCGGCCGCGGCCCTTGGCGCGCTCGGGAGGGTAGACGGGCTCGGGCGTCCGGCCGGACGGCCCGTACCGCAGGGTGATCGTGACCTCGTACCGCATCCCCTGCGGGGCGACGGTGTACGGGCCGAGCACCACGTGCCAGGTGCCGGGACCGACGGGGCCGGGGAGGTAGCCGGGCGTGGCCCGCTCCGCGCTGATGGCGAACTCCGTACGCGCCCCGCCCGACCAGCCGCGGAAGCCCGCCCCGCCCAGGTCCGTGCCCCGCTCGTCGAAGATCCCGATGTCACAGGCGTTGCCGGCGGTGCCTTCGGGGACGGCGGGCCGGTCGTAGGTGTAGGAGACGGCGATCTCGCGTACGCCACGCGGCACTTCAACCGGTAGGTAGACGAAGTCGGGGGCGCCCGTGGGCAGATGGCCCACGACCGTACGGGTCTGCTCCGCGCCCTCCGGACGGTCGGCCGGACGGTCGGCCCCGGGCGCCGCGTCGGCGAAGCTCACAGGGCCGAGCGTAAGCGCGCCCGCCGCGCCCGCGACAGCCGTCAGCCGCAGAATGTCTCGCCGGTCCATTCCTGCCCCCTCAAGCGTCGGGTGTGCCGTGATGCGTCGTACGCAGCTCGTGAAAACTGTTGTACGCGCGTGTGACACGCAGGGAAAGGGCTGTGGATAACTCGCGGACGGTGGGGCAACATGCGGTCACCCACTCGCCTGACGCGAAAGGTGCGCCCAGCATGCGGATCGCGACCACGATCTTCCTGACCGACGAGACGATCCGGCCCGACCGGCTGGCCCGTGAGCTGGAGCAGCGTGGATTCGACGGCCTCTACCTCCCCGAACACACCCACATCCCGGCGAGCCGCGAGACGCCCGCTCCCATGGGGGAGCCGCTGCCGCGCGAGTACGGGCGCACACTGGACCCGTTCGTGGCCCTGGGCCAGGCCGCCGCCGTCACCGAACGGCTCGGCGTCGGCACCGGGATCACCCTGGTCGCCCAGCACGATCCGGTCGTGCTGGCCAAGCAGATCGCCACCCTGGACTTCCTCTCCGGCGGCCGTTTCACCCTGGGTGTCGGCTTCGGCTGGAACGTAGAGGAGGCCGCCGACCACGGCGTGAAGTGGTCGGCCCGGCGGGAGCTGACGCGGGACCGGATGGCCCTGATGCGCGCGCTGTGGGCCGACCGGCCGACCGCTTATGAGGGGGAGTTCGGTTCCGTACGGGCTTCGCTCGCCCACCCCAAGCCGGTCAAGGGCGCGCCGCGGACACTGGTCGGCGGCGCCGCGGGCCCCAAGCTCTTCGCGCAGGTGACGGAGTACGCGGACGGCTGGCTGCCGATCGGCGGGAGCGGGCTGGGCGAGAGCGTGCCGGTGCTGCGCCGGGTGTGGTCGCAAGCCGGGCGTCAGGGGGAGCCGCTGGTGGTGCCGTACGGGGTCCGGCCCTCCCCCGGGAAGCTGGCGCGCTTCCGGGAGCTGGGGGTCAAGGAGGTCGTGCTGCAACTGCCGTCGGCCGGCGAGGCGGAGGTGCTGCGGACGCTGGACGACTACGCCCAGTACCTTTGACGCCGTGCGGCTGTCATGGCTGCCGCCTGGGAAGGAAGGCGGCTCCCACGTGGCCGGGGCTGCTCGGCGACCCTACCGGAGGTGACCTCCGTATGGCGTGATCAGTGGCACACCGTCAGCCGCGGGCCACACACCTGCGCCGTCGTCGCACGCTCGTATCCTCGGAGGATGACTTCCAGCGCGCAGGGACCCGAGCAGGGACCGGACCACGGAAAAGGCCACGGAGCGGACCGGACCGTGGACCGGCCGCAGGACCGGCCCGGGAACCGGCCCGCGGACCGGACCGTGGTCCGGCCCGCCGCCGGGCGGGCGCCGGACCGGTCCGGGTACCGGGCCCCCGGGCAGCCGGCGCCCACCGCCAACGCGATGCGCCGGGCCCTGAAGCGGGCCCGCGACGGTGTGGCGCTGGACGTCACCGAGGCCGCCGTCCTGCTCCAGGCACGCGGCGCGGACCTGGAGGACCTGTGCGCCTCCGCCGCCCGGGTACGCGACGCGGGCCTGGAGGCAGCCGGCCGCCCCGGCGTCATCACGTACTCCAAGAGCGTCTTCATCCCGCTCACCCGCCTGTGCCGGGACAAATGCCACTACTGCACCTTTGTCACCGTCCCCGGCAAGCTGCGCCGCGCCGGACACGGCATGTTCATGTCCCCGGACGAGGTACTGGCCATCGCCCGCCGCGGCGCCGAACTGGGCTGCAAGGAAGCGCTGATCACCCTCGGCGACAAGCCCGAGGACCGCTGGCCCGAGGCACGCGAATGGCTGGAGGCGGAGGGATACGACGACACCATCGCGTACGTACGCGCCATCGCCATCCGCATCCTGGAGGAGACCGGGCTGCTGCCCCACCTCAATCCGGGCGTCATGACCTGGACCGACTTCCAGCGCCTGAAGCCCGTCGCCCCCTCCATGGGCATGATGCTGGAGACCACGGCCACCCGCCTGTGGAGCGAGCCCGGCGGCCCCCACCACGGCTCCCCGGACAAGGAGCCCGCCGTACGGCTGCGCGCCCTGGAGGACGCCGGGCGCAGCTCCGTGCCCTTCACCAGCGGGCTGCTGCTGGGCATCGGCGAGACGTACGAGGAGCGCGCCGAGTCCCTGTTCGCGCTGCGCCGCGTCTCCCGGGCGTACCACGGCATCCAAGAACTGATCATGCAGAACTTCCGCGCCAAGCCGGACACGGCGATGCGCGGCATGCCCGACGCCGAACTGGACGACCTGGTCGCCACCGTCGCCGTCGCCCGCCACATCATGGGCCCGGCCGCCTGCCTCCAGGCCCCGCCCAACCTCGTCGCGGGGGAGTACGCGCGCCTCATCCGCGCCGGCATCGACGACTGGGGCGGGGTCTCCCCGATCACCCCCGACCACGTCAACCCCGAGCGCCCCTGGCCCCAGATCGACGAACTGGCCGCACGCTCCGCGGAGGCCGGCTTCTCGCTGCGTGAACGCCTGGCCGTCTACCCCGAGTACGTGCTGCGCGGCGAACCCTGGCTCGACCCCCGGCTGCTGCCGCACGTCACGGCGCTGGCCGACCCCGAAACGGGCCTGGCCGACGAGGACGCCGTGGTCCAGGGACACCCCTGGCAGGAGCCCGACGAGGGCTTCTCGCTGCACTCCTTCGGCCGTACCGATCTGCACCGCACCATCGACACCGACGGCCGCACCGGCGACCGCCGCCAGGACTTCGACGACGTCTACGGCGACTGGGATTCGCTGCGCGAGGCCGCCGCCCCCGGGATGGTCCCCTCCCGCATCGACGCCGACGTCCGCGCCGCCCTCTCTGTCGCGGCCGAGGACCCGACCAAGCTCACCGACGCCGAGGCACTGGCTCTCCTGCACGCCGACGGCCCGGCCCTGGACGCGCTGTGCCGGATCGCGGACGACCTGCGCCGGGCGGCGGTCGGCGACGACGTCACGTACATCACCACCCGCAACATCAACTTCACCAACGTCTGCTACACCGGCTGCCGGTTCTGCGCCTTCGCCCAGCGCCGCACGGACGCCGACGCCTACACGCTCTCCCTCTCCCAGGTGGCCGACCGCGCCCAGCAGGCGTGGGACGTGGGCGCGGTGGAGGTGTGCATGCAGGGCGGCATCCACCCCGACCTGCCCGGTACGGCGTACTTCGACATCGCCCGGGCGGTCAAGGAACGTGTACCCGGCATGCACGTGCACGCCTTCTCGCCCATGGAGGTCGTCAACGGAGCGACCCGCACCGGCCTGTCCATCCGGGAGTGGCTGAGCGAGGCCAAGGCCGCCGGCCTGGACACCATTCCCGGCACCGCAGCCGAAATCCTGGACGACGAGGTCCGCTGGGTCCTCACCAAGGGCAAACTGCCCACCGCGACCTGGGTCGAGGTCATCAAGACCGCCCACGAGCTGGGCATCCGCTCCTCCTCGACCATGATGTACGGCCATGTGGACCAGCCGCGCCACTGGCTCGGCCACCTCCGCCTCCTGGCCCGGATCCAGCAGGAGACCGGCGGTTTCACCGAATTCGTCACCCTGCCCTTCATCCACACCAACGCCCCCGTCTACCTCGCGGGCATCGCCCGCCCCGGCCCCACCACCCGTGACAACCGTGCCGTGACCGCCATGGCCCGGATCCTGCTGCACCCGCACATCACCAACATCCAGACGAGCTGGGTCAAGCTCGGCGCGGAGGGCGCGGCGGAGATGCTGCGCTCGGGCGCCAACGACCTGGGCGGCACGCTGATGGAGGAGACCATCTCCCGCATGGCGGGCTCCGGTTACGGGTCCTACCGCTCCATCCAGGACCTGATCGCCATCGCGGACGCCGCGGGGCGCCCGGCCCGGCCCCGTACGACCACCTACGGGGAGGTGCCCGAGGAGCGGCAGGCGGCGGCGCTCGCCTCGGACGGGCACCTGCCGGAGCTGCTGCCGGTGGTGGAGCAGTAGCAGGGGCCGGCCCCGTCGGCGACTGAAGGCGGAGAAGCGGGCGCTGCCGGAATCCGGGCTGTGGATAACTCCGCCGACGGGTCGTCCAGGCCGTACGGTGATCGGGCGAAGGCACCGGACGGCGGAGGGCGGAGGCGGGGCGGATGGACCGGAAGCGGCTGTCGAGACAGGAGCTGGTCCGACGGCGCCGGCGCGGCGGTTTCGTGGGCCGCCGCGCGGAACTGGCCGCCTTCCGGGCCAACTTGGGCCTGGACGCCGAGGACGAGGCGTATCAGTTCCTGTTCCATGTGCATGGCCAGGCGGGCGTGGGGAAGACCTCGCTGGTCCGGCAGTTCGAGCAGACGGCGCGGGAGTGCGGGGCGCTCACCGCGTACGTGGACGAGGCGGTCGGCACGGTCGCGGACGCCATGGCCGCCGTAAGTGCTCAACTGGCCCGTCAGGGCACCCCTTTGAAGGGCTTCGACAAACTCCTCGCCACGTACCGGGAGCGGCTTCACGAGGTGGAGTCCGCGGTGGCCGACCCGGAACTGACGGCGGATGCCACCGCCGCCGGGACCACCCCGCCACCGTCCACCGGCGCGATGATCGCCGCGCAAGTGGGACTGGCCGGGATCGGCCTGCTCCCCGGGATGGGAGCCGTCACCGGCGCCATGGACCCCGGCCATGTCGCCCGGGGCGCGGACCGGCTGCGCGGTCTGCTCAGCGCGCGGCTGCGCAGCCATGACGACGTCCAGCTCGTCATGTCGCCCCTGGAGGTCCTCACCCCCGCCTTCCTGCGGGATCTGGACGGCGTGGCAGCCGCCGTGCCCTGGGTGGCGCTGTTCTTCGACACCTACGAACGCACCGGCCCGTTCCTGGACGGCTGGCTGCGGGACATCCTGGTCAGCGAGCGGTACGGAACCCTGGCGTCCGAGGTGGTGGTGACCTTGGCGGGCCGTACCGAACTGGACCGGCGCTGCTGGGCCGACTACCTCGACTGCATCGCGGACGTGCCGCTGGAGCCTTTCACCGCCGAGGAGGCCCGGGGATTCCTGGCCGCACGGGAGATCGTCGACGAGCGCATCGTGGAGGTGATCCTGCGCCTGTCCGGGGGACTGCCGGTGCTGGTGTCCACCCTGGCCCTGAACCGCCCGTCGGCCCCGGAGGCGGTGGACGACCCCAGCGACACGGCCGTCGAACGCTTCCTGAAATGGGAGACCGACCCTTTCCGCAGGGAAGCCGCGCTGGCGGCGGCGCTGCCGCGCCATCTGGACGAGGACGTCTTCCGGACGGCGGTGGCCGGGGCACCCGCAGACGGCGGCCCGGGCGAAGAGACGAGCCCCGTGGACACCTCGGAGCTGTTCACATGGCTGGGGACGCTGCCGTTCGTGGCCGACCGGGGCGGACGCCGGGAGTACCACGAGGTGGTGCGTACGGCGATGCTGCGGTTGCAGCGGCGCAGATCGCCACGGACCTGGGCGACGCGCCACGCCCACCTGGCCGATGCCGCGGGCCGACGACGCACGGCGTACGAGGGCGGCCGGGACCCGGAGGAATGGTGGCGCGACGAACGGTGGCGCCAGGAGCGGCTGGAGGAGATCTACCACGCGCTGTGCGCCCGGTCCGCGACCGGCCCGGTCCACGGAGCACTCGCGCAGGCCCTGTCCGATGTGCTGGACGCCGCCGAGTACGCGCCCGGCGCCGCCCTGCGTGCGATTGCCGGGACGCTGGTGCAGGCGGGGGAGGACGGCGGGTCGCCAGAGGTACGTGCGTGGGGCGCCCGGCTGCGCGACGCGCTGGAGAGCCCGCACGGCGGACCGGCCGCCGTACTGACCACCCTGCTCGCCCAGCCCGGCATCGACACCGGGCGGCAGGCCCGGATCCATCGGGTCCGTGGCCGCGAGCACCGCAAGGCCCAGGAGTGGGACGCGGCCTTCGCGGACTTCGACAGGTGTATCGAGCTGGACCCACGGGACGTGGGTGCGTTCGTCGGACGCGGACTGACCCATCGGCACATGCAGCAGTTCGAGCGTGCCCTCCAGGACTTCACCCGCGCAGTGGCGGTCGACCCCGGCTCGCGGGACGCCGTCGCGCAGCGCGGGGAAGCCAACCGCTACCTCCAGCGGCACGAGGATGCGCTGGCCGACTTCGACCGGGTGCTCGCCGCACACCCCCGGCTCGCGTGGGTCCTGGGCAGCAGAGCCGCGTCGCTGCGCTGCCTGGGCCGGCACGAGGAAGCACTGACGGCGCTGGACCGGGCGATCGAGATCCGGCCGGGATACACCTGGGCCATGGGGGAGAAGAGCCAGACCTATCGGGAGATGGGCCGGTTCGGGGAGGCTCTGGACGAAATCGACCGGGCACTGCGTCTCAACCCCCAATATCTGTGGGCCCGGGTGCACCGCAGTGACCTGCTGTGGGAGACGGGGCGTTTCGAGGACGTGCTCGCCGAACTGGACCGGGCGCTCGCGCTGTTCCCGGACAGCGCGGTGCTGTTCCTGCGGCGTGGTGTGGCGCGGCGCAGTGTCGGGCGACTGGACGGGAGCCGTGCGGATCTCGACCGCTGCGCGGCGCTCGGCTGGGATGGTGCCGCGCTCCACATCGAGCGCGGCACGACGCACCTGCTGCGGGAGGACGGGAACCGGGCGCTGACCGACTTCGAGCGGGCGCTCGGCTTCCTGGAGGGACCCGGTGCTCCCTGCGCCGTGGCGGCCGGTGTCACGCTGCTGAAGGCGTCCTGTCACCGCCGGGCCGGGGAGCACCGGGCGGCGTCGGCAGCCGTCGATGCGGCACGGGGTCTCCTGGCGGCGACCGGGCCGGCCCCCGTTGTGGGCTTGTTCCTGCGCTACGAGGCCGCACTGATCAAGAGTGCCGCTCAGGGGATCGCTGCCGCCACCGACGACTGGGAGGCCCTCGTGGCGCTCACGGACTTCCCGGACTTCGCCGAGCGTGTGCGATATCCGGGACGTGCGGCATATGGCGCGCGCGTGGTCGCGCAGGCGCGAACGGCCGTGGAACCACAGGACTCGGGCGAGCGGCATCTTCCGTTGCCGGTCCAGGCCGCTGTCGCCGTCGTCTCCCGGTGCGCGGCCGGGGACCGGGCGGGAGCCGAGGCCATGACGGCGGTGTTGGAGGAAACGGGCGGGTGGGAGAGCGTGGCCGTGACCGGATCCGGCATACGGGACCTCGCCCTGGTGCCGGGCGTCGATGCCGGGCGACTCGACGTACTGCGCCGAAGGCTCATACGGCGCTTGGAGGCGCACGAGGTGCGTGACGGCGCGTGAAAGGGACGGTTCACGCCCCTTTTCGGGACGGGGCAGCGGCGAGATGCTGTTGACCCCTCAAGGAGCGGTGGCGGGCGGCGCGGGGCCGCTCGGCCACCGGCGGCCGACCACGGGGGAAGGGGGACGCCGTGCAAGGGATCCGGGCTCGGTGGGTGGTGGCGGTGGCAGCGCCGGCACTGCTGGTGGCCTGCGGGAGCGGGGCGGACCAAGGGGCTCGCGGCTCGGGGGCCGCGCCGTCGTCCGCGCAGGGTGGCAGCGCGCCGGGGGAGACGGCCGGGTCGCCCGGGCAGGGCTCGGGACCGGGCGACGGCGGTAGTGACGGTGGGGGTGGCGACGGCGGTACGCGGACCAGCGCGTTGCCGGGCGGGCAGGTCCGTACGCAGACGGGCAGCGTCGATCCGTACTCGTCCTCGTCGGGAGGGCGGCGTCCGAGCAAGGGCGTGGGCTGGCCGGGGCTGTACCCGTACGAGCCCACCACCACCCCGACCGGCCTGTCGTCCTCCAAAAGCTCCTCGCCACCGTCGTCGCCCTCGACTCCGACAACCGCCCCCAATTCGGCTCCCGAACCGTCCCCGACGTCGGCTCCGGAGACGGAGTCCGGACCGGGGACGGGCTCGGAGTTCAGCTCGGAGTCCGGCTCGGGGCCGGGCTCGGGATCCGGACCGGAGTCGGGCGCGGTGTTCGCGGAGAGGGCGAGGAACAACGGGGCGGTCCTGTCCATACGCTCCGGCTCCGGCGAGTGGTACCGGGCGCTTGTCCGGCGCGATTGCGGCGCGGTGAGCGATCCGGCGGAGAGCGGTGCGATGGCGACGCTCATCGACGGGCTACGGGCGGTCTGCCCGGCCGTGGTGAGCGGCGGCAGCCCCGACTGGAGCACCGCCGACGCCGCGTACACGCAGCTCAGCGGCGCGGGCGGGGCCCCGGACGGCGGCTGTTACGGGCGGGTCGGATTCGAGGTGCTGCGCGTACTGGTCACCGCCCACAGGGAGGACCCGGAGACGGAATTCCACATAGCCGAGGACGGCCCCGGGGGCGGTGGGTGCCAGGCGCCGTCGTAAGGGAACGGCCGCCGTGAGGAAATGGCCGCGGTGCGGGAACGGCCGCCGTGCGGGAGGAGGCCGCGATGGGGGAGGAGGGGGACGGGGAGCCGGGCCGGGCTCCGGGCGCGGCGCCGGGGGCGACTCCGCTGCGTACGCTCCTGCTCCAGGCGGGCGCGGCGGTCGGGGCGCAACTGTCACTGCTGGCTGCGCTGTTGTACTACTTCGGGTGGGTGCGCAGTGCGGCGCGGGCCTCCTACTTCGGCTTCGCCGAGAGCCACCTGGCGCCTTCCGCGCAGTGGTACATGCTCAGCAGCGTGCCCGCCCTGTACGAGCCGTTCCTCGTGGCCTCGGGGACGCTGCTGCTGTGGCGGATCGGTGACCCGCTGCTCGTACGGACGCTGACCGCCCGGCCACGCGCCCGGCGGCTGTGCTGCGCCGGGCTGGTGGCGGCCCTGCCCGCCGTCCCCCTGGCGCTGTGGGCGATGACCCGCCTCTCGCCCGGGTGGTGGGAGCTGGCGCTGCCCGCCTCGCTGACCGCCGGGGTGCTGCTGGCGTCCTACGGGTGCGCGCTGTGGTCCCGTACGAGTACCGGGACGGGCGCCGACCCGGCCTGGACGCTGTGGCCCGCGTCGATGGGGCTCTACGCCGTCGGGCTGGTGGTGGTGCTGGTCTTCTGGACGGTGGGCGCCTTCGCCTCCGTCGAGGGCCGTGGCTCGGCGATGCGTATGGCGGCCACGCTCGAACACCACCTCGGCGTAGTCGTCTACAGCGCCCAGGACCTGCGGCTGTCGGCCCCCGGCGTCGATGTCACCTTCTACCCGGACCGGGGCGCGTACCACTACCGCTACCAGGGGCTGAAGTTCTACGCCTACGCCAACGGCAAGCTGTTCCTGCTGCCGCGCGGCTGGACGTACGACCGGCCGCAGACGATCGTCCTGCCGGACCGTGAGGGCCTGCGGGTCGAGTACGTCGGCCCATGAGGCGGTCGGTGCGGGCCCCGGGCAGGCCGAACCCGGCTGCGGCCTGCAAAGGGCGCGCACCTGGGCCCGCGCCTTGGCCTCATGCCTGGGCCCGCGCGGACCATGGCAGCACGCGCATTGGCGTGCCGGGTGATGTCCTGTCGGGTCATGCCGTGCCGGGTCATGCCGTGCCGGGTCATGCCGTGCCGGGTCATGTCGTGTAGCGGTGGCCGGAGTCACAGCGGCGGCTCTGGCCGTAACCGAGCGGCCGGGCTTAGTCTTTGGCGTGTTCCGCCTGTGGGCGGAGTGACAACTTCATGCGTACGCGACTGGGGAAAGCCGGTGGGAATCCGGCGCTGACCTGCAACCGTGTGCGGCGCGATCACCGCGCCGCGAGTCGGACCGCCCGGCGCGCCACGTGAACCGCTTCTCACTGTCATGGTCCGCAGCGTGGAGCCCTGAGCCCTCCGGTTCTTCGGCCCCTGCCGCTTCCTCTCGGAACGCGCGTCAGGGGTTTGTCGCGCGGCAGGGGTGTGTCCAGGGGCCCGGTGCGGCCCCGGAACCGAAGGGCACCCTTGCGATGACCGGTGCGATACGCGCGTTAGCCGCCGCCCTGGCCGTGCTGGCGGCGGCGGTCGGCGCGGGGCTCGCCCTGCCGGGAACGGCCGCCGCGGTGGACACCGGCCGGGGCCGGGCGGGCTTCTGCCCCGGCACCAACGGCGTGACCGTCGTCGTCGACTTCCGCGAACTGGGCGGCAGCGTCATCGTGCGGTGCGCCGTCGGCCGCCAGTCCACCGGGCTCGCCGCCCTCAAGGCCGCCGGCATCCGGGTCACCGGGACCAACCGGTGGGGTGAGGCGTTCATCTGCCGTCTGGAGAACAAGCCGGGGCCGGAGCGCGAAACCTGCATCGACACCCCGCCGACCCGGGCCTATTGGTCGTACTGGCATGCGCCCAACGGCGGCCGGTGGACCTACAGCCAGTACGGCGCCACCTACCGTACGCCGCCCGCGGGCAGCTTCGAGGGCTGGTCGTTCTCCCTGAACCGGGACGAGGGCGGGGCACCCGCGCCCCGTATCGCCCCCAGGCGGCCGGCACCCGCACCGGCGCCGGGGGACGGCGACGGCGGTAGTGGCGGTGGCGGCACCCAGGGTGGCGGCCAAGGCGGAAACAGCGGCAGCAGTGGCGGAAGCGGCGCGAGCGGCGGGAGCGGCGGAGGCAGCGATTCCGGTACGTCGGCGGGCGACGGCTCCCCGGCCGGCGGCACCGGTACGTCGTCCGCGGGCAACGGCGACGACTCGTACGGACGCCGGGAGCCGGGCCGTACGACAGACCCGCGGGAAGACGAAGACATGGACCGGCAGCCCCGGAACGACGAACAGGAGAAGGCGAAGGACAAGGCCGAAAGTAGGGAGCCGGGCGAGGCCCAAGGTGATGGCGGGGGCAACGGCGAGGAGGGTGACGGCAGTTACGCGCCCTCCGCCCCACGGGCCGCGTCCGGTGCGCCGGTCCCCGTGCCGACCGAGGCCCCGGCTGGTACGGCGGCGAGGACCGGCAGACCGCGGACGCCGCCCACGACGGCGGCATCCCCGTCGGGACGGTGATCGGGGCGGGTGTCGCCGCCGCGCTCGCCGTCGCGGCCGGTCTCACCGCCCGGCACCGCCGCACCGGCTCGCCGAGTCGCGCGGGCCGTTCAGGGCGTACCGGCGGCGCCCCATGAGCGTTCCGAGCCCCGTGAGGGGTCCTGTGAGGGGTCCTGCGAAGCGCCCTGTGAGTGCTCTGCGCCCCGTGAGTGCTCTGCCCCGGACCGTGCACCCCGGCGCCTGGTGGCTGTGGGCGCTGGGCATGGCGGTGGCAGCCGGCCGTACGGCCAATCCGGTGCTGCTGGTACTGATCCTCGCGGTGACCGGCTTCGTCGTGGCACAGCGGCGCGGTGACGCGCCCTGGGCCCTGGCCTTCCGTATGTATCTGATACTCGGCGGCTACATCGTCGCGATGCGGGTGCTCTTCCGGATCGTCTTCGGCGGCGGCCAGGGTGACACGGTCCTGTTCACCCTGCCGCAGATTCCGCTGCCCCAATGGGCCGCCGGGATAAGGCTGTTCGGGCCGGTGGCGGCGGAGCAACTGCTGGGCGGTCTGTACGACGGGCTACGGCTGGCGACCGTGGTCGTGTGCGTGGGCGCGGCCAACGCGCTGGCCAATCCCAAGCGGATGCTCAAGGCGCTGCCCGGCGCGCTGTACGAGATCGGCACCTCGGTCGTGGTCACGCTGACGGTGGCGTCCCAGTTGGCCGAGAGCGTGCAACGGGTGCGCCGCGCGCGGATGTTGCGCGGCGGCACGACGTTCGGCGCGGTAGGCGGTACGGCGGGCGGCCCCCGAAAAGGCCGTACGGCGGGCGGCCTCCGCAAAGGCCGTACGGCCCTGCGCTCCCGTACGCCCCGTACTGCTACGCCCCGCACCGCCCGCGCCCGCAGAAGGAACATCGGCGCCCTGCGCGGCATCGTCGTCCCCGTCCTGGAGGACGCCATGAACCGCTCGCTGGCCCTGGCCGCCGCCATGGCCTCGCACGGTTACGGCCGTACGGGCGGCCGGGCCACCCCCCGCGCCCGCCTGCTGACCGGCACCCTGGTCATCGCCGGGCTGCTGGGCGTGTGCGCCGGGCTGTACGGCGCGACGGGCGCAAGCACCCCGCCGTACCTGGGCACGCCCCTGCTCCTGGGCGGACTGTCGCTGGCCGGCTGCGGATTCGTGCTCGGCGGCCGGCGCGTCAGGCGCAGCGTCTACCGCCCCGACCCGTGGCGCGGCGCCGAATGGCTGGTCGCCGCGTCCGGCGTCGTCGCGGCGGCGCTGATGTACGCGGCCTCCCGCACCGACGCCGCCTCCCTGTACCCCCGCTCTCCCCCCTCGCCTGGCCCGAGGTGACGGCGCTGCCCGCCCTGGCCGTACTGACCGGGGTGCTTCCGGCCTGGTTCGCGCCCGCCCCGTGCCCGCGCCGAGGAGGCCGCCGAGTGATCCGCTTCGACCGGGTGACCTTCACCTACGCCGGGGCCGCGCGCCCCGCCCTGCACGAGGTGGGACTGGAGATCGGCGAGGGCGAACTGTGCCTGGTCACCGGCCGTACGGGCGTGGGCAAGTCCACGCTGCTCGGCGCCGTCAACGGCCTGGTGCCGCACTTCACCGGGGGCCACCTCCAGGGCACCGTCACCGTCGACGGCATCAGCACCGCCCACCTCCCGCCGCAGGAGTTCGCGCATCTGGTCGGCGTCGTCGGACAGGACCCGCTCGCCGGCTTCGTGACCGACACGGTCGAGGAAGAAATGGCGTACGGCATGGAGCAACTGGCGCTGCGGCCCGAGGTGATGCGCAAGCGCGTCGAGGAGACCCTCGACCTGCTGGGCATCGCCGAACTGCGGCACCGCGCCCTGCGGACGCTCTCCGGCGGACAGCAGCAGCGCGTCGCGATCGGCTCGGTGCTCACGGCCCACCCCCGGGTGCTGGTGCTGGACGAGCCGACCTCCGCCCTGGACCCCACCGCCGCCGAGGAGGTGCTGTCCGCGATCACCCGCCTGGTGCACGACCTGGGCACGACGGTGCTGGTCGCCGAGCACCGCATGGAGCGGGTGCTCCAGTACGCCGACCGGCTGGTCCACCTCACGGGGGACGGGCGGGTACGGGACGGCGACCCGGCCGAGCTGATGCGCACCTCGGACGTGGCGCCGCCCGTGGTCCGGCTGGGGCGGCTGGCGGGCTGGAGTCCGCTGCCGTTGTCCGTACGGGACGCCCGGCGGCAGGCGGGCGGACTGCGCGCCCGGCTCGCGCAGCACCCCGCCGCCCGGTCCGCGCCGCCGCCCGCCGCCCGGCCTGCGACGACACCCGCCGTACCTGTGCCGGCATCGGCACACGGTTCCGCGCGGGTGCCCGGGTCCGAGTCCGGCGCGTGGCGGCCGGTGCTGCGGGCCGAGCGGATCACCGTCGCGTACGGCGGGACCGTCGCCGTCCGCGAGGTCGACCTCGACCTGCGCCGTGGCGAGGTCACCGCGCTCATGGGCCGCAACGGCTCGGGCAAGTCCTCGCTGCTGTGGGCCCTCCAGGGCTCGGGACCCAGGCACTCGGGCCGGGTGGACGTGGGCGGTACGGATCCGGGCCGGGGTTCGCCCCGCAAGGCCCGTACGCTCGTCGGCCTGGTGCCGCAGACCGCCGGTGACCTGCTCTACCTCCATACGGTCGAGGACGAGTGCGCCCAGGCCGATGCCGAGTCCGGCGCCGCCCAGGGCACCTGCCGGGCGCTGCTGGACTCCCTGGCGCCCGGCGTCCCCGGGGCCCGGCATCCGCGCGACCTGTCCGAGGGCCAGCAGCTCGCGCTGGTCCTGGCCGTACAGCTCACCGCCGCGCCCGGCGTCGTCCTGCTCGACGAGCCGACCCGGGGGCTGGACTACCACGCCAAGGAGGTCTTCGCACGCCTCGTACGGCGGCTCGCGGACGAGGGCCGGGCGGTCGTGGTGGCGACACACGACGTGGAGTTCACCGCGCGGGCGGCGGACCGGGTCGTGGTGATGGCCCAGGGAGAGATCGTCGCGGACGGGCCGACGCCTCAGGTCGTGGTCTCCTCGCCGGCCTTCGCGCCGCAGGTGGCGAAGGTCCTCGGGCCGCAGCCCTGGCTGACCGTGGAAGAGGTCGAAAGCGCCCTGGAGGCACTGGAGGCCGTCGTATGAGCGGTGTAGCAGGCACGGACGGCAGGGGCGGTACGAGCGGGACGGAGACCGGGGGCAGCACCGTCGGTACGAGCGGTACGAGCGGTACGAGCGGTACGAGCGGCGGGGGCGGAGCACGGGCGGCCGTTTACGTCCGCGGGTGTCCGTGCTGCCGTTCCGGCTGCGCACCGGAACCGTACTCACGCTGGCGAGCGTGGCCGGACTGGCCATGTTCTGCTGGCCGCTGTTCCTGGCCCCGCCGCAGGCGGCGACCGCGCACACCGCCGACGCGCCGCTGATCTTCCTGGTGGCGATGCCGGTGCTGCTGGCCGTCGTGCTCGCCGAGATGGCCGGCGGCGGCATCGACACCAAGGCGCTGGCCCTGCTCGGCGTGCTGTCCGCGGTCAACGCGGGACTGCGCCCGCTGGGCGCCGGCACCGCCGGCATCGAGACCGTCTTCTTCCTGCTGGTGCTGGCGGGCCGGGTCTTCGGGCCCGGTTTCGGGTTCGTCCTGGGCGCCACCTCGCTGTTCGCCTCCGCCCTGCTGACCGCCGGGGTCGGGCCGTGGCTGCCGTTCCAGATGGTGGCGTCCGGCTGGATCGGGCTGGGCGCGGGGCTGCTGCCCAAGCGGGTCACGGGCAAGGCGGAGATCGCGATGCTCGCCGCGTACGGAGTCGCCGTCGCCTATGTCTTCGGGCTCCTGATGAACCTGTGGTTCTGGCCCTTCACGGCGGGACCGGACACCCAGCTCTCCTTCGTGGCGGGTGCGTCCCTGCCGGAGAACCTGCACCGCTTCCTGATCTTCACCCTGGTCACCTCCACCTTCGGCTGGGACACCGGGCGGGCGGTCACCAACCTGATCGCCATTCTCGCGCTGGGCCCGGCCGTACTGGCCGTCCTGCGCCGTGCCGCGCGCCGCGCCGCCTTCGGGGCCCCGGTCACGGTGACGCCAACTCCCACATCGGCCCCCGAGAAGCCGCCCGCCCCCGAGAAGCCGCCCGCCCCCGAAAAGCCGCCCGTAACCGGAAACCTTCCCCTCCCCGCATCCGCCCCCGTCCTCCCGTACGAGCAAGGAGCATCGCCATGCCACCGTCCCTCCGGCTGAGAGCCACGGCCGTGACACCGGCCGCCGCCCTGGCGGCGGCGCTGCTGCTGCCGGGCACCGCCCAGGCCGCCCCCGCCGCCCCGGCCGCCAAGTCCGTCACCGCCCTGAGGTCCCCGGCCAAGGCCGCCGCGACCTGGATGGCGGGCAGACTCACCGGCGGCACCAACGCCTCCGGTGACCACGGCCTGACCGCGGACATCGTCATGGGCATCGCCGCCACCGGCACGGGCGGCAAGACCGCGGCCAAGGCCACCGCCTGGCTGGAGGTCAACGCCGCGAGCTACATCAACCGCGGCACCCCCGGGAGGGTCTTCGCGGGCGGTACCGCCAAGCTGACGCTGGTCGCCGCCATCCAGCACCGTGATCCACACGACTTCGGCGGGCAGGACCTGACCAGGACACTGCTCGGCAGGCTCCAGGACAACGGCCGCTTCACCGACGACCTGCCCTCCGGCGACGGATCGAACCAGTTCACCCAGTCCCTGGCCGTACTCGCCCTGAAGCGCACCGGCGATCTGCCGGAGCGGGCCGTGGACTTCCTGGCGCGCTCGCGCTGCGCGGACGGCGGCTTCCCGCTCTACTTCAGGTCCGACCCGAGCGCATGCAAGTCCCATACGGACAGCACCGGTCTGGCCGTACAGGCACTGCTCGCCGCCGGACGCCCGGCCGCCGCCAGGCCGGCCCTGGACTGGCTGGTCAAGCAGCAGCTCAAGGACGGCAGCTTCCGCGACAACGGGTTCGGTACGCCGCCGGGGAACTCCAACTCCACGGCGCTGGACGTCCAGGCGCTGGCCGCCGGCGGCCGTACCGGGGCCGCCGCGAAGGGCGTCGCCTGGCTGCGGAGCAGACAGCTCGGCTGCGGCGCCCCGGCCGCCGACCGGGGCGCCGTCGGCTACGCCGAGCCCAAGGCGGACGGCACCGCCCTGCGCGCCACCGCCCAGGTCGTCCCGGCCCTCGCGGGCAAGTCGCTCGGCCAGATCGACGCCAAGGACGCCGCAGCCGGCCTGGAACCCGTCCGCTGCACCCCGGCGGACGACGGTTCCTCCGGCGGCGGAACACAGGGCCCAGGAGGCTCCGGAGGAACAGGAGGCTCCGGAGGAACAGGCGACTCGGGAGGTACGGGAGACGCCGGAGGAACCGGGGACGACGGCGGGACCGACAGCGGCACCGGTGGTACCGAGGCCAACGGCGGTACGGACGGGGGCGACCCGGACGGTACGGCCGGCGGTACGGACGACCCCACGCCCACCCCGCCACCGTCGCACTCTCCGTCCTCGTCGTCCTCGTCCACGAACGGGGGCGGCGCCGCCACGGGCGGAGCGGCCGGCGGCGGGACCGGTTCCGCCGGTGGCGAGGGCGGTGTCACTCCCGACGGCGCCTCGGGCGACAGCCTCGCCGCCACCGGCGTCACCCCCCTCCCGCTCGCCGTGACCGCCGCCGCCCTCCTGCTCGCCGGCGCGAGCGCCCTCACCCTGGCCCGTCTGCGCCGCTCCCGCCCGTAAGTCCCTCCCGTAAGTCCCGCCCGTAAAGGCTTCCGGCGCCGGACCCGGCACCGGCCACCGCCATGCACCGACCTCATCGAAAGGCAGCACACCCACCATGCGCCACACCCTCGCCCGCCGCGCCACGATCCTCACCGCAGCGCTCGGCCTGGCTCTCACTGGAGCGATCCCCGTCGCCTCGGCCTCAGCCTCCGCCCCCGCCGCGCCCGCCGCGGCGAAGGCCAACGCCCCGGTCACCGTGACCCTCACCGTCCGCGGCCCCGACAACAGCACGCTCTTCAACGGCCCGGTCGCCACCACCGGCCACACCGTCACCACGGCCTCGGGCGGCACCCACAAGTGCGACGGCACCAACAATGGCGCGAATCCCACCCCGGGGGCCACGCCCACCGCCGCCCTCGACGATGCCGCCAAGAAGCAGCACTTCACCTGGGACGGCACCTGGTACCCGTCGTTCGACGACTACTTCGTGACCACCGTCGCGGGCACCGGCGGCGGCTCCGACGCCTACTGGAACATTTCCGTCAACGGCACTCCCACCCCGGTCGGCGGCTGCCAGTTCCGTATCAAGGCGGGGGACAAGGTCGCCTTCACCTGGACCAAGCTGTGAGGGCCGGACCAAGCTCCAAGGGCTGGACCAGGCTGTAGGGGCTGGACCCAGGCGCCGTGGCGGACAGCGTCCGGCGCCTACTCCGCGCCGTGCTCCGACTCGTGCTGGAGGATGCACTGCTGCCAGTGCGCCAGTGCCTCCTCCCGGTCGCCGCCGGTGTCCTGTGCGGCGACGATGAGCGCGTCGGCGGCCATCGCGGCCAGCCGTACCGCGATGTGGCACACGTCGCGCTGCGGAAGCGGCCGGAGGAGTTCCACCGCGCCGTCGCTGTCCCCGGCCAGGGCGCAGGCGACGATGGCCATCGTGGTGCGATCCCACTCGAACTCGGGCATGGGGAGAGCATGCCCAGCCCACGGCCGGTGAAGTGCCCGGGCGCCTGGGCCCGGGGCCGTAGCGGCCGATACCGGCCGATACCGGCCGACGTCGGCGGGCAGCGACTCCCGTTGAAAGTTGACGCACGGTGACGCCTTTCTGGAACTCCTCGGTCCGCCTCCCGCTTCGTTTCGGCCTCGTCTCCGCTTCGCCCCCACTCCGGTTCCCGGCCGCCGTGTGAGCTGCGCCACGTCGCGTTTTCCAGACACCGACGTTCGTATAGCGGACAAAGTGACCGGCCACGCCAAGACGCCTGCGAATGCCGCACCGAACACCCGACTTGACCTACGTAACGGCAATCGCTGCCCGAATTGCCCTTCAAAGCAGGAGCGTTCACTAGCTGTTGGCAAAAAAATCGTTTGGTCGACAAACATGGCGACCGCATGCAAGATGTGCCGCAAGCCGTCGACCAACGGCCAGTTACACACCGTTTGCCGTATCGCGAGTCCGCATACCGAGACGCTGCCGTACGCACGATCCCCGTGCGTCACCCTCCCGACCGCACCGCCGCGACCGAGAAACAGCAGTTCGGCCAGGAGCGGTTCGTACGAGGGGAAGAGGCACCATGGGCCGCTACATGCTGCGCCGCCTGGCCAACTACCTGGTTCTGGTGATCGTCGCGGCGTCTCTGACGTACTTTCTGGCAGGGCTGACCCTCAACCCGCGGGCGAAGTTCGAGGGCCGCAACCCCCCGCTCTCCGAGACCGCCATCAGCAGGACGCTCGACGACTACAACATGAACCCGGACACCCCCGTGGTGACCCGCTTCGTGCACTGGGCCGGCGACGTCGTGCACGGCGACCTCGGCAAGACCATCGAGGGCGACTCCGTCAACGACGACTTCGGCCGCCGCGTCGGCGTCAGCACCCGGCTGCTGCTGCTCGCCACCCTCATCGGCTCCGCCCTGGGCGTGGCCGTGGGCACCCTGGGCGCGATCCGCCAGTACCGGTTCTTCGACAGATTCACGACCCTGGCGTCCTTCTTCGTGCTGGCCATGCCGGTGTTCGTCATCGGCGTCGCGCTGAAGATCGGCGCCACCATCCTGAACGACGGCTCGCAGACCCTGAAGGTCCTCGGCGAGTACGACGCCCAGTTCGCCGGGCAGTGGAACTGGGACGCACTGGTCAACCGTGCCCAGCACATGCTGCTGCCCGCGCTGACCCTGATCATCGTCCAGGTCGCCCTCTACAGCCGCTACCAGCGCAGCACCATGCTGGACGTGCTCGGCTCGGACTTCCTGCGCACCGCCCGCGCCAAGGGGCTACGGCACCGCACGGCCCTGGTCAAACACGGCCTGCGGACCGCGATCCTGCCGGTCGTACCGCTGCTGGTCTACAACATCGTGCTGCTGTTCACCGGCGCCACCTTCACCGAGAAGACCTTCGGCTGGCACGGCATGGGCGAGCTGCTCGTCGACTCGATCACCAAGCAGGACGTCAACTCGGTGGCCACCGTCGGCCTGTTCACCGCCGTCCTGGTCCTGATCGCCGGTCTGCTCTCCGACCTGCTGTACGCGGCCCTGGATCCGCGCGTACGGGTGCGCTGAGCCACCCGCCCGACCCGGCCCGTCACCCCACCCGTCGTTTCCTCTGGAGAACGCGCGATGAGCGTCCAGCAACCACCCGTGGCCGACCCGGCCCCCGCACCACTGCCCGCCCCCGTCGAAGAGGGCACCACCGCGGTCGCCCCGCGCCGTACCTCGCGGGCCCGGCTGACCGTACGCCGCTTCGCCCGCAACCGGCTCGCGCTGTTCGGGCTGGCGGTGCTGATCCTGCTCTTCCTCGCCGCGTACGCGGGCCCGCTGCTGACCAAGTGGGACTACAAGTCCCACGACTTCCTGAACTTCATGTCGGGGCCCTCCGGCGAGCACTGGTGGGGCACCACCCAGGGCGGCGTGGACCTGTTCGCACTGACCATGCGCGGCCTCCAGAAGTCGCTGGTCATCGGCCTGCTGGTGGGCATCATCTCCACCTTCCTGTCGGCCGTCGTCGGGGCCTTCTCCGCCTACTTCGGCGGCTGGGCCGACCGGGTGCTGATGTGGCTGGTGGACCTGCTGCTGGTCATGCCGTCCTTCCTGATCATCGCCGTGATGTCCCCGATGTTCCGCGATTCGAGCTGGCTGGTGTTCGTCGCGCTGCTCGGCGCCTTCAGTTGGATGATCACCGGCCGGGTCGTCCGCAGCATGACCTTCACCCTCAAGGACCGGGAGTTCGTCAAGGCTGCTAAGTACATGGGCGTACCGGCCCCCGTCATCATCTTCCGGCACATCCTGCCCAACATGGCCTCGATGCTGATCATCGACACCGTCATCCAGGCAGGCGCCGCGGTCATCGGGGAGAGCGGACTGTCCTACTTCGGCTTCGGCGTCCAGGCCCCGGACGTCTCCCTGGGCACGGTCATCGCCGACAACACCACCAACGCCTCCACCTACCCCTGGCTGTTCTTCTTCCCCGCCGGCTGCCTGGTCCTGATCGGCCTGTCCATCGCCTTCATCGGCGACGGCCTGCGGGACGCGCTGGACCCCAACTCCACGCGCGCCAAGGCCCGCCCGGCCCGCAGGAAGAACCGCGCAGCGACCAGCAAGCCCCTCAAGGAAGGCGCCACCCGGTGACCGAGCAGCACGACACGGCCCGGGCCGCGGCCCGGCCCGTCCTGGAAGTGACCGACCTGCACGTCTCCTTCCCCAGCGAGGCCGGTCCCGTACACGCCGTGCGCGGGGTCAGCTACGCCGTACGGCCCGGGGAAGTGCTCGGCATCGTCGGCGAGTCGGGCTCAGGCAAGTCGGTGTCCTCGATGGCCGTCCTGGGGCTGCTGCCCCCCGCCGCCGAGGTCAAGGGGTCCGTCAAGCTGGAGGGACGCGAACTGCTCGGCCTCGGGGACGCCGCGATGTCCAAGATCCGCGGCAAGGGCATCGGCATGGTCTTCCAGGACCCGCTGTCCGCCCTCACCCCCGTCTACAGCGTCGGCAACCAGATCATCGAGGCGCTCCGCGTCCACCAGGACCTGGACAAGGCCGCCGCCCGCAAGCGGGCGATCGAGCTGCTGGACGTCGTCGGCATCCCCGACCCGCGGCGCCGCGTGGACGCCTTCCCGCACGAGTTCTCCGGCGGTATGCGGCAGCGCGCGATGATCGCGATGGCCATCGCCAACGACCCGCAGGTCATCATCGCGGACGAGCCGACCACCGCGCTGGACGTCACCATCCAGGCGCAGGTCCTGGACGTCCTGAAGACCGCGCAGGAGGTGACCGGCGCCGCCATCGTCATGATCACCCATGACCTCGGGGTGATCGCCGGCTTCGCCGACCGGGTGCAGGTGATGTACGCGGGCAGGCCGGTGGAGACCGGCTCGGTGGACGAGGTCTACTACGCGCCCCGCATGCCGTACACCATCGGCCTGCTGGGCTCGATCCCGCGCCTGGACGACACCGGGCACGGCGCCCTGGTCCCCGTACACGGCAATCCGCCCACCATGTCCGACCTCGCGCCCGGCTGCCCCTTCGCGCCGCGCTGCCCGGTCGCCGTGGACCGCTGCCGCGAGACGGAACCGGAGCTGGTGGTTCCGGGAGCGGGAGCATCTGCGGGAAAGCCGGGGAAGGACGCGGACGACGGCGCGGGCCACCCCGTAGCCTGCCACCGCGCCCACGAGATCGGTACGGACGCGCTGCCCCGGGACGCGGTCTTCCCCGTCCCCGAGCTGCCCGCACCCAACGCCACCGAGCGGCTGCCGCGCGAGCAGCGGCCCACCGTCCTGGCGCTGGACGGCCTGGTCAAGCACTTCCCGCTGACCAAGGGCGCCATCGTCAAGCGCACGGTGGGGACCGTACGCGCCGTGGACGGCATCAGCCTGGACGTACGGGAAGGCGAGACCCTCGGCCTGGTCGGCGAGTCCGGCTGCGGCAAGACCACCACACTCCTGGAGATCCTGGACCTGCCCAGCGGCCAGGCCGGCACCGTCACCGTCTTCGGCAAGGACATCCGGGGCCTGAGCCGCGCGGACCGCAAGGGCCTGCGCCGCGACATGCAGATCGTCTTCCAGGACCCGATGGCCGCCCTGGACTCCCGGATGCCGGTCGGCGACATCCTCGCCGAGCCGCTGAAGACCCACGGCTGGGCCAAGGACCGGATCGCGGCCCGGGTGCCCGAGCTGCTGGAGATGGTCGGCCTGGAGGCCGAGCACGCCGACCGCTACCCGCAGGAGTTCTCCGGCGGCCAGCGCCAGCGCATCTCCATCGCCCGCGCGCTGGCCCTGGAACCCAAGCTGGTCATCCTGGACGAGCCGGTCTCCGCGCTGGACGTCTCCATCCAGGCGGGGGTCCTGAACCTCCTGGACGAGCTGAAGACCCGGATGGGCCTGAGCTATCTCTTCGTCGCCCACGACCTGTCCGTCGTACGGCACATCGCCGACCGCATCGCGGTGATGTACCTGGGCCGGATCGTGGAGTCGGGCACGGCGGACCAGGTCTTCACCGAGCCCTCCCACCCGTACACCCAGGCCCTGCTGTCCGCCGTACCGCTGCCCGACCCGCGCAAGGAGCGGGCCCGCACCCGCATCCTGCTCAGCGGCGATCTGCCCAGCCCCGCGGACGTCCCCTCCGGCTGCCGCTTCCAGGGCCGCTGCCCGAAGTTCGCGGCGCTCGGTGAGGACGAGCGGCGGCGCTGCCGCGAGGAGGACCCGGTGGCCTCGCCGCTGGGCGCGGACGGCACGGACCACGAGGCCGCCTGCCACTACGCCGCCCCGCTCGAAGTCGTCTGAGCCGAAGACCAGCCGTTCGTCTTCCTCACCACGCGACCAAGCCCAGAGAGAACTCTTCCCACCACGCCCACGCCCCGAAAGAAAGGGGACCTCTCCCATGAAGCTCTCCAGAGTCCCGCTCTCCCTCATCGCCACCGCCGCGGTGTCCTCACTGATGCTGACCGCCTGCGGTGGTTCGGGCGGGGACGACGACGCGCGCGCCGCGAAGGACGCGCCCAAGTCGACCGCGCAGGACATCAACAAGACGGACCCGGCGAAGCTGAAGCAGGGCGGGACCCTCAACTGGGGCATCGACCAGCTCTCGACGCAGTGGAACGTGCTGGAGATCGACGGCGCGGACTACGCGACCAACACGGTGATGCAGGCGTTGATGCCCTCCCTGTGGCACGCGACGGCGACCGGCGAGATCGTCCCCAACAAGGCATTCCTGCTGGACGCGCAGAGCAAGGAGGAGGGTGGCAAGCAGATCGTCACCTACCACCTGAACCCCAAGGCCAAGTGGTCGGACGGCACCCCGATCACGTACAAGGACCTTGAGGCCAACGTCAAGGTCATGAGCGGCAAGGACAAGGAGTTCAAGATCGCCGCCGCGGCCGGGTACGAGGAGGTGACCTCGGTGGCCAAGGGCAAGGACGACTACGAGGCCGTCGTCACCTTCGGCCAGCCCTACGCGGACTGGCGGGCCCTGTTCGGCGCTCCCAACAACACGCCGATCTACCCGGCGAAGTACTTCAAGGACGCCGAGTCCTTCAACTCCGGCTACCTCAACAAGATCCCGGTCACCGGCAACGCCTTCAAGCTCGGCAGCATCGACAAGACGGCACAGACGGTCACCATCGTCGCCGACAAGGACTTCTGGGGCGACAAGGCCAAGCTCGACAAGATCGTCTTCCATGCCATGGAGGGCTCCACCATGCCGGGCGCCTTCAGCAACGGCGAGCTGGACACCTTCAACGTCGGCCCCGACGCGTCCGCCTTCAAGCAGGCGTCCAAGGTCAAGGGCGCCACGATCCGTGAGGCCGGCGGCCCCAACTACCGCCACCTGACCCTCAACGGCAAGAGTCCGCTGCTGACCGACGTCAAGGTCCGCCAGGCGATCTTCCAGGCCGTCGACCGGGAGACCATCGCCAAGTCGGACCTGAAGAACCTCGGCTGGAAGCCGACCGTCATGAACAACCACTTCCTGGTCAACAACGCCAAGGGCTACCAGGAGAACGGCGGCGACCTGGCCAAGTACGACCCCAAGGCCGCTGCGAAGCTGCTGGACGAGGCGGGCTGGAAGCTCAACGGCGAGGTGCGCAAGAAGGACGGCAAGGAACTGGCGCTGCGGCTGGTGATCCCGTCCGGCACCGCGGTCTCCGCCAACGAGGGCTCCATGCTGACCCAGATGCTGGGCCAGGTCGGCATCAAGGTCAAGATCCAGTCGGTCCCGTCGAACGACTTCTTCACCAAGTACATCGACCCGAACGACTTCGACATGTCGGTGTACGCCCTGATGGGTACGCCGTTCCCCTCCAGCGGCGCGTCCAACGTCTACACCACCAAGGGCGGCAACAACGAGGCCCAGGTCGGCAGTGAGAAGGTCGACGAGCTGATGAAGAAGGCCAGCCGGACCACGGACGCCGAGGCGTCGTTGAAGGTCATCAACGAGACCGACGCCGAGGTGTGGAAGCTCGCCGGTCTGCTGACCCTCTACCAGCGCCCCGACATCGTCGCGGTCAAGAGCAACCTCGCCAACTTCGGTGCCTTCGGCATGGCCGACGTCACCTACGAGCACATCGGCTACACCAAGTAGTCACCGGCGACGGCACAGCGCCCTCCCCGGCCTCCGTGGCCGGGGAGGGCGCTGTGGTGCGTGTCCTCGCGGTGCAGCGGGTCCGGCGGGCGTCAGACGGCGCGCAGGGCCGCCCAGGTCTGCGGGCCGACGATGCCGTCCACCCGCAGGCCGTTGACATCCTGGAAGTACACGACCCAGCTCTCCACGCGGGGCCCGAAGACGCCGTCCACCGCGAGCGCCTGCTGGCCCGACCAGTGATTGATGACGCACTGGATTTCCCGGACCCGGTCGCCGGTGTCCCCCCGCCGGGTGGTCGCGTTGCCGTCGTAGTAACCGCAGTACGCGGCGGCCGACAGCGTGCTGGTGGTCGCCGGGGCGGCCTTCGGGGCCGCGGCGTGGGCGACCGTGGGCGTCAGGGCCAGGAGCAGCCCGGTCAGTACGGTGGCCGCCCGCACCGTGGAACGTCGAGGCGTGTGCATCGTGTGCATCAGGAGTTCCCCCTCCCTCTCGGCCACGCGTACCGGAAACGCGCGGCGGGGCGGCCCGCTCCCGGGCGCCCGCAGGAAGGCTGTGCCCCGGGTCGGCCCGTTATGCGCGCGCCGCCCGGACGTCACTCCCGCGGGCGATGAGACGGATGCCTGCTCCAGCGCGTACGGCGGGGGCGGCGCGCCGGAACGCCGCACCGGGGAGTCGCACCGGGGAGTCGCGCCGGTGAGTTGCGCCGACCGTACGCGTCGGCTCTCCTCACCGGAGCCGGGCGCTACCGCATCAGCTCGCCCGCGTTGACCAGCAGGGACTGCCCGGTGATGGCGCGGGCCCGGTCGGACGCCAGGAAGGCCGCCGCCTCGGCCACGTCACCGTCCGTGGCCATCTCCGGCAGCGCCATGCGTCCGGTGAGCCGGCCCAGCACCTCCGGCTCCGGGATGCCCTCGGATTCCGCGGTGAGCTGTACGTACGCCTGGACCGGCGGCCCCCACATCCACCCGGGCTGCACGGTGTTGACCCGTATGCGGTACGGGCCCAGCTCGCGCGCCAGTGAGTACATCGCCGAGACCAGGGCGCCCTTGGAGGCCGCGTACGCCGCCTGCGGCACCCGCGAGGGGGCGGCGAGGGAGGACTGCGTCCCGATGAAGACCACCGACCCGCCGCCGCGCTCCTTCATCGACGGCAGACAGGCCCGGGTCATCCGCAGCGTCCCGAAGAGGTTGACGTCCACCACGCGCTGCCAGGCGTCGAAGTCGGCGTCCTCCAGGCCGCCGAAGTGGGAGTCCAGCGCCGCCACATGGACCACCGCGTCGATGCCGCCGAAGCGGTCGGCGGCGAGCGCGGCCAGGGACGCGCACCGGTCCTCGTCGGTGATGTCCGTGGCGCGCCAGGCCGTACGCTCGCCCGAGGGGTCCAGCCGCGCGGCACAGGCGGCCAGGTTCTCCTCCGTACGGGCGCCCAGGACGACCCGGGCGCCGTCCCGGAGGCATGCCGCCGCGACCTGATGGCCGAGGCCGGTGCCGACGCCGGAGACGACGACGGTCTTGTTCCGCAGCGGCATGACGCCTCCGGCCGGTCGAGTGGGTGACGGGCCGTCAGGGTAGGGCGGCGGCCGGTGGATGACCAGGGCGGCGGTACTGCTCTCCCCGGCTATCGGTCCGGCCACCGGTCCGGCGGTCCGTCCCGCCACCGGTCCGGCCGTCCGTCCTGCCACCGGTCCCGCCGCCCGTCCGGCCCGTCACACCGCCGTGCCCGGCCGGCTCACCGGGCCGGCGCCTAATCGCGCAGCGTCAGGGCGAGGCGGCGCAGTCCCTCCTGGATCTCCTCGGGGGAGTGGGTCACGAACGACAGGCGCATCGTGCCGGGGTCCGCCGGGCCCGTGAAGAAGGGCGCCCCCGGGACGTACGCGACATCGTGCCGTACCACCTGCGGCAGCAGCGCCGTGGCGTCGTACCCGGCCGGCATCCGCGCCCAGACGAACATCCCGCCCTGCGGCCGGTTCCAGGTGGAGCCGTCGGGCAGCGCCTCGCCCAGGCCGCCGACCAGCGCGTCGCGGCGGGCGCGGTAGGCGCCGCGCACCCGGTCCAGGTGCGCGTCCAGGTCGGTGGTCTCCAGGTAGCGCGCTGCCGCCGCCTGGTCGACGGTCGAGGTGTGGAGGTCCGCGGCCTGCTTGGCTATGACGCAGGCGCGGCGCAGCGCGGCGGGCGCGCGCAGCCAGCCCAGCCGCAGTCCCGGCGCCATGATCTTGGAGAAGGAGCTGAGCAGCGCCGTACGGTCCTCGGCGCCCGGGAAGGACGCCAGCCACGGCACCGGCTCGCCCTCGAAGCGCAGCTCGCCGTACGGGTCGTCCTCGGCGATCCACACCCCGCGCCGCGCCGCCACCCGGCCGACCGCGGCGCGCCGCTCGGCGGAGAGCGTACGGCCCGTGGGGTTCTGGAAGGTCGGCACGATGTAGAGCAGCTTGGGCCGCTCCCGCGCGGCGATCTCGTCCAGCGCGGCCGGGTCGATGCCCTCGTCGTCGGTGGGCACCGGCACGACCCGGGCCCCCGCGAAGGAGAAGACCTGGAGTGCGGCCAGGTAGCAGGGGTCCTCGGCCAGGACCACGTCGCCCGGCTCCAGGAGCGCCGTCGCCAGCAGCGTCAGGCCCTGCTGCGAACCGGTGGTGATGATCAGGTCGTCCGGGGTGGTGGGCAGACCGCGGCCGGTGGCCCGGGCCGCGACGGCCGCGCGCAGCCCCGGGTCGCCCTCGGTCGTGGAGTACTGGAGCGCCCGCTGCGGGGCCTGCGTCAGTACGTGCCGGAAAGCCTCGGCTATGCCGGCGGCGTCGAAGAGTTCGCCGGCCGGGAGGCCGCCGGCGAAGGAGATGACCTCCGGGCGCGCGGTCAGGGCGAGGATCTCGCGCACCGGCGAGCCGCCGGTGTCCGCCGCGCGGGCGGCCAGCGGGGGAACGGGGGCGGGGGCGGAGGCGAGGGCGGCTTCCGACATAGCGGCTCCAATCGCTCGTACGGCGTGGGATGAACTGGTGGGTGCGGGAAAGCTGTTGGCCGGGCGGGTGGGTCGACGGATGGCTGGGCGTGCGGGTCGGCGTGCGGTTCGGCGGTGGGGCTGCGTGCGGTTCGACGGTGGGGCGAGGAGCGCGCGGCGCGTGCCGGTTGCCGGGTGGGCAACGTTAACCCGCGTTAGCTGGGGGGTACAGGGAGCTTAAGCGGGAGGGCGCCGTGCGCGCACGCGTGCCCGCATGATGAGCGCCGCCGTCCGTATCTGTTCTCTTCTGAGGGCGGGTCGGCTAGACCTCCTTGCCATGGCCGAAGACACCGGAAGAGGCGCCGCAGGAGACACCGGAAGCGGGCCCGGATACGGGCCCGGAGAAGACATGGGGGAGGACGCGGGGAGCCGCGCCGAGGGGGGCGTCCGCAGCGCAATCTACGGCGAACTGGCCGCCGTGGGCCCCTACGGAGTACGGCCCGGACACGCGCTGATCACCATGGTCGAGCCCCACCCGGGCCATGAGCGCGCCTACAACCGCTGGTACGAGGACGACCACTACATCGCGGGGGCGATGGCGATGCCGTGGATGTACGCGGGCCGCCGCTGGGTGGCCACCCGCGAACTGCGGCTGCTGCGCGTCCTGCGGGACTCCGCGGTCGCCAGGCCGGTCACGGCCGGCTGCTATCTGTCCACCTACTGGATCACCGAGGGCCGTTACGAGGAGCACATGAGGTGGACGGTCGCCATCAACAAGCGGCTGCTCCGCGACGGTCGCGTCCACCACGACCGTACGCATGTCTTCACCGCCTTCCACGACCACGAGGCCACCGTCTACCGGGACGGCGCGGCGGGCCCCCGCGACTTCCATGCGCTGGACCACCCCTACGCCGGTCTGGTCCTGGAGGTCGTCGACGCCGACGGGCCGAAGCGGCGGGCGGAGCTGCTGGAGTGGCTGTGTGCGGAGCACCTGCCGCGGCGGCTGGCCGGTTCCCCTGCGGCCATGGTCACGGTCTTCCGGCCGACGCCGCTGCCCGGGGACCGGATGACGTACGTGCAGCAGGTCGAGGGGACCGGCACCCGGCTGACGCTGCTGTGGTTCCTCCAGGAGGACCCTCGGGAGCGGTGGGCGCGGGACTTCGCCGGGCTGCCGGAGGAGGTCGCGGGGACGGGGCTGGGGCGGGTGGAGCTGGTCGCCCCGTTCATCCCCACCGTCCCGGGGACGGACCGGTACGTGGACGAATTGCGCTGACCCGTACGGTCCGGGTACGGCGCGGGCCGGCGGGTGCGTGGGTACGCGGGTGCGTAGGTGTGTGGGTGCGGACAGGGCCGAGCCCCCTCGGCCGGGACGGCGATCCAGTCGAGAGGGCTCTGGGTCGTGCTGGTGGTACTGGTGGTGCCATGGACCTGGGTATGCGGTCACCGCGATGGGTTACTTCTGCGGTTACCTGCGGTTATTTGCGGTTTCTGCGGATCCTGCGGAGGGTGCGGTCACCGCGGCCCATGTGGTCCACGCGAACGGTACGAACGGCGCCGGCCGTCAGGCCAGGTCGTACGTCCCGCCGGAGACCTTCGCCACGAAGGTGCTCCAGGAGGAGGCGTCGAACGTCAGGCGCGGACCCTCGGGGTCCTTGGAGTCGCGCACGGCGATGGCGGTTGCTGTCGGGACGGCGATCTCGACGCAGGCGCCGTTGCCACCGGAGTACGAGGACTTGGTCCAGGAAAACGCGGAATTGGGCTGAATGGCCATGTTCACTCCGACTCAATCTGAGTTGCCGCGGATTCGGCACTGCTGACGCTACGCGCCAACATCATGTCTGGCAGGGGGAGTTCACCCATCCGAATGGCATATTCCTTGATCTCTTTTCAAGCGGGGTGGGGCGGGTGTACGGTGCCGAACCCTCGTGCGGAATCAGACGTTCGACTGCTCACCTCGAACGCGTGGGGTCGCACTCGTACCGCGCCGGGGCCTCGGTGCGCCGCGCCGCACCCTCAACGGGCGCTGTCGGCGTGCTTCTTGGCCGCCGCGTCGATGAACTCCCTGCTCTGGTCGGGATTCAGCGCCTGCGCCCGCAGATGCTCGTACATGATCGTGTACTTGTGCACGTCGTTGGTCTTCTCCAGGTACAGATCGCTGGTGACGCCTTCGATGTAGACCACGCTGGAATCCGCCGCGTCGTCGAACTCCAGGATCGAGAACGTCCCCGACATGCCCGCGTGCGCCCCGGTGTCGTACGGCAGCACCTGCACCGTCACATGCGGCAGATTGCTCAGCTCGACGAGGTGGTCGAGCTGCTCGCGCATGATGAGGTGGTTGCCGACCACCCGGCGCAGCGCGCTCTCGTCCAGCACCACCCACAGCCGCAGCGGACTGTCGGGGTTCTGGACCCGGTCCTGGCGGCGCATCCGCACCTGGATACGTTTCTCCAGTTGCTCGGGGGTCAGTTCCGGCACCGTTCCGGGGATGACCGCCTCGGCGTAACGCGGGGTCTGGAGCAGGCCGGGCACCAGCAGGGACTCGTACACCCGCAAGGAGGCCGCCTCGGTCTCCAGGCCGATGTAGACGCTGTACGGGATGTCCCCGAAGGCGTGCCACCACCCTTGCTGCCGCGAATCCTTGGCCATCTGCATGAGCGACTCGACGATGCGGCGGTCCTCGACCTCGTAGACCCCGCACAGGTCGCGGACATCGCGCTGGCTGATGCTGCGGCGGCCGTTCTCCAGGCGGCTGATCTTCGACTGCGAGACGAGCAGCCGCTCGGCCACCTCTTCCGCCGTCATGCCCTTGACCTCACGGAGCCTGCGCAGCTCCTGGCCCAGCCGGCGTCGCCTGACGGTGGGATTGACATTGGACGCCACGGGATGTGCACCTCCGGCTCCGTACTGCTGTTTTCTTCTGCTCAGCAGACTGCCACCACTGGTTGCGGCGGCGCTGGCAAATGGACACACCAGGCGAGCAGACGTACGCGCGGGGTGGCGGACCGGCCGTCTTCCTCGACGGGCCGGGGCGCCACCCCGCGCTTGCCGCGGCTCCCGAACGGGATGGTGGGGACTGTGTGCGGTGCGTGCTGTGGTGCGTGGTGGTGCTCGGCGACACGTAGTGGTGCGTGGTGTGGCGCTCGGCGGTGCGTGGTGATGTGTGGTGGTGCGGAGTGTCTGTGTGGTGCGGGTGGTGCCGATGATGCGGGTACTGGTGTATGTGCGGTGTGCTCGGTCCCCGTACGCGTGTGCGCGCCCTGTGCGCGGTGGTTGCGTCGTGTGCGGTGCGGTGTGTGCGGTGCGCCGAGGGCCGGCGCGTACGTGCGGTGGTGCGGTCGGTGCGGTCGCCGTCGGGGGTCAGTGCTGTGCTGCGGTTCGTCGGTGTCGTACTCGTCGGTGGTGCTCTCCTGCGTCCTGCCGGCGGACGCCCGTCATGGCCCGCCGACGCGCGGTGGCACCGTCACCGGGCGCCGACGCGGGCCATCGTGCCGTGCCGCGACTGGGCCGGCACGCCCGGCTCCGCCGCGACCCGCGCCGCCGGCCGGCGGCCGGATCCGGGAAGCGGCCCGGGTGCCGTCGCCGGTGCGCGCCGCGGCTGGGCCGCGACGCCGTTCTGTACGTCCATGACGGCATGGGCGACCAGTCCGCCCATGGGGTCGTGGCGGATCAGATCCCGGAGCCGGGAGCGCGAGGAGCGTCCCTCGTTGCCGGGATACAGATGCTTGCCGAGCCCGACCGCGTGGGCCAGGGCGGCGAGCGCGGCGGTCCGCGGGTCCGGCGGTACGCCGGTACGGATCGCGCAGTCCAGCCGGGTCCTGATCTCCCGGCTTATGGCCGTGTCCGTCGCTTGGTAGCGCGTTGTCGGCAGTACCCCGCACATCTGACCGGCCACGGCATGCACCATGCCGCACCGCTCCAGATGCGTGAGATACGTCTGGCGCAGCCCCAGACGGGGCCCGCCGATCCAGTGGACGGCGCGCACCGGGCTGCCGCGGCGTCGCAGCAGTTCGAGCGCGGAGTCCAGCGTCGGATCTCCGGTCGGCCGTGGCAGCACCACGGCGATACGATCCCCGTCAGGGGCTATCCGTCCCGCCAGAGCCAGCTCCACTAGCTGGGCCCCGGCAAGACCGAGGTCGAGCGACTGCGGCTGCGCTGTGGTTCCCGTTGCCGGGTCCAAAGCGAGCAGCAGAAGCTCCTCCGGAATTGTTCTGCGGCTCCTGCCCATCCATGCCTCCCCGCGTGGATGAATGACAGGGTGACCCCTCTCACATTCATCTGTCGAGAGTGCGTGGGGGGTTTCGTATGGAACCGGTAGGTATGTCGTTCTCGTACATCGCGGGGACGACGCCTTCCGCGGGGTGCGACGGGCCGTGGTTCGCGTGGCGGTGGGGCGGGGCTCCACGGACACAGGACACTTGGGAACACTGGGCAAGGCAGCAGCGCGACGTATGACGCGACGTACGAAGGAGACATCGGTGGCGGGCGAGTCCCCCGGCAAGCCGGAGCAGAAGAAGTCGTCGGGGGAGACGGCGGGGAGGGAACACGATCCGCGGCTCACGGTCTTCCGTGGCGCGCCGGAGAAGCCCACCGGACCGGCGAAGGCCGATGAGGCCGCCGAGGCCGTGAAGCCCGATAACTCCGAGAAGGCTGGGAGCTCCGAGAAGGCTGGGAGCTCCGAGAAGTCCGGCAGCGTCAAGGAGGCCGAGGAGGCCGAGGAGGCCGGTAAGGCGAAGCGGAACGATACGGCGCCGAAGGCGTCGGGGGATGCCGCGGCGGACGGATCGGCCGAACCGGTGAAAAAGCCGGAGCTTCCGAAGGAGCCGGAGAACCCGGAGAAGCCGAAGAAGCCGGAGAGCACCGAGCGGAAGACGGCCGGGGCGTCCGGGAAGGCTGGGGCTTCCGGGAAGACTGTTGCCAACGATGCCGGTGCAAAGGATGCGCCGGAGGAGAAGGCCGCTTCCGAGCCGGTTTCCCAGGCCGCGTCCAAGGAGTCGGGTGACGCGCCCCAGGCCGTGGCCGTGGACCAGGCGACCGCGGTGTTCAAGGTGCCCGCCGCGGAGAAGGACGGTCAGGCGCCGGTCGACAACGCGACCAGGTCGTTCGCCATCGCGAAGCAGCGGCCGACGCCCGAGCCCGCTCCCGGGCCGGAGACGGCTTCCGGGGACGGAGCCGGGAAGCCGGTCGATCAGCCCACGACGGCGATCAAGGCCGTACGGCCTTCGGGTGCAGGCGTACCGGAAAAGGCACCGGAGAAGCCGGAGAAGCTGCAGAAGCCGGAGAAGAGCGCCGAGGACCGTACTCCCGGTGTGGAGTCGGATTCCGAGCGGACCAGCCAGTTCGTGGCCCTGAAGTCCACCGACGCGCCCCGGCTCAAGCCCCCGAAGCCCGTGGTGACCGACAAGCCGGGCCAGAAGCCGGGCCACAAGCCGGGTCAGAAGCCGGTCGGCGGAAAGGGTGACGGGGCTGCCAAGAAGTCACCCGAGGCAGCGGCCGGGGAAGCACCCAAGGGAACGGCCGAGGAGACGGGCGGGCAGACCGGGGCCCAGCGGCCGGCGGACCTGCCCGGGGCCGGGCGGACGTCGCAGCAGCCGCTGCCGCCGCTGGACCTCCTCGCCCAGCTCACCAACACCCCGCCGCCGCCCCCGACCCCGATCCGCACGATCGCGCGCCGGCTGAAGATCTGGACCCCGCTGGTCGCGCTGCTCGTGCTGGTCTTCGTGATCGTCCAGGCGGTACGCCCGTTGCCGGCCCCGGCGCTCGGCCTGGGCAGCTCCGTCTCGTACACCTACCAGGGCGGCGACTCCGCCCTGCCGTGGCCCGAGCAGGGACAGTCCGCCGCGAAGGTCGTGGGGGCGGGCAGCCTGGGTACGTACGGAGACCAGAAGCCGCTGCCGACCGCGAGTGTCGCCAAGGTGATGACGGCCTACGTCATCCTCAAGGAACACCCTCTGAAGAAGAAGGAGGAGGGCCCGAAGATCCGGATCGACGCCGCGGCGGTGAAGGACCAGGACGCCGAGGACGAGTCGAAGGTCCAGGGTCTCCAGGAGGGTCAGCAGTACAGCGAGCTGAAGATGCTCCAGATGCTGATGATCCCCTCGGGCAACAACATCGCCCGGCAGCTCGCCCGCTGGGGCGCGCCGTCCGAGAAGGCGTTCGTGAAGAAGATGAACGACGCCGCCAAGGACCTGGGCATGAAGAACACGACCTACACCGACCCCAGCGGCCTGGACAAGTCGACCGTCAGCACCGCCGTCGACCAGCTCAAGCTGGCCGAGGAGGTCATGAAGATGGACGCCTTCCGGCAGGTCGTCGCCCTGCCGGACGCCCAGGACGGCCTCCCGGAGCGGATCTACAACAACAACAAGCTGGTCGCGGAGCGCGGGCTGAGCGTCGCGGGCATCAAGACCGGTTCCAGCTCGGCGGCCGGCGGTGCGCTGATGTGGGCGTCCTACAAGACGGTGGGCGAAAGGACCGTACTGGTCCTCGGTGTCACGATGGGCCAGCACGTCAAGGGCCCGGACCCCAACGGCAGCAGCAGCCTGGAACTGGTCCTGAACCGCAGCAGGAAGCTGATCGAGGCCGTCCGGGGCACTCTGGTCTCCGCCACGGTGGTCAAGAAGGGACAGGTTGTCGGCCATGTCGACGACGGGCTGGGAGGACGTACGCCGGTGGTCGCCACCAAGGACGTCAGGGCGGTCGGCTGGCCCGGCAAGAAGGCACAGATGAAGCTGGCCGCCGGCGGCAAGGGCCTCCCGCACACCGCGAAGGCGGGCACCGAGGTCGGCGTGCTGACGGTGGGCGACGGCCCGGCCGCGCTGAAGGTGCCGGTGGCGCTCCAGAAGAATCTCGACGAGCCGTCGTTCGGGGCGAAGCTGACGCGGATCGGCTGACCCGGCGGGCGCGGCGGGTCCGGGCCGGACGGTGGTGTCCGGACCGGGTCGTCCGCCCGCTGCGCACGGCGGGCCGACCGGAGACCCGCGTGCCAGGCCACCGCCGCAGACGGAAAGAGGCACCGTGACCACCGTGGAGCCGTCCCGCTCCGAGAAGTCCGCCGGGCGAATACCCAAGAAAGTCGAGGCATCCGGGATGCCTGAGGCATTCGACGCGTCCCCTGCGTCCAAGGAATCCGGAGCGTCCGACGCATTCAACGCGTCAGGCGCCTCCGATGCGTCCGATGCGTCCGAGGGGCCCCAGATGGCGGCCCCCGGCCCCGCGCACCCGCCAGGAGGGCCGCGCCGCCCCGGGCGCCTGCGCCGCATCGCGCGGACGCTCGCGCGGCCGGTCCCCGCCGCGCTGCTGACGGCGGCGGTACTGCACGTCCTGTGGGTCTTCACCCTCGCCCACAGCGGCGGCGACCTGGCCGCGCAGGACGCCTGGGCCGAGTTCGCCGCCCGGCACCCCGGCTTGGCGTACAACCTCTCCTGGTTCGGCGGTATGCACCCCGTCTCGTACAGCGTCTTCACGCCGTACCTGATGGCGCTGCTCGGTGTGCGGACGACGATGGTGGTCGCCGGCACGGTCTCGGCGGGGCTGCTGGCGCTGATCCTCGTACGCAGCCGCGCGGTGCGCCGCCCACTGGCGCCCGCGCTGTACGGGGTGGCGGCGCTGACCTGCAACGCGATCTCGGGCCGGGTGACGTACGGGCTGGGTCAGATGTTCGCGCTGGGCGCGGTGGCGGTGGTCTTCGCCTGGCCCCGGCGGTGGCGTACGGGCCGCCGTGCGCACCGGCTCGCGCGCGGCGCCGCGGCGGCGCTGCTCGCCGCCCTGGCGACCGCGGCGAGCCCGGTGGCGGGCCTGTTCCTGTGGGTGGTGGCCGGTGCGCTGCTCCTGACGAAGCGGTGGACGGCCGCGTTCGCGCTGGCGCTGCCGCCCGCCGTGGTGGTCGGGCCGGCGGCCTGGCTGTTCCCCTTCTCCGGCACGCAGCCGATGGGGTTCATATCGGCGGTACAGCCGGTGATCGTCAGCGTGGCGGTGTATCTGCTGGTGCCCGTGCAGTGGCGTACGGTCCGCGTCGGCGCCCTGGTGTACGCCGCCGGGGTGCTGGCGACCTGGGCGATCCCCTCGCAGGTCGGCACCAACGTCACCCGGCTCGGGCTGTTCTTCGGCGGCATCGCGCTGATCGCCGCCCTGCCGGACGCCCGGCGCGGGGCCCGGCGGTGGGTCGCGCTGGTTCTCGCCCTGGTGACGGCGACCGTGTGGCAGGGCTACAAGGTCGGCGAGGACATCGTCTACATGCGGCCCGCAGCGATCTGGACCCACGAACTGACGCCGCTGACGGACCGCTTGCGCGCCCTGCCGGACGCCCGGCAGGGCCGGGTCGAGGTGGTCCCCGTACGCAGCCACCGCGAGGCGTCCGCGCTGGCGCCGTACGTCAATCTGGCGCGCGGCTGGAACCGGCAGGCAGACGTGGACCGCAACCCTGTCTTCTACGACAAGTCACTGTCCCCCGCGACCTACCACGCGTGGCTGAAGCGGTGGTCGGTGCGCTATGTGGTGCTGGCGTCGGAGGCGCCGGACATGGCGGCGGTGCAGGAAGCCGAGTTGGTCGCCGGCGGACAGCCGTACCTCTCCGAGGTGTGGTCGGACCGGCACTGGAAGATCTTCCGGGTCAAGGACCCGGTGCCGCTGGCGGAGCCGCCCGCAATGGTGGCCCGTACGGACGCGGGCGGGCTGACGGTCACCGTCGGCAAGCCCGGCGAGGTGCTGATCCGGGTCCCGTACTCGCCGTGGCTGGGCCTGGTCGACGCGCACGGCCGGGCTGTGGAACCGCCGCGGCCGGGCCCGGACGGCGCGCCGGCGGTCAACCGCGACGGCTGCCTGACGAAGGCCGGACCCGTGCCGGCCGGGGACGGGCCGGGCGACCGGCCAGCCGACGAGTGGACGTTCCTGCGCGCCCCGCACGCGGGCACGTACCGGCTGGCGGCGCCGTACCGGCTGCCGCGCGGGACGGCCTGCCCGTAGCGGGCCTGATGGCGGGCCTGGTGGCGGGCCTGTGGTGGCTGTTGTGGCCCGTGGTGGGCTCGGGTCCTGTGGCGGGCCGGCGCGGTCGCGGTCAACCGCCGGTCGTCAGTTGCCCAAAGGCGCGTCCTTTACGGTGATATGTCCTGCGTGAGGGGTACGTCCTGCACGGAGGTACGGACGGTCGGCGGGCCGTACACGCTCGTACGGACCCGCCGCGCGCAGCACGACCTCCAGCACGGCGTCCGGGTCGGCGGCGTAACTGTGCGCGAACCACGGCATGTTGGCCTCCACCACGGCCCACCGGCCGTCCGCCGGCCGCCCGATATCGACCGCCGCCGCGCTGGGCAGCCCGGCCGACGCGAGAAGACGGTCGGCGAAGTCCCGTACGGCTCCGGTGTGCGGGTCCTCACCGGGTCGGAGAGGGGCCACGTCGAGGGCGCCGTGGACGGCGTACCGGCTGCCGGTCACGAGCGCGCCGTCCAGGAGGTACAGCCGGTACTCGGCGGTGAAGGTGACGACCTCGGACAGCAGGACGGGGGTGCCGGGCGGGGCGGGCGGCAGCTCCGCGCCCCGCGCGCGTACGCCCGGCGGGAAAGACTTGTCGCTCGGCGGCTTGGCGAAGAACGGTCCGGGCCGCCGGGCCGCCTCGGCGTGAGTGGTCAGTTCGATCCGGCGGCCGGTCAGTTCGGCGGGCAGCCCGGCCAGCCAGTCGTCCGGCGGCTCCAGCAGGCCCAGGGAGAGCGGCCCGGCGACCCGGTCGGCCACGCGCGGCCCGCCGTACCAGTGGACCGGCCGCCCGGCGAGCGCGGCCACCGTGTCCGGGCCGGTCAGTACGGCCGTCTCCAGGCCGCGCCGGGCGGCTGCCTCGGCCAGCAGGACGCCGGTGCTGGTGCCCTGTGCGGAGGTCAGCAGAACGGGGAGCGGTGCCGGAACGGGAGTTGGGGCCGGGACCGGAGTTGGGGCCGGAGTGGGTGCCGGGACCGGAGTGGGTGCCGGGACCGGGGCCGACGTCATGACTGCTGGGGGCGGAAGGTGTGTACGACCTCGATGCGGCCGACGATATGCCGGTTGAACTCCTCCAGTTCCTCGGCCGGCACCCAGAGTTCGAGGATGGTCTCGCCGCCCGCCTGCCGCACCGGGTAGCGCTCCAGGAAGTCCGCCTCGACCTCGAAGCGGGTGACATGACCGATGCCGGAGGCTGGGACGTTCCAGTCGCGGGCGATGCGTATCGCGTAGTCCTCGTTGAGTACGGGGTAGAAGATCGGCTGGTCGGGCAGGCGCGGCGGCCAGGCACGCCAGTCGGAGGCGGCGACCAGGGCGAGTTCCTCGGGACCGGTGGGACGCCACAGCGTACGGGTGCGGGGATGGGTATGCGTCTGGGGGTGGGGGTGCGTCTGGGAACGGGTGTGGGTGTGGGTGTGGGTGTCGGTACGGGGCCTGTTCCCGGCCGTGTCCGTCGAGTCGCTCATGACCGCAGGCTATGCGTACGCGACGATCCGCCTCATACGAGGGCGTCGGCCGAGTCCCTGATCAACTACCGCGCGGGCCGGCATCTCGCCGCCCGGGCTGGTGACCACGTCCGTCGTCGGCGGGTCGAGCCCGCCCCACCAGTCGGTGTCGGCCCGGGAGCGGCCGGCGAGAGCCTCGGCGAGCATGGCGGCGGTCGCTCGGGGTTGTCCCGGCAGCCGGTCGGCGTTGATCAGGTCCCGTGCCGCGGACTCGTCCGCGGCACGGACGGCAGGGCCGTAAGGCGACCTCTGCCTGCGGCGGCACGGCCAGGAGGCCCGAGAGGCTACGCCCCGGTACCGGTGTCTATGCCGGTGCCGGTGCCGGTCTCGGCGTCCTGCGGGTACCAGCGCAGTTCCACGGTGTTGCCGTCCGGGTCCCGTACGTAGACCGACTGGGCCTGGCCCCGGGCGCCGAAGTTGTCGAACGGGCCCTCCATGTCGGGGAAGGTGCCCGACTCCTTGACCTGCTGCCAGTCCAGCGGGTCGACGACCAGGCAGATGTGGTCCACGTTGGAGCCGTTACGGGACCGGCTGACCAGGTCGATGATCGTGGTCGGGCTGACCCGTACCGAGGGGAAGGGCACCTTTCCGGCCCGCCACTCCTCCACCCGGACCGGCTCCAGGCCGAGAGGCCCGCAGTAGAACTCCAGAGTCCGTTCCACGTCCCGCACATTGAGGACGAGGTGATCGAAAGCCTTGACCCGCATGAGAACAGCCTTTCAGCGATGAGGTTCACCCATGATCATTATGGGCGGCACCGTCACGGGGCCATCACGCAGGGTGTGGATCGTCAGGCGGTGCCGGCCTGACGGCGGCGGTGGCGGGTGATGCCCAGGCCCGTGACGCCGGCGGCACCGACGGCGACGGCGATCCCGGCGCCCGCGGGGAGGTGGACGGCCTTGTCGGCGAGGTCGGCGAGGCCGCCGGGAGGCAGCAGGACGGACTGCCGCCCGGCCGCCCGCTCGGTGGTGCCGGTCGTGTGGGCCGGGCCGTCGGCGCCGGTGCCGTCGGCGAACGCGCCGACCGCCGGGAGCAGCAGGGCGGCGAGTGCGCCGGTGGTCACGGCAGCGGTACGGAACACGGTGCGGCGCTCGGCTCGCATGGACTACTCCTCCTCGTGGGTCGCGTGGGCGGACCCGGCCTCAGGTCGATGACCCGGCACACGCTACGGAGCGTCCTTCACGGCGATCGGTAGGTTGTGTAACAGTCGGCGCTACCTCTTCTGTCGGTCGTGTCACGGCGCGGAGGGGCTACGGCGGCATAAGCGCTTTGTGTCACGTTTTGTCACTCGCAAGGGCGCCCGCTGCCACTGTCGCCTCTCCACGATCTTCGAGATCCTCCGAATCCTCCGGCTCCACCATCTCCCAGGAGTCCCACGGATCCCCCGCGTCCGCTGCCCCGGCCCCACCCCCGGTCACGGCCGCGCTCACGTCCACCCCGGCGTCCGGGGCCGCCGCGCCGTCCCGGGCCGGCTCCCCGTTCCCTTCCCCGTCCCCCTCGTCCACGAGCACGGCCAGGATCTGGGCGCCGTACTTCGCCAGTTTGTTCTCGCCCACCCCGTTGACCGTGGCGAGGGCGGAGACGTCGGCCGGCCGGGCGGTGGCGATCTCCCGGAGCGTGGCGTCGTGGAAGATCACGTACGCGGGTACGCCCTGCTCCTTGGCGGTACGGGCGCGCCAGGCGCGGAGCGCCTCGAACAGCGGCCGGTCCTCCTCGGGGAGGTCGGCGGGCACCGAGCGGCGCTCCTTGGCGGCCTTGGCCGCCTTGGCGGCGCGGGCCGGCTTCTCCGGCTCGCGCCGCATCGGCACCTGGCGGGTGCCGCGCAGCACCTCGCCGCTGGCTTCGGTGAGCACCAGCGTGCCGTAGTCACCCTCAACCGCCAGGAGGCCCTGGGCGAGCAACTGACGGACCACGCCCCGCCATTCGGCCTCGCGCAGGTCCTCGCCGATGCCGAAGACGCTCAGCGCATCATGGTCGAACTGGATGACCTTGGCGGTCTTGCGGCCCAGCAGGATGTCGATGATCTGTCCGGCGCCGAACTTCTGTCCGCGCTCCCGCTGCAGCCGCACCACCGTCGACAGCAGTTTCTGTGCGGCGACCGTGCCGTCCCAGGTCTGCGGCGGTGCCAGGCACGTGTCGCAGTTGCCGCAGGCTGTGGACTGCTGCCCGAAGTAGGCCAGCAGCCGCACCCGCCGGCACTGGACCGTCTCGCACAGCGCGAGCATCGCGTCCAGGTGCGCGGACAGCCGCCGCCGGTGGGTGTCGTCGCCCTCCGAGCCGTCGATCATCTTCCGCTGCTGTACGACGTCCTGAAGGCCGTACGCCAGCCAGGCGGTGGACGGACGGCCGTCCCGGCCCGCGCGTCCGGTCTCCTGGTAGTACCCCTCCACGGACTTCGGCAGGTCCAGGTGGGCCACGAAGCGTACGTCCGGCTTGTCGATGCCCATGCCGAACGCGATCGTGGCGACCACGACCAGGCCGTCCTCGCGCAGGAACCGCGCCTGGTGCGCGGCGCGCGTACGGGAGTCCAGCCCGGCGTGGTACGGGACGGCGGGGATGCCGTTGCGCACCAGGAACTCCGCGGTCTTCTCCACGGACGCCCGCGACAGGCAGTAGACGATGCCCGCGTCACCGGGGTGCTCGGTGCGCAGCAGCTCCAGCAACTGCCGCTTGGGGTCGTTCTTCGCCTCGATGCGGTACTGGATGTTGGGCCGGTCGAAGCTGGCGACGAAGTGCCGGGCGTCCTGCATGCGCAGCCGCGTGGTGATCTCGGCGTGGGTGGCGTCGGTGGCGGTGGCGGTCAGCGCGATCCGCGGTACGTCCGGCCAGCGCTCGTGCAGCATCGACAGGGCCAGGTAGTCGGGCCGGAAGTCGTGTCCCCACTGGGCCACGCAGTGTGCTTCGTCGATCGCGAAGAGCGCGACCTTCCCCCGGTCCAGCAGGCTCAGCGTCTGCTCCACCCGCAGCCGCTCCGGCGCCAGGTACAGCAGGTCCAGCTCCCCGGCGAGGAATTCGGCCTCCACCAGGCGCCGCTCTTCGAGGTCCTGTGTGGAGTTCAGGAACCCGGCCCGTACGCCCAGCGCGCGCAGCGCGTCGACCTGGTCCTGCATGAGGGCGATCAGGGGGGAGACCACCACCCCGACGCCGGGCCGCACCAGCGCCGGGATCTGGTAGCACAGCGACTTGCCGCCGCCGGTCGGCATCAGGACGACGGCGTCCCCACCGCCTATGACGTGCTCGATGATCTCCTGCTGACTGCCACGGAAGGCGTCATAACCAAAGACCCGGCGCAGCACCTCCACCGCGCCACCCGCCCGGGCCCCGTCCACCCCGTCGTCTGCATCCATGCCCTCGACCACTTCCACGTCCGCCTGCCTCATCCCTGAAGCGTACGAGTTCCGCCCCCACCCCGCTGGCCCTGTGGACAACTCCCGCACTACGCCCCCGCGGACCCCGAAGCCCGATCCGGGCCCACTACGAAGCCGCCGTCCTCTGGAGCGCGCACGCAGGTGCCCTCTGGCGGCGCTTCTCCATCTACCTGCGGCGGAAGGTCGCCAAGCGCGCCGGCCTCACCCAACGCGCGTTCCGGCAGTACGCCCGGGTGTCCTTCGCCAAGGTCGCCGAGTACGAGAAGCGCGGTGCCGTCCGCCTCCACGCCATCATCCGCCTCGACGGCCCCACCGGCAGCGACACCCCGCCACCCCCCTGGGCCACCGCCGCATTACTCGCCGACGCCATCCAGGCGGCCACGGCCGCCCGCGTGGACGGCCCGGTCATCGACGGCCGGGCACACGTCTTCACCTTCGGCCGCCAGCTCACGTACGCACCATCCGCTCGGCCGCCTTCGACGACGGCCAGGAGCTGACCGAACGGGCCGTGGCCTTGTACATCGCCAAGTACGCCACAAGGGCGCCGAGACCGCGACCGGAGCCCTCGACCGCCCGCTGAAGTTCCTCGCCGCACGCGTCCAGCTCGACATCAGCGACCATGCCCGCCGCCTGATCCGAACGGGTTTCTCGCAGCTTCCCATGACGACACGCTCTACGCGGCCTTCGTGCTCGCCATCGCGATGGGCCCCCGCCAAGGCCGCTGTGACTACAGATCTTCGGGTAGGAGCCGGAATGCCGGGTGGCCGGTCAGAGGCCGGACCATGCGGAAGTGGTGGTCGGTGGTGAGTAGGGCGTCGGTGCGGTAGGCGGCGGCGAGGGCGACGTTCATGGCGTCTGTGAGGCCGATGCCTTTGCCGCCGTCAGCGTCCGCGTAGCCTTCGGCGACCGCGATCGCCGCGCTCAGGTGAGTGCTGACGGAGGGCACCTCGAAGCGTCGGGTTGCGACGTTACGCTCGATGAAGCGCGCAGCGATCAGGGCCTTCTGGGCTCCGGCACGGGTCGAGATCAGGTAGTCCAGTTCGGCCAGGACCATGGGGGAGATGATGAGGTGGCTGGTTGCTGCCAGGGCCTTCTTGTGTTCCTGGTGGCCGGTGAGTTTTGGGTCGAGCAGGCGGTACAGGCCGTTGGTGCCGGCGACGGCAACCAGGCTCACGCGCCCATCCCCTTGAGGGTGTCCTCGATCTCGTCGTCGGTGAGGTCGGGCAGGCCGAGTTCGGGGAGGTCGAGGTTGCCCATGGCGTCGGTCGGGTACGGGGGCACATCCGTGTCGCTTATCGGGACGACCCGTGCGACGGGGGCCCCGTTCTTGGTGACGGTGACGGTCTCGCCGCGGGCTGCTGCGGCGAGGATCTGGGAGGACTTCTGGTTGAACTCCCGGGCCGTGGTCTCCATGTAGTACATGTTGCTACGCGAGTGCTGACGTTACTCATCGCGCCGTCCCCATCAGGTTCCCGTGGCGGGTAAAAAACACCCCTCCGCGGTATTCGCGGAGGGGTGTTTTGTCCAATTGTCTGGCGCTTTATCGTGCCCCCGGCAGGATTCGAACCTGCGACACCCGCTTTAGGAGAGCGGTGCTCTATCCCCTGAGCTACGGAGGCCGGGGCCGGCAAAACGCCTTGTCGAAAACTCGGCGGGCGAGCTTCGGGCGGCTTACGCAAACCCTCTGGTCAGACGGTCCGCGCCAGGCTCTCCTGGGATGGGTGAGCGTGGCTGCGGCGGGGCTCCGGCTGGCCGCTGCCAGGGTAGCGGATGTGTGTGCCGCCGTGCGCTCCGGATGCCGGCTGGCGGTGTCAGACCTGGTACTCGGAGGATTGGGGCAGGTCAGGGGCGCTTTTGACGAAGGCGCGCGATCGGTTGGGATGGCGGCTGGTACGTTTGGTGTGCTTTCTGGGGGTTACGGGTGTTCTGTTGGTTTATCCCAGGTGAAGCGCGGTCGGTCTGTCGAGGTGCGGCGGGCTGCAGGCGGTGTAGTCGGTGGCCGTCGCCCGGTGACCCGCTCGCGGGGGTGTCGGCGGCGTGATCTCTTTCGGTATCGACCGGTTGTTCGGGTTCGGCCTCGCCTCGCTCGCGGTTGTCTGGCCGCACGCGGCAGCGGATGACGCCACCCGTCCGGCCGGCGCGGTGTGGCACCCCGATTGTGCGGGCTGCCTCTTACGGGGCGTTGGCTTCGGTGCGCCGTAGAGAGGCGGGTGTACGTCCGAGGAAGTCCTGAGCGGTACGGGTGAGGTGGACCTGGTCGGCGAAGCCTGCGGTGGCTGCGGCCAGGGCGGCAGTCGAATCGAGCCGGACCGGCCCCGGCTGCTGGAGCGGTCGGCCGGTGCGGTGGTCCGGCTGGTGGTGAACGCCCTGTATACCGTCTGGGCGGTCGCCACGAGCAGATCCGCTGCACAGCTCAGCGGTATCTCGGGTCGGCTGGTCGTCGGCCGGGTGAGTGCGGTCGACACCATGGGAAGGACCGTGCATACGGACGGCGCGGTTCCATCGATCGGTTACGACGCCCTGATGTACGCGGCGGGCGGCCGGGCGCGGCGGAGGTGCGGTCGTGATGGTCGGTGCAGGGCTGGGCGGGCTGGAAACCGCTGCGGAACTGGCCGAGATTGGCCCCCCATCTGCACGTCCGGCTGTTCACCCACGCCGACGACCGCCCGTGCGGATTCGTTCTGACAGGACGAGCCGCGGCGGCATCCAAGGAGCAAGGAGGCTGTTCTGCGAAGCACGGTATGTTCCGGGACGCGTGGGGGGCCGGGCCGTGATGAGTGGGATCGCTGAACCAATGCGCCCGTGCTACTTCCTGACGCCGGAGCAGGTCGGCAATGAGTCGAAAGAGCGCGGGAACGGCTCGTCCTGCTCCTACACCCGGAGGAGTCCGGCATTACCCGTTTCGTCCATGGCGGGCGGGTTTTGAGTTTCTCGCTTCCGGTGCCGGAAAGGGAAGTCAGGGAAATGAAGAGGTATGTGCTCCGTGCGGTGATGGCCGTCGGTTGCGGCAATGTTGCGCAATGCAGTCGAGAGTGGGTCTGCAAGCGGTCGGTGATTCCCGTCGGCCGGAAAAGCGACCTGAGGGTCGGAACCGGGCACCCGTTTCGTCTATGGGCGCATCCCTCGACGCGGAAAGCCGTACGCGGATGAACTGCGCGTACGGTCCGAAGGAAAAGCACGGCTGCGGCCGTGCCATCCGGACAGTGTAGCGGGTGACGTCCCCGGCCGGGTGTGCATCCTTCCCCGCGGGCGGCGCCCTGTGCGCCCGGCCATCGTGTGCCGGCAGGCGTGCGGCGGGTCGCGGCGGATGCGTACGCGTACGTAAGGGGCATGTGTGGCGGTGAGACATTGGCCACGGTCATCTCATTCCGACGGGTCGGTTCTGTCTCCTCCAACTCCCGTACGGCGGGTACGTCTTCGCAGGGCGCGAAGCCGCTCCTCCGCTCGGGGAAGCCTTGTGAAAACCGCCCCGGACAAGGGTTCGCGGGGTCTTGGCGGCCGTGTCCCGGTGTCCCGTACCCCCCTGTACTTCCCACTGTGCACACGCTGGCAACCGCCCCGTACGGCCCCCGTCACCGGTGTCGCGGCCCGGGCGTGACAGGAATGAAACCGGACACGTGGAACGCGATCGCGTCTCACTACGTGATCATTAGTGGCGCACTGCCGCGCGTTCGGGTTGGTTTCATTGCCGGACGGTTCCTCTTCCGCGATCCTGCGTTAGGGCCACGCGGTCGACGGAGGGTGCTTGCACTACCGCCTTTGGATAGTTAGCTGTACCTGCCGCCCTCTTGCGGGCACCCCTGTTCGGGGCTGCTCGGTATAGGTATCTTGCTGTATGTGACGCGTCAGTAGGGAAAGGGTGCGGGTCATTTCGCCGCAATATAGGAGAGGGTATCGATGAGCCACGTGACGTCGACCGACCTGATCGACCGCGCGTCTGAAATCGTCACCCTTGAAAACGTAACAAAAATATACGAGTCCGGGTCGCGGGCCGTGTGCGCGCTGCGGAATGTCAGCCTGGCCGTGAACTCCGGGGTCTTCCTCGCCGTAATGGGTGAGGACCGGCCCGGTAAGACGACCCTGCTGAAGTGTCTGTCCGGCGAGATCCAGCCGTCCTCGGGCGGTGTGCGCCATGGGACGCCGGAGGCCCGTGGGACCGTCGTGGAATGGCTCGGGGCGGACGGGACCGGCCCGGGCGAGGAGACCCTGCCCGGCCGCCACCCGCGGCTGCTGCTGGTCGACGAGGGCGGCGAGGAGGTCGGCGCCGCGCTGCGCCGGGCGGTGCAGCGCCCGGGCGTCGCGGCCGTGATGACCACGACGGAACCGGCCGCCGCCGCCTGCGCGGACGCCGTGGTGTTCCTGCACGGCGGGGCCGTCGTCGACATGGTCGCCGACGCCGGCCCCGACCGGATCAGCGAGTGCCTGGAGCGTTCCGCCCGCCTGGGACCGTGCTGAGCACCCGGTCGACGATTCCCAGCAGCGGCCCGGCGTCGTGCAGGAAGAAGTGGTCCCCGGGCAGCTCGTAGCTCTCGAACGGCCCGCTGACGTGCTGTGCCCACTCCTTGACGTGGTGGTGGGCGGCCTCGGGGTCCGAGGTCCCGGCGAACGCGGTCACCGGCAGTGCAAGCATTTCGCCCGGCTCCGGCAGGCCGCTCTGCGCCAGTTCGAAGTCCGCCCGCATCATCGGCAGCAGCAGCTCGATCAGCTCGGGGTTGTTCAGGAACTCCGGCGGGGCGCCGTTCATGTCCCGGATCTCCGCCAGCAGTCCGGCGTCCGGCAGCAGGTGCCGCCGGCTCTTGGCGGGGTGCGGGACGCAGCCGGACAGGAAGACGTGCGCGGGCCGCGGCAGCCCGTTCTCGCACAGGTACCGGGCCAGTGCGAAGGCGATCCCGCCGCCCAGGCTGTGCCCGAACAGGGCGAAGGGCTTGTCGAACCAGCCCGCCAGGTTCCGCGCGAGCAGCGGCACCAGCTCCTCCATGCGCGTCATCGGCGGCTCGCTGAACCGCTCCTCACGGCCGGGCAGCAGCACCGGGCAGACCTCGACCCGCTCGTCCAGCAGCGCGCTCCAGCCGCGGAAGATGCTGGACCCGCCGCCCGCGTACGGGAAGCACAGCAGCCGCAGCTCCGCCGCGGGCCGGGCCGGGCGGGCCACCGCCCAGCGGGGGGCGGGGCGTTGGGTGGGACGCTGGTTCGCGGGCACGTGGGTCACCTTTCGACGTCGGTACGGGGAGCGGCGAGCACCTCGCCCGGGCCGGTCCGCCGGCCGTGGCCGGCACGGGGCCGCGGACCAGCCCGCGCGGCCCGCGCGTGGGGGGTGGCGGTCCGCCGCATGCTGTCATCGCGGTGCCGGGCGGCGGCAGGTCTTTAAGGCTGGACGCAACTTCCCTGGTGAGCAGGGGTGTCGGGGCTGCCACAGCTCACTGAACCCGCGATGGTGGTGCAGGCTCCACCCCGGTTCGGGTACGCGGTGTACTGCCCCGGACGATCCGTGCGGACACCATGGATGCAGACGGCGCGGCCAGAGCGTGCCCGATACGGCGGGTACGGGCCGGTGGCCGTTACGGCAACCGGCAGCGTCACCCGACGGCCGCCCGACGGACTTTCCTAGGAGAGCAGCACGATGAATGCCGCACCGGACCCGAAGCGATCCTCGCGCCGCAGGTGGCGTCCCGCGACCAAGGCGGTCCTGGCGGCCGTCGTCCTGGTTCCGCTGAGCCTTGGCATGGCCGGCTGCGACGCCGACTCCACGAAGAAGGCCGCCAACCGCTCCGACGCCTGCGAGAAGATCATGTCGCTGTCCAACTCGCTGGGCGAGAAGAAGGACACCGCGACGGCCAAGAAGGAAGCCAAGGAACTCGCCGACGAGCTGGACAAGCTGGCGGACGAGAAGAACGACGACAAGCTCCGCAAGGCCGCGAAGGAGCTGCGGACCATCAACCCCGGCGGTGAGCCGGAGTCGGTGGGCGAGATCATCAAGGAGACGTCGAAGCGGATGAAGATCATCCGTAACGCCTGCGTCAACATCGGGGACTGACCCGGGCGGGCGTCCCCCGCCGCCAAGAGCCGGGACTCCGGCGCGGTTGGCCATCCCCCGTTGCGACCGCGCGTGGAATCCCCTTCTCCCGGGTGTTCGGAGTCCCCCGTCTCCGGACACCCGGGCCTTCTCGCGCCCCGCGCCGCCCGGTAAGTGGCGGCGCGGGGCGCTGCTTTGTCTCCGTGTGAGTTCGTCTTCGTATGAGTTCGTCCTCGTACGGGTTGGTCCTCGTACGGGTCCGTCTTCGTACGGGTCCGTCTTCGTACGGGTACGTCTTCGTACGGGTCCGTACGAGGCGGGGCGGCGCCGCACCCACCCGGTGCCGCGCCGCCCCGTAACGCCCTCCGGGGGTCCTGCCTAAGCAGGCTGTTCAGGCGCGCTGTTGTTCAGATACGCCAGCACCGCCAGCACCCGGCGGTGCACGTTCCCGCCCTCGGGCGGCAGGCCGAGCTTGTCGAAGACCCCGCGGATGTGCTTGCTGACGGCGCGCTCGGTGACCACGAGCTTCTCCGCGATGGCGCCGTTGGCCAGGCCCTGCGCCATCATCTCCAGCACCTCGTGCTCACGCGGCGTCAGGCTCTGCAGGGGCCGGGCCGCGGACTTCTGGCTGAGGATCTCGGTGACCACCTCGGGGTCCAGGGCCGTGCCGCCGCTGGTGATCCGCTCCAGCGCCTCCAGGAACTGCTCCACCCGGCCCACCCGGTCCTTGAGCAGATAGCCGATGCCGCGCGCCCCCTGGGCCAGCAGCTCGGCGGCGTACGCCTGTTCCACGTACTGCGACAGCACCAGGATCGGCAGGTCGGGCAGTTCCCGGCGGGCCTGGACGGCGGCGCGCAGCCCCTCGTCACGGAAGGACGGCGGCAGCCGGACGTCCAGGACGGCGGCGTCCGGCCGGTGTTCGCGCAGGGCGGGCATCACCTCCGGCCCGGCGGTGCACGTCGCCACCACCTCGTGCCCGTTGCTGGTCAGCAACAGGACCATTCCCTCTCGCAGCAGCGTGTTGTCCTCTGCGATCACGATCCGCACGGCAGCTCCACTTTCAGCTTGGTCGGCCCACCTGGGGGGCTGGACAGGCCGGCCGTGCCGTCGAGCGCGGCGACGCGCCGGCGGATTCCGACCAGGCCGCTGCCCTCGTGCTCGTCGGCACCGCCGCGGCCGTTGTCGGTCACGGTGACCGTCAGCATGCCGTTGCCCCGGGTGAAGCGTACCGATGCCTGAGTGGCGCCCGAGTGCTTGCGGATGTTGGTCAGGGCCTCGGCGACCACGAAGTACGCCGCCGCCTCCACCGAGGCCGGCAGCCTGAAGGAGTGTTCCACCGAGCCCAGGCTCATCTCGACCGGGATCTCCGAGGACGCCGCCAGGGCCCGTACGGCGCCGGCCAGTCCCCGGTCGGTGAGCACCGGCGGATGCACCGTACGCACCACGTGCCGCAGGTGGGCGAGCGCGCCCTCCACGCCCTGCTGCGCCTCGTCCAGCCGCTGCAGCGCGGCGTCCGGGTCGGTGCGCACCTGCTGCTTGGCCAGTCCGATGCGCATGGACAGGGCCACCAACTGGGCCTGTACGCCGTCGTGCAGGTCCCGTTCGATACGGCGCAGCTCGGCGCTGTGCGCCTCCACGGCGCCGGCCCGGCTCTCGGACAGCTCGGCGATCCGCTCCTCCAGCCAGGCGGAGGGCGTGTGGCGCAGCAGCGCCGCCGAGCACCGGGCCTGGGCGTCGGCCAGCGACCCCAGGCGGCGCAGGACCAGGGAGTTGGGGGGCTTGGCGGGGGTGCCGTAGCGGTCCTCGCGGCGCCGGGCCAGCGCGCCGCCCACCCCCATGTGCAGCCCGTCCACGGCCACTCCGGCCACCCACACGGCGACGGCCAGGACGCAGAAGGCCACGGCGCACACGATCTGTACGGGAAGCCAGCGGGCGTCGCGCCAGGTGCCGGGGTCGGTCAGGGACAGCCGCAGCCGGTCGGCCGGTGTCCCGTCGAGCGGGAGGTACTGCTCGGGGATGGGCGAGCGCAGCCGCGTCCCCGCCCGCACCCGCTCGTATCCGGCCAGTCTGCGCTGTAATTTGACCAGATCCGGCCAGGCCGGGGCACCGATGACGATCGCCACGAAGAACAGCGCCAGCGGCACCGCACACGCCATCAGAAAGCTGAACCAGGCCACCGCGACACTGACGAGCAGGTACCAGGTGTCACGCCAGGAGCGCTCTATCTGGGCGGAGAAGTCGTGCATGGTGGGTCTCCCTGGTGGGCGGCACGGGCATCCGGTCCCGGCGCACGGACAACGGTCGCGGGAGTGGAGAACCGGCGGATGAAGGGCGCGGAACGCAGAGGATACGGATCACATTAATCCGCCCCGCGCCCGGCCGTGGTGTCCCGGACACCCCGGTCGTGGTGCCACGGGTACCCAGCCCGTGGTGGAGCTGGCTGAACCCCATGACGGGTGTGCGCCCTATCGTGTCCGGCCTGCCCGGTCCGTAGCGTTCCCACCAGGTAAGGAACTGTCCGGTGCGACAGGCCGGTCGGCCGCCCCGCAACCGGCGGTTCGGTCGTACAGGCCCGGAGGGCGCGCGCATGGTCAGGCTTCGCAACGGGAAACGTGCCACGGCGAAGGCCGGCACGAAAGGGGCTTCGCACGACTACGAGTCCGGCCCCGTGGCGGCGCTCTCACTGGAGTCCGTCACCCGCCGCTACCAGCGCAACGGCAAGGCGGTCAACGCCCTGGACGACGTCAGCGTCACCGTCGCCCCCGGCCGGTTCATGGCGGTCATGGGCCGCTCCGGCTCCGGCAAGACCACGTTCCTGCAGTGCTCGGCCGGGCTGGACCAGCCGACCTCGGGGACCGTACGGATCGGGGAGACCGACCTGTCCAAGCTCAGCGAGACGGCCCTGACCCGGCTGCGCCGCGAGCGCATCGGCTTCATCTTCCAGGCGCTGAACCTGGTGCCCTCGCTGACGGTGGCGGAGAACACCGCGCTGCCGCTGCTGCTGGGCGGCGAGGACCCCCAGGACCCGACCGTACGGGAACGGGCCCTGCGCGTGCTGGAGTCGGTGGGGATGGCCGAGCGGGCGGACGACTCGCCGCTGCGGCTCTCCGGCGGCCAGCAGCAGCGGGTGGCCATCGCCCGCGCCCTGGTCACCAACCCCGCCGTGATCTTCGCGGACGAGCCCACCGGCGCCCTGGACCCGGTCACGGCCCGGGACGTGCTGGTGCTGCTGCGGGACGCGGTGGACCGCGAGGGCCACACCGTCGTGATGGTCACCCACGACCCGGTGGCCGCCTCCTGGACCGATGAGGCCCTGTTCATCGAGGCCGGCTGCGTCGTCAACCGCCTGACGGGCCCCGACCCCAACTCTGTCGCGCAGGCCATGGCACAGCTCGGGGAGCGGTGAGCGCCGTGCCGCTGCAGACACACCAGCGCACCGACGGGGCCACCGGGCGGCGCCCGGCGGACCCGGCCCGTACGCAGGACAGCCCCTCCCGCACCCGGCGCACCTCCCGCTTCCTGGCCACCCGCTCCATGCGGCTGCACCGCAAGGCGTGGGCGGCGGTCTTCGCGGCCCTGGTGCTCACCTCCCTGATGCTGGCGGGCTTCGGGCTGACCCTGCTGTCGGCCGCCATCGGCCATGCGCACGTGGAGCGGTACGCCGCCACCGCCGCGGTGGTCACCGGCGACCAGAGCACCGACTACACGGCCAAGCCCTGGGGCTCGGAGCCCAAGCACACCAGCGCGGCCCTGACCGAGCGGGTACGGGTGCCGCGTACGGCGCTGAAGCGGATCGAGGCCGTACCGGGCGTCAAGGCGGCGATCGCCGACGACGCCTTCCCCGTCGCGCTCGCCGGGAAGGGCCGGGGCGCCGTCCTGGGCCCGGACGGCGACTCCGGCCCCTCCCCGGTCTACGGTCACAGCTGGGACGCCGCCGCGCTGGCGCCGTTCACCCTGCGCTCCGGGCGCGCCCCCGCCGCGCCCGACCAGGTCGTCCTGGACGGCGACCTCGCCGCGCGGGCCGGGGTGCGGGTGGGCGACACCATCCGGGCCCAGGCCCTGGACGCGCCCGCCACGTACCGTGTCTCGGGCATCGCCGCGCCCCAAGGCAAGGGCGACACCGCGGGCCTGGGCCACCAGGGCGCCGTCTTCTTCAGCGAGCAGCGGGCCCGGGAACTGGCCGGCCACCCCGGCACCACCGACGCCATCGGCGTCCTGGCCGACCCGGGAGCCGACGCCGCCGAGCTCCACGACGCGCTGCGTACGGCCCTGGACGGCGAGCACCCGGTCCGCAGCGCCACCGCCGAGCACCGCTTCGACCAGGACAACACCTCGCTGCGCGTCCTGACCGGTCAGGCGCGCGGCGAACCGGAGTTCCTGACCGCGGCCCCCAGCCGGTGGAGCCTGATGGCGCTGATGGGACAGGTCTGCGCGATCGTCGTGATGATCGCCGTGCTGGTCGTCTCCAGCACCGTCGCCCAGGCCATCCACCAGCGCGCCCGGGAGATGGCGCTGCTGCGCGCGGTGGGAGCCACCCCCCGGCAACTGCGCGCCACCGTCAGCCGGGAGATCAACGTGGTGGCCACCGCCGCCGCCCTGGTCGGCGCGGTCGGCGCGGTGCCCGTGTTCATCCTGCTGATCCACCTGCTGCGCTCGCGCGGCGCCGTACCCATCGGCCTGGAACTGCCCATGCCGGTGTGGATCTTCGCGGCCCCGCTGGTCACCGCCGGCCTGACGCTGCTGGTGGCCCGCATATCCGCCGCCCTGTCCGCCGGCCGGATCGCCAAGGTGCGGCCCGCGCAGGCGATGGGCGAGGCACAGAGCGAGCCGGAGCGGCCCGGCCGCGGACGGTTCGTCACCGGCATGGTGCTGCTGCTGGCGGGCATCGCCGCGGGCGGTACGGCGGTGCTCCAGTTCGGCGAGATGGCCGCGATGGCGGCCGGCACCGCCGCGATGACCCTGGTGATCTCCTGTGCGCTGCTCGGGCCCTGGATCGCCCGCGGCTCCATGCGGGTGCTCGGCGGGGCGGCCCGGCGGATCGGCGGGGCCGGCGGCTACCTGGCGGCGGCGGCCTGCCGGGCCAACTCCCGCCGTCTGGGCGCCGCGATCACCCCGATCATCCTCGTGGTGGCCTTCGTCGGCGTACAGCTCTCGGCCGGCGCGACCATGGACCGGCAGGGCGGCAAGCAGGCCGGCTTGTCCATGCGCGCGGAGCTGGCGGCCGTCACCGACGGGCCGGGCATCCCCGACGAGGCGGTGCGCCGCATCGCGAAGGTGCCCGGAGTGGCCACGGCTTCCGGGGTCCTGCACTCCACCGTCGTACTGGCCCGCAAGGAGGCGGGCGAACCCAAGCTGGACCGGCTGCCGGTCATGGCACTGGACCACTCGGCGCTGCCCGCCACGATCGACCCGGACGTCATCAAGGGCGACCTGAAGAACCTGGGCAGGGGCACCGTCGCGGTGGGCAAGGACCGGGCCCGCTCGCTGGATCTGGACATCGGCTCGAAGGTCACCGTCCGCTACGGCGACGGCGCCAACATCACCCTGAAGGTCGCCGCCGTCTACGACCGGGCGCTGGCCCTGGGCGACTTCCTCTTCGACCCGCGGGAGCTGGCGCCGCACCTGGCCGCGCCGCTGAACACCCGCGTCCTGATCAGCCTGGCGCCCGGCGCCGACCCGGCCAGGGTCAAGGACGCGGCGCAGCGGCAACTGGCGGACGCCGCCCTCGGCGCGAAGATCGTGGACCAGCCCAAGGGCGAGCACCTCCAGACCGAGGACCGCGGGGTGGGCGAGGTGATCACCGTGGTCGCGGTGGGCGTGATCGGCGGGTTCACCGTCATTGCCGTACTGAGCACCCTGACCCTCATCATGATCGGACGGCGCCAGGAAGTGACGCTGCTGCGCCTGGTGGGCGCCGGACGGCGGCAACTGCGGTGGATGCTGCGCATCGAGGCGGCCACCGTGATCCTGGTGGGCCTGGTGGTCGGCACCGCGGTCGCCCTGGTGCCGCTGACGGCGCTGAGCGTCGCCCTGACCGGGTCCGTGCCCTACATCCCGCCCACCGAGGCAGGAGTCACCGTCCTGGTGGTGGTGCTGACGGCCTGTGCGGGGTACCTGCTGCCCCTGAGGTCGGTGCTGCGCAAGCGGCACCCGGCCGGCACCGGCCGCGGGTGACCCCGGGACCGCACCGGCACCGGCCGTGCGGCGCCTCGGACCGCCGGGACCGCGAGATGAAGAAAGAGAACAGGAGAGCAGACTGATGGCAGCCCGTATGTGGGTGGCGAGTTCACTGGCCGTGGTGGCGGCGGCAGCACTGGTACTCAGTGCCTTCCAGCCGTGGTACGGGGGCCGCGAACCCAAGGGGGTACCGGCGGCGGACCTGTTCCAGGGCCTGGAGTCCGGCGCGTCCGGCTCTCTCGGCACGTCCATGCTGCTGCCGCTGGCCGGCGCCGCGCTGATCGCGCTGATCGCCCTGGTGGTCCGCTCCCGGGTGGCGCTGGCGGTCTCCGGGCTCGTGGCGCTGGCCACCTGCGTGCTGTGGTGGATCCAGCAGGGCAAGGTGGCCTCCTTTGCGATCACCGACCTGGAGAGCGGGTTCCGCAACGCGGCGGGCGCCGTGCTCTTCCTGCTGGTCGCGGTCGCCGTACTGCCCGGCCGTGAAGGGGGACGCCGGTCCTGAGTCCGGGCCGCCGAACCGGCCCGCAAACCCCGGCCCAGAGGCATGACCACGGCTCTCCAAACAGCCGTGATCATGCCTCTGGGCTGTGTGTTTACAACAGCGCTTAAATCCTTGTCCGTGCCTTCGCCCCTGCTGAAGAATTCTTTGCGTGCGGTCGGCTCACCCCCCGGGTGACGCATCGGCCACCCCGCCGCGCGCGGTCTGCGCCGGCCTTCGTTCAGGGAAGAAGGTGTCGTTCGCTGTGCTCGGGATGTCTGCGGAAGCGAAGGGTCGCGGTACCACCATCAGCCTGCCCCTCGACCGCCTCGCCAAAGAGCACTCCGTCGTCGGCGGCCAACTGGCCGTCCACCACCAAGGAACCACTCACACCTGGGCCTTCGGCGAGGAGGAGCACGACAGCGGCCGGCCGGTCAGCGTCGGCACCGCCTTCGCCCTCGGCTCGACCACCAAAGCACTGACCGCGACCTCCGTCCTCCAGCTCGTCTCCGACGGCGACCTGGACCTGGACAGCCCCGTGAAGACCTGGATCGAGGAGCGCGGCGCGGCGGCGGACCACCCCGCCCTGAACGCCACGCTGCGCCAACTCCTCAGCCACACCGCCGGGTTGCCCTCCGACCATTTCGACGAGGAAGCGCCCTCGCTGCGCCGCTGGCTGGCCGGGTTCCTCACCTCCGGTGACGAGCGCGCCCGCGCGTCCTGGCCCACGCCCGGCTCCTTCTCGTACTCCAACATCGGCTACGCCGTCGCCGGCCGCGCCGTGGAGGCCGCCACCGGACTGCCCTGGTGGCAGGCGGTCCGCGACTACCTGCTGACGCCGCTGGGCACCGGCATCGGCCTGCTGCCCGGCGCCCCCCAGGACGGCCGGCCGCTGACCGCGGCCCCCGGGCACACCGCCCACACCACCCCCGACGGCCGGACGGTGGTGCACGTCGTCCAGAGCACCACCGACGCGGGCTCGGCGCCCTCCGGCGGCCTCGCGGGCAGCGCCGCCGACCTCGTACGTTTCGCCCGGCTGCACCTGGAGGAGCCCGGCGACCTGGACCGCTCCGCCGTCGCCGACCCGTCCGTATTGCGCGAGATGGCCCAGCCCGTCACCGGCGCCGAACCCTTCGGGCTGGCCGACGGCTGGGGCCTGGGCCTGGGCCACTTCGGCCCCGCCGGCCGCCACTGGCTGGGCCACGACGGCACCCTGGACGGCAGCACCTGTCACCTGCGCATCGAGCCGCGGCAGGGCACCGTCGTCGCCCTGACCACCAACACCTCCTCGGGGCTGGCCCTTTGGGACTCCGTCGTCGAGGAGCTGCGCGAGTGCGGCCTGGACATCGGCCTGCACGCACCGCAGCCGCCGCTGGCCGCGCCCGCCGCGACCTTCGCGGAGTGTACGGGCACCTACCGCAACGGGGACCTGGCCGTGACGGTCGGCATCGAGGACCAGCACATCGTCCTGGGACTGCCCAACGGCCAGCGGGACTCCGTCGCCCCGCACACCGGCCTGTTCTTCTCCGGCCGGCCCGGCAACGCCAGCCTCTTCCTCGGCCGGTTCGTCAAGGACGTGGCCACCGGTGAGATCCGTGCCCTGCAGTACTCCGGACGCACGCTGACACGCGAGGCGCTCACGGCCAGGAACTGACCCGCCACGGCGGACGCCGGGCCCACGGCCACCCGACAGGGCGGCCCACGCGGCCCGGCGGACCGCCGCGCGAAACCCCCACCCCACCACCGGCCGGCGCGCACCAGCCGCGCCCGGCCGCTCACCCGCGGAAGCGGCGGGCCGGTCAGCCCTGCCCGCGGCAGGCATCCCACGGCGGCAATCCCACAGCGGCCGGCCACGACGGCACTCCCACATTCCCTCTCGGCGCTCTATGGGGTCACTCGACATGAACTCTGACAGCAACTCCCTCCCGCATGCCCTGTGGGCATCGGCCGACGTCACCCTGCACGGACTGTTCGAGACCCAGGCAGCGCGCCGGCCCGGCCACCCGGCCGTCGAATGCGGGACCACCCGCCTGACCTACCGCGAGGTCGACGAACGGGCCGACGCGCTCGCCGGTCACCTCACCGCCCAGGGCGTGGGCGCCGAGACGCGCGTGGGCGTGTGCCTGCGCCGCGGCCCCGAGCTGATCATCTCCCTGCTGGCCGTCCTGAAGGCCGGCGGCGCGTACGTCCCGCTGGACCCGAACTACCCCGCCGAGCGGCTGGCATTCATCGTCCAGGACGCCGGGATCGAGCTGGTCATCAGCGACAGCACGGTGCCCGCGCGGCCCGCCACCGCGCCCCGGACCCTGCTGCTGGACACCCTTGCGGCCGACGAGCAAGCCGACGAGCACGCCGACGCGGAACGGAGTGCGGGCGCCGCCCCGAAGCAGACCGCGGCCAACCTGGACACCCTGGCCTACGTCCTGTTCACCTCCGGCTCCACCGGCACCCCCAAGGGCGTCGCCGTCACCCACCGCGGCATCCGGGCCCTGGGCGCCGCGCACGTCACCGCGCTGGACATCGACGAGGACAGCCGGGTCCTGCAGTTCGCCTCGCCCAACTTCGACGTCTCCATCGCCGACCTCGTACAGACCTGGTACGCGGGCGCCACCCTCGTGCTGCCCGGCGGCGCCCAGCCCGTCGGCGAAGCCCTCGCCGACCTGCTGGTCACGGCGGACATCACCCACGTCATGATGCCGCCCTCGGTGCTGGCCACCATCCCGCCCGTCGAGGCGCCCCGGCTGCGCGCGCTGGCCACCGGCGGCGAGAAGTGCCCGCCCGAGCTGATCGCCCGCTGGGCCCCCGGCCGCCGGATGATCAACATGTACGGGCCCACCGAGGCCACCGTCACCGTCACCCTCAACGGGCCGCTCCCGGCCGGCCTGACCGTCTCGCCCTCCATCGGGCGGGCCGTGGACGGCGTACGGATCACGGTCCTGGACGAGAAGCTCCAGCAGGTCGCCGAGGGCGGGGTCGGTGAGCTGTGCATCGCCGGCGGCGGACTGGCCCGCGGCTACATCAACCGGCCCCGGCTCACCTCCGAGCGCTTCGTCGCCGACCCGCACGGCCCGGCCGGCTCCCGGATGTACCGCACCGGCGACCTGGTACGGCTGCTGCCGGGCGGCGAGTACGAGTTCATCGGCCGCGCCGACGGCCAGGTCAAGATCCGCGGCCTGCGCGTCGAACTCGGCGAGATCGAGGCCGCGCTGACCGACCACGAGCAGATCCTCCAGTCCGTCGTCGCCCTCGCCGACGGCGGACGGCAACTGGCCGCCTACTACGTCCCGCTGGACGCCGCACAGGCACCGAGCGCGAGCGAACTGCGCCGCCACCTCTCCGGCCGGCTGCCCGCCCACATGGTCCCCACCGCGTACGTGACCATGGAACGGCTGCCGCTGACCCCCAACGGCAAGGTGGACCGCAAGGCGCTGCCCGCCCCCACCGTCACCGCCCCGGCCCCCGCCCCCTACGCCGCCCCGCGCACCCAACTGGAGACCGCGCTCGCCGAGATCTGGGCGCAGGTGCTGGGCCGGGAGCGGATCGGCCGCGACGACGACTTCTTCGCCCGCGGCGGCGACTCCATCGCCGGCCTGCGGATGGCCTTCCAGGTCGACCGCCGGCTCGGCCTGACCCCCGCCACCACCGCCCTCTTCGACCACCCGACCCTGGCCGCCTTCGCCGCCCACCTCGGCGAGGACGGCGCGGCGCGGCAGGCGCGCACCGGCACGCCCGTCACCCCCGTCGACCGGGGCGCGGCGCTGCCCGCCTCCGCCGCCCAGCAGCGGCTGTGGTTCCTGGACGCGTACGAGCCCGGCGGCGCCGCGTACAACTGCACCACCGGCCTGCGGCTCACCGGCACCCTGGACACCGACGCGCTCGCCGCCGCCCTGAGCGCCCTGGTCGCCCGCCACGAGCCGCTGCGCACCACCTACACCGAGCGGGACGGGGCCGTCCTCCAGGTCATCGGGGACACCACGGCGATACCGCTGCCCCTCACCGACCTGACCCACCTCGCCGACGGCCCGGACCGTGAGCGGCGCCTGGAGGAGGTGCTGCGCGCCGAGGTGTCCGCCCCCTTCGACCTGGCCGCCGGCCCCGTACTGCGCGCCCTTTTGGTGCGTACGGCACCCGACGAGCACCTGCTCGTCCTGACCGCGCACCACATCGCCGCCGACGCCTGGTCCATGGACATCGTCGCCCGCGAACTCGGCGCGCTGTACGCCGCCGCCCTGACGACCGCGGGGAAGGCCGCCCCGGGCCCCGTGGCCCTCGCCGAGGCCGCCGGGCTGGAGGCCCTGCCGGTCCAGTACGCCGACTTCGCGGCCTGGCACCACGACCGGCTCACCGGCCCCGCCGTCGAGGAACAGCTCGCCTACTGGAAGCGCCGGCTGGCGGGCGCCACGCCGCTGGAGCTGCCCACCGACCGGCCCCGCCCGGCGGTGCGCACCTCCGCGGGCGCCCGCCACCTGTTCACCGTCCCGGCCGAAACCGTACGCAAGCTGACCGCGGTCGGCCGCGAGCAGGGCACCACCGTCTTCGCGCCGCTCGCCGCCGCCACCCAGCTCCTGCTGGCCCGCTGGTCCGGGCAGCGCGACATCGTGCTCGGCACCGTCGACGCCGGCCGCGACCGCGCCGAACTCGCCGACCTGGTCGGCTTCTTCGTCGACACGCTGGCGCTGCGTGCCGACGTGGACGAGACGCTGAGTTTCGCGCAGTTCGTGGACCGCGCCCGGGAGACCGTACGCGAGGCGATGGACCACTCCCTGGTGCCGTTCGAGCGCGTCGTGGACGCCGTGGTCCCCGAGCGCGACCCCAGCCGCCCGCCGCTCATCCAGGCCATGATGGTCCTCCAGAACGCCCCCTCCGCGCTGCCCGAGCTGCCCGGCGTCACGGCCGCGCCCGTGGAACTGCCGCGCGAGGCCGCGCTGTTCGACGTGACGCTGGAGTTCTGGCAGGACGCCGGGGGCGGCCTGACCGGCTCCGTCGAATACAGCACGGACCTCTTCGACGCCGGCACCGTCGAGCGTCTGGCGCGCAACCTGTGCACCCTCCTCGGCGAGCTGGTCACCGCCCCGCACCGCCCCATGCACGAGGCGAGCACGCTGGACTCCGAGGAGCTGCGCCGGGTCCTGGAGGAGTGGGGTCGTGGTGCGGGTGAGGTCGAGCGGCTGACGCTCGGTGGGCTGCTGCGGGCGCAGTTGGCCCGTACGCCTGATCTGCCGGCGGTGATCACGGACGCGGAGACGCTGTCGTACGCGGAACTGCATGCGCGGGCGGCGCAGTTGGCGCACTACCTGATTGCCGAGGGGTGCGGCCCGGGCAGCGGGTGGCGGTCGCCCTGGAGCGGGGGGTGCGGTGGCTGGTCGCGTTGGTGGCGGTGGCGCACGCCGGTGCGGTGTATGTGCCGGTGGACCCCAAGTTCCCGGCCGACCGGCTCACACACATGCTGTCCGACTCGAACGCCGTGGTCGTGGTCACGGAGTCGACGTGGTCCGAAGCGCTGCCGAAACGGCACGGGACCCGGCTGGTGGAGGTGGACCGGCTCACCGAGGAGCTGGCCGCCCGGCCCACCGACCTGCCCGACGTCACGGTGCCGCTGGACCAGCCCGCGTATGTGATCTACACCTCCGGTTCGACGGGGCTGCCCAAGGGCGTGGAGGTGACCGGCCGGGGCCTGGTGGCGCTGATGACGGCGCTGGAGGAGGGCTTCGGCCTGAAGGCCGGGGACCGGCTGCTCCAGATCAGCTCGCCGAGCTTCGACGCCTCGGTCCTGGAGATCCTGCCGGGGCTGGGAGCGGGCGCCGCGCTGGTGCCCGCACCGCCCGGGGTCATCCCGGCGGAGGAACTGGTGGCGCTGCTGGAGCGGCACCGGGTCAACCACGCCTTCCTGGTCCCCGCTCTGCTCTCCACCCTCCCCGCCGCCGAGCTGCCGGAGCTCCGCTCGCTGATGGTGGGCGCGGAGGCGGTCGGCGGGGAGCTGGTGGCGCGGTGGTCCCCGGGCCGCCGGATGACGAACGCGTACGGCCCGACGGAAGGCACGGTGGCGGTCACGCTCAGCGGCGCCCTTCGGACCGGCGTCACCCCGCCGATCGGCACGCCGGTGCCCAACGCCCGCGTCTACGTCCTGGACGCCTGGCTGCGGCCGGTCGTCGCGGGCGTGCCCGGTGAGCTGTACATCGGCGGCGAGGGCGTGGCCCAGGGCTACGTGGGGCGCTCCGACCTCACGGCGGAACGGTTCCTCGCCGACCCGTTCGAGGGCGGCGGTACGCGGATGTACCGCACCGGTGACGTGGTGCGCTGGACCGCCGACGGCGTCCTGGAGTTCGTCGGCCGCGCCGACGACCAGGTCAAGATCCGCGGCTTCCGCATCGAACTCGGCGAGATCGAATCCGCGCTGCTCGCCCACCCCGGCGTCGCCCAGGCCGTCGTGGTGGCCGTACAGAGCCAGAACGGGGCCAAGCGGCTGGCCGGCTATGTCGTCCCGGCCGCCGGCACCGCACCCGAGGCGGCGGACCTGCGCGCCCACCTCGGGCAGACGCTGCCGGACTACATGGTCCCCGCCGTCTTCGTACCGCTGGACGCGCTGCCGCTGATGCCCAACGGCAAGGTCGACCGCAAGGCGCTGCCCGCCGCGGAACTCGCCGTCGGCGACGACGCGGCGTACGTGGCGCCGCGCACCCCGGCCGAAGAGACGCTGGCCGGCATCTGGGCACAGGTGCTGGGCCTGGAAAAGGTCGGCGTCACCGACAACTTCTTCGACCTGGGCGGGGACTCGATCCTCAGCATCCAGGTCGTCTCCCGTGCCCGCGCCGCGGGCATCGAACTGAGCGCGCAGGACGTATTCGTCCGGCAGACCGTCGCGGAACTCGCCGCCGGGCTGCCGGACGCCGGGAACGCCGCGGGCGGCGCCGGCACCGCAGACGAGCAACCCCCCGTGGAGGGCCCCGTGGTACTGACCCCTGTCCAGCGCTGGTTCTTCCGTACCCACCGCAAGGCCCCGCACCACTACAACCAGGCCGTACGGGTCGCGCTGGCGCCCGGCACGGACCCGGACGCGCTGGCGGGCGCGGTGACCGCCGTGGCCGGGCACCACGACGCGCTGCGGCTGCGCTACGAGCGCACCGGCGCCGGGTGGCGGCAGCGCAACCTCGCCGAGGACGCCGCCATCACCCTGGAGCGGCACGACCTGTCGGGGCGCGCCGCCGCCGACCGGGAGACCGCCGTGGCCGAGGTCACCGACGCCCTCCAGACCGGCTTCGACCTCGCCGAAGGCCCGCTGATCCGCTTCGCGCTCCTGGAGCTGGGCGGCGGCGAAGCCGAACTCACCGTCGTAGCCCATCACTTGGTGCTGGACGAGGCGTCCTGGCCGGTGCTGCTGGAGGACCTGGCGCGGGCCTACCGGCAGCTCGCCGACGGCAGCCCGGTGGACCTGGGAACCAAGACGGCCTCCTTCCAGGAATGGGCCGCCCGGCTGCGCTCGCACGTGGAGTCCGGCGGCTTCGACGCGGAGCTGGACCACTGGCTCCAGGTCGGCGAGGACGTGCCCACCGCCCTGCCCGGTGCGGGCAAGCCCGCGAAGGACGTCACCGACCCGCTGCGGACCGTGGCGGCCGGGCTCTCGGCCGAGGCCACCCGGCAGCTCCTGGAGCAGGTCCCCGACGCGTACGGAACGCGGACCGAGGAGGTGCTGCTCGCCGTCCTGGGCCGGGTGCTCGGGGAGTGGACCGGCCAGGACCGGGTGCTGGTGGAGGTCGCGGGACAGGGCCGCGAGGAGGTCTTCGCGGGGCTCGACGTGTCGCGGACGGTCGGCTGGTTCACCTCCGCCTACCCGGTGGAGCTGCCCTCCGCCGCCGACGGGACCGCCGGGGACGGCACGGCCGCCTGGGACGCCCTGATGAAGTCCGCCAAGGAGCACCTGCGGGCCGTCCCCAACCAGGGCATCGGCTACGGCGCGCTGCGCTACCTCGGCGACCCCGACTCGGCCGCCGGCGACCTGGCCTCCGTACGCCCGCAGATCGGCTTCTCCTACCTGGAGCGCTCCGGCGCACCGGTCCGCGGTGACGGCCTGTACCGGGCGGCGCTGCCGCGCCCGGGCCACCTGCGCAGCGCCTCGGACGCCCCGGCCCACTCCCTGGAGGTGGCGGGCCGCGTCGTGGACGGCGAGCTGACCGTGGAGTGGACCTGGGCCGCGGGCGTCCTGCCCGAGGAGACGGTGCGGGACCTGGCGGCGCGCTACGCCGCGGCGCTGGAGGACTTCCTCGTGCACTGCGCGGCCCCCGGCGCCGGCGGCCGTACGCCCTCGGACTTCCCGCTGGTCGACCTGGACCAGGCCGCGGTGGACGCGGTCGTCGGGGACGGCCGCGGCGTGGAGGACGTCCTGCCGCTGATGCCGATGCAGACCGGCATGCTCTTCCACACCCTCGCCGGGTCGGACGCCTCGGCCTACTTCGAGCAGCTCATGTTCGCGGTGGACGGGGTCACCGACCTCACGGCGTTCGCGGCCTCCTGGCAGCGGGTCGTCGATGAGGTGCAGGCGCTGCGCGTCGGCGTGGTCTGGGAAGGCGTACCGCAGCCGGTGCAGGTCGTCCACCGCGACGTGACGCTGCCGGTGGAGACCGCCGACTGGCGCCAGGCGCCCGCGCAGGAGCAGGCCGCGCGCTGGGAGGCGCGGGTGGCCGCCGACCGGGCACGCGGCCTGGATCTGAGCCAGGTGCCGCTGGCCCGCCTCACGCTGGCCCGGGTCGGCGAGGAGCACGTACGGGTCCTGTTCACCTTCCACCACATCCTGCTGGACGGCTGGAGCATGCCGCGCGTGCTCTCCCTGGTCCTGGAGGACTACGCGGCCCGCAAGAAGGGCGCGCCTCCGCCCGCCGTCACGGGCGGCAAGCGGCTGGCGGAGCAGACCCGCTGGATGGCGGGCCGTGACGTCCCCGAGGCCGAGGAGTTCTGGCGCGCCCAGCTCGCCGGCTTCGACACCCCCGTCGCGCTGCCCTACGACCGCCCCGCCGTACGGGCCGGGCAGTCCCACTCCACCGAGCGCGTCCACGCGGAACTGCCCAAGGAGCTGTCCGAGCGGATCGACGCCTTCGCCCGCCGCAACCGGCTGACCGCCAACGCCGTCGTCCAGGGCCTATGGGCGCTGCTGCTGGCCGGCCGCACCGGCCGCGACGACCTGGTCTTCGGCGCGACCACCTCCGGCCGCCCCACCGACCTGGACGGCGCCGAGGACATGCTCGGCCTGTTCATCAACTCCCTGCCCGTACGCGTACGGATGGAACCGGACCTGCCGGTGGTGGAGTGGCTCCAGCGCCTCCAGGCCGAGCAGGTCCGCGCCCGCGACCACGACCACCTGCCGCTGAACCGCGTACAGGCGCTGAGCGAGGTCCCGGCGGGGCAGCCGCTCTTCGACAGCCTCGTCGTCTTCGAGAACGCGCCCGTGGACATGGACGCGACCGGACGCAACGGCCTGGCCGTGGACGACATCAACGTCTTCCAGGCCACGAACTACCCGCTCAACCTGATCGTCCACGGCGGCGAGCGGCTGGAGTTCACCCTCGCCTACGACCCGGCGGTCTTCGACCGCACCACCATCGAGGCGCTGCACGCCGAACTGGCCGCGCACGCCGAGACCCTGGCCGGCGTCCCCGCGGACCTCACGCTCGGCCGGCTCGACCTGCTGGGCGCCGAGCGGCGGCACCTCCTCCTGGAGGAGTGGGGGCGTGGTGCGGGTGGAGTCGAGCGGCTGACGCTCGGTGGGCTGCTGCGGGCGCAGTTGGCCCGTACGCCTGATCTGCCGGCGGTGATCACGGACGCGGAGACGCTGTCGTACGCGGAACTGCATGCGCGGGCCGCGCAGTTGGCGCACCACCTGATTGCCGAGGGGGTGCGGCCCGGGCAGCGGGTGGCGGTCGCCCTGGAGCGGGGGGTGCGGTGGCTGGTCGCGCTGGTGGCGGTGGCGCACGCCGGTGCGGTGTATGTGCCGGTGGATCCCAAGTTCCCGGCCGACCGGCTCACACACATGCTCACGGACTCCCAGGCCGTCCTGGTCGTGACCGAATCCGCGTGGGCCCGGTCGCTGCCGAGGGCGGAAGGCACCCGGCTGGTGGAGGTGGACCGGCTCGCCGAGGAGCTGGCCGCCCGGCCCACCGACCTGCCCGACGTCACGGTGCCGCTGGACCAGCCCGCCTACATGATCTACACCTCCGGTTCGACAGGGCTGCCCAAGGGCGTGGAGGTGACCGGCCGGGGCCTGGCCGCCCTGGTGAGCGGACTCGTCGCGGGCTTCGGCCTGAAGGCCGGGGACCGGCTGCTCCAGATCAGCTCGCCGAGCTTCGACGCCTCGCTCCTGGAGGTCCTGCCGGGCCTGGGGACCGGTGCGGCCATGGTGCCCGCACCGCCCGGAGTCGTTCCGGCGGAGGAGCTGGTGGCGCTGCTGGAGCGGCACCGGGTCAACCACGCCTTCATGGTTCCCACGCTCCTGTCGGCTCTCCCCGACGCCGAGCTGCCGGAGCTGCGCTCGCTGATGGTGGGCGCCGAGGCGGTCGGTGCGGAGCTGGTGGCGCGGTGGGCGCCGGGCCGGCGGATGATCAACGCCTACGGCCCGACCGAGGGCACGGTGGTGACCACGCTCAGCGGTCCGCTGACCGCCGGCCCCATTCCGCCCATCGGCACACCGCTTCCCAACGTCCGGGTCTACGTCCTGGACGCCTGGCTGCGGCCGGTCGTCGCGGGCGTGCCCGGTGAGCTGTACATCGGCGGCGAGGGCGTGGCCCAGGGCTACGTCGGCCGTCCGGGTCTGACGGCGGAACGGTTCCTCGCCGACCCGTTCGAGGGCGGCGGTACGCGGATGTACCGCACCGGTGACGTGGTGCGCTGGACCGCCGACGGCGTCCTGGAGTTCGTCGGCCGCGCCGACGACCAGGTCAAGATCCGCGGCTTCCGCATCGAACTCGGCGAGGTCGAATCCGCACTTGCCGCACACCCCGACGTCGCCCAGGCCGTCGTCCTGGCGGTCCGCGGTCAGGGCGGCGCCCAGCGGCTGGCCGGCTACGCCGTACCGCGCACCGGCGCCACCCTGGACACCGCCGACCTGCGCGCCCACCTCGCGCGGACGCTGCCGGACTACATGGTCCCCGCCGCCTTCGTACCGCTGGACGCGCTGCCCCTGCTGCCCAACGGCAAGGTCGACCGCAAGGCGCTGCCCGAGCCCGAGGCGTACGGCACCGACGAGCAGCAGCACGTGGCCCCCGGCACCCCGCTGGAGGAGCTGCTGGCCGGCATCTGGGCGCAGGTACTGGGCCTGACGAAGGTCGGCGTCGAGGACAACTTCTTCGACCTGGGCGGCGACTCGATCCTGAGCATCCAGGTCGTCTCCCAGGCACGCGCCGCCGGACTGGCCATGGCGCCCAAGGACGTCTTCGACCACCAGACGGTCCGCGCCCTGGCCGAGCACGTCGGCCGGGCCGGACAGGAGCGGGACCAGGCCGCCACCGCCGTCCGCGTCGAAGGCCCGGTGAGGCTCACGCCCATCCAGGAGTGGTTCTTCGCCACCTACTCCGGCCCCCGGCACCGCTTCGACATGTCGATGGCCGCGACCCTGCCCGCCGACGCCGACCTGCACGCGGTGGCCGGCGCGGTGGCCGCCGTGGTCGCCCACCACGACGCGCTGCGCCTGCGCTTCGTACAGGACGCGGAGGGCGTGTGGACACAGACCGTCCAGGACGGCGGAGCCGGTGCCGGTGACGGTGCTGCCGCCTCCGTACCGCCGCTGCCCCACACCGACCTCTCACATCTGGGCGCCGAGGAGCGGCAGGCCGAGACGGACCGGCTGATCGCCGACGCCCGCGACGGGCTGGACCTCACCGAGGGCCCGCTGCTGCGCGGACTGACCGTCGGTCTGGGCGAGGAGGGCACACAGCTCGTGCTCGTCGCCCACCACCTGGTGCTGGACGGCGTGTCCTGGCGCGTGGTGCTGGAGGACCTGACGACCGCCTACGGGCAACTGGTCTCCGGCGCGCCGGTGGACCTCGGCCCGAAGACGACCTCCTTCCAGGAGTGGGCGGCGCGGCTGCGGACCCACACCGAGGACGGCGGGTTCGACGCGGAGCTGGAGTACTGGTCCCGGGTCGGCGACGGCGTACCGACCGAGCTGCCCGGACGCGCTGCCGCTGCCGAGGCCGCCGGGACCGGTGAGCGGTCCCTGTCCGTCGCCTCGGCCGAGCTGTCGGCACAGGCCACCCAGCGGCTCCTCCAGAAGGTCCCGGCCGTCTACCGGACCCGGATCAACGAGGTGCTGCTGGCGGTCCTGGGCCGGGTGCTCGGGCAGTGGACCGGTCAGGACCGGGTGGTCGTCGACGTCGAGGGCCACGGCCGCGAGGAGGTACTCGCCGGGGTCGACCTGTCCCGGACGGTGGGCTGGTTCACCACGGTCTTCCCGGTGGAGCTGCTCTCCGGCGCGGCCGAGGCCACCGACGGCCGTACGGGCACGGGCACGGGCACGGACGAGGACACCGCGGACGCCAAGGACACCACCTGGGACGTCCTGGTGAAGTCCGCCAAGGAGCACCTGCGCGCCGCCCCGAACCGCGGCATCGGCTACGGCGCCCTGCGCCATCTGCGCGGCGCGGTCCCCGAGTTGAACCCGCAGGTCAGCTTCAACTACCTGGGCCAGTTCGACAGCGGCACGGCGGCCTCCGGAACCTCGGCGGCCCCCGGGACCCCGGGAGCCGGCGCCCCGGTCTTCCAGGACATCCGGTTCCTCCAGGACGACGCCGGGCTGCTGGCCGGCCGGGACCACGCGGTCGACGTGGTCGGCCACATCGTCGACGGCCGCCTGTCGGTCAAGTGGGCCTACGCGGCCGGCGACTTCGCCGAGGAGACGATGCGGGACCTGGCGACCGGCTTCGTCACGGCGCTGGAGGAGTTCCTCACCCACTGCGAGACCCCCGGGGCCGGCGGCTGCACACCGTCGGACTTCCCGCTGGCCAAGCTGGACCAGGCCGCGGTGGACCGGGTGGCCGGGGACGGCCGCGGCGTGGAGGACGTGCTCCCGCTGATGCCGATGCAGTCCGGCATGCTCTTCCACGCGCTGGCCGAGTCCGACTCCTCCGCGTACGTCGAGCAGCTCATGTTCACCGTCGACGGCCTGGCCGACCTCGCGGCGTACGCGGCGTCCTGGCAGCGTGTCGTCGATGAGGTGCAGGCGCTGCGCATCGGCGTGGTGTGGGAGGGCGTCCCCGAGCCGGTGCAGGTGGTGCACCGCGAGGTGGAACTGCCGGTCGACATCCTGGACTGGCGCCAGGACGACCCGGCCGGGCAGGCCGCGCGCTGGGAGGCGCTGCTGCGCGCCGACCAGGAGCGCGGGCTGGACCTGCGGCAGGTGCCGCTGGCCCGGGTGACGCTGGCCCGGGTCGGTGAGGAGCGGGTCCGCGTCCTGTTCACCTTCCACCACATCCTGCTGGACGGCTGGAGCGTCGCCCGGGTGCTGTCCCTGGTCATGGACGACTTCATCGCCCGCAAGGACGGCCGGCCGCTGCCCGCCGTCGCCGGTGGCCGGCGGCTGGGGGAGCAGGCGCGCTGGATGGCGGGCCGGGACGTCCCCGAGGCCGAGGAGTTCTGGCGTACGCAGCTCGTCGGCTACGACACCCCGGTCGCGCTGCCGTACGACCGTCCGGCGGACCACGCCGGGCAGTCCCACTCCTCCGAGCGGCTGCCGGTGGAGCTGGGCCAGGAGCTGTCCGACCGCCTCATGGAGTTCGCCCGCCGCAACCGGCTGACCGTCAACGCCGTCGTCCAGGGCCTGTGGGCGCTGCTGCTGGCGGGCCGCGGCGGACAGGACGACGTGGTGTTCGGCGCGACGACCTCGGGCCGTCCCACGGACCTGGCCGGGGCCGAGGACATGGTCGGCCTGTTCATCAACTCCCTTCCGGTACGGGTGAAGCTGGACCCGGGACAGCCGGTGGTGGAGTGGCTCCAGCGGCTCCAGGCCGAGCAGGTGCAGGCCCGGCTCCACGACCACCTGCCGCTCTCCCGCGTCCAGGCGCTGGGCGACATGCCCGCCGGACAGGCACTCTTCGACAGCCTGGTGATCTTCGAGAACTACCCCGAGGGCGCCGACGAGGCCGCCCGGCACGGACTGGTCATCAGCGACCGCAACTCGGTGGAGTCCACCAACTACCCGCTCAACCTGGCCGCGGTCACCGGCAAGCAGCTCGGCCTGATCCTGCTGTACGACCCGGCGGTGTTCGACCTGGGCACCGTCGAGGCGCTGCGCGACCAGCTCCTCCAGCACGCCCGTGCGGTGGCCGCCGTCACCGGCGAGAAGATCGCCGAACTCGACGCGCTGACCGGGCAGCAGCGGCACACCATCCTGGAGGAGTGGGGCCGCGGCGCCCCCGGCGACCAGGGCACCACCCTCACCGGGGTCTTCGCCGAGCAGGTGGCCCGGGCCCCGCGGAACACCGCGCTGATCGTCGGCGAGGAGCGGGTGAGCTACGCGGAGCTGGACGCCCGCGCCAACCGCCTCGCGCACCGGCTGGTCCAGCTCGGGGTGCGCCCCGACTCCCGCGTCGGGGTGTGCCTGGGCCGCCGTACGGAGCTGTTCGTGGCCCTGCTGGCGGTGCTCAAGGCCGGCGGCGGATACGTACCGCTGGACCCCGAGTACCCGGCCGACCGGCTCGCCTTCATGGTCACCGACTCCGGCGCCACGCTCGTGGTCACCGACGGGGACTGTGCGGGCGCGCTGCCCGCCACCGATGCCCGGCTGCTCCTGCTGGACGACGCGGACGAGGCCAGGGCCATCGCCGGGCAGCCCGCGGACGCACCCGAGGTGACCGTACGGCCGGACAACCTCGCGCACGTCATCTACACCTCCGGTTCCACCGGCCGCCCCAAGGGCGCCGTACTGCCGCACCGGGGCGTGCTGCGGGTCGCCCGCGACCCCAAGCTGGCGATGACCGAACGCGACGTGGTGGGCCAGCTCGCGACCGTGTCCTTCGACGCGGGCACGCTGGAGATCTGGAGCGCGCTGCTCAACGGCGCGGCGCTGGCGGTCAGCCCGAGCCGGATGATGTCCGCGGCGGAGACCGGGGAGTTCCTCCACTCGCGGGGGGTCACCGCCATCTGGATCACCGCGGGTCTCTTCCACGAGATCGTCGACAGCGACGTCCAGGTCTTCTCCGGACTGCGGCTGATCATGTCCGGCGGTGACACCCTCTCCCCGGCGCACGCCGTCAAGGTCGTCGAGCAGTTGCCCGGCGTACGGATGATCAACGGGTACGGGCCCACCGAGGGCACCGTGTTCACCTCGCTGTTCATCGTCAACGGCAACTACGCGGGCAGCGGCCCGCTGCCGATCGGCACCCCGATCGCCGGCACCCGCGTCTACGTCCTGGACGCGGCCCTGCGGCCGGTCCCGCCGGGCGTCGCCGGTGAGCTGTACCTGTCCGGCGACGGCATGGGCCGCGGCTATGTGAACCGCCCGGGGATCACCTCCGAGCGCTTTGTCGCCGACCCGTTCGGGGAGCCCGGCGCGCGGATGTACCGCTCCGGTGACCTGGTGCGCTGGCTGCCCGACGGCAACCTGGACTTCGTCTCCCGTACGGACTTCCAGGTCAAGATCCGCGGCCTGCGGATCGAACTGGGCGAGATCGAGGCCGCTGCCGCCGCGCACCCGGCCGTCGCCCAGGCGCTGGTGCTGGCCCGCGACGACCACGGCGGCAGCAAGCGGCTGGTGGCCTATGCCGTGCCGGAGGCAGGCAGCCAGGCGCCCGCCCCAGAGGAGCTGAAGGAGTTCATCGGCCGGTCGCTGCCCAGCTACATGGTCCCGTCCGCGGTGATCGTCCTGGACGCCTTCCCGCTCACCCCCAACGGCAAGGTCGACCGGCGGGCCCTGCCCTCGCCGGACGACGCGGCGGGGACGCGCGAGTACGTCGCGCCGCGCAACCCGGGCGAGGAACTGGTCGCCGACATCTGGGCCGACGTGCTGGGCGTGGAGAAGGTCGGCGTCACCGACAACTTCTTCGACCTGGGCGGCGACTCGATCCTGAGCATCCAGGTCATCTCCCGGGTCCGCGAGATCTTCATGATCGACCTGCCCGCCCGGACGCTGTTCGACAACCCGACGGTGGCCGACCTGGCCGCCGCGGTGGAGGCCCAGGTGCTGGCCGAACTCTCGTGATCCGCGCGCACCACCGCCCGGCCCGCTCCGGCGGGCCGGGCCGCCCCGCCGGACCGCACCGCGGCACCCGGCCGGGCCGCACCACAGAGGCAGACCGCCCCACCGGACCGGGCCGCCCCACAGGCCCGGCCCGTAGCACCCGTACCACCTCGTTCCACCGGTAGAAGGAGAGACACGCATGGACGCGGCGGCATCACGCGAGAGCTGGATCCAGTCCCTGCCCGCGCACGTCAGGGACCGGATGCGCTCCCGCCTGGCCGGCGGCGCCGAGGCAGGAGGCCGGCCCGGCGGGATCGCGCCGGCCGGCCGGGACCGGGACCTGCCGCTGTCGTTCGCGCAGCAACGGCTGTGGTTCCTCGACGAGTTCGGCACCGACAAGGCGGAGTACAACTCCTCCTCCGCGCTGAAGGTCACCGGCGAGCTGGACGTGGCGGCGCTGTCGGCGGCGCTGACGGCGCTGGTGGCCCGGCACGAGTCGCTGCGTACGACGTTCGACGCGGTGGACGGGCAGGGCGTCCAGATCATCGGCGAGCCGTTCACCGTGCCCGTACCGGTCTCCGAGGTCCCCACGGCCCCGGACGCCGAGCGCGCGCAGATCGTCCAGGGCCTGCTGCGGGCCGAGCGGGCCCGCCCCTTCGACCTGCGCACCGGCCCGCTGCTGCGGGTCCTGCTGCTGAAGCTGGCGGACACCGAACACGTCCTGGCCATCACGATGCACCACATCATCGTCGACGGCTGGTCGATCGGCGTCGTCGAGCGTGAGCTGAGCGCCCTGTACGGCGCGGCCCTCCAGGACGGCCCGCGCGAGGCCGCCGCGCTGCTGGAGCGGGCGGGCCTGAAGCCGCTGCCCCTCCAGTACGCGGACTTCGCCGTCTGGCAGCGCGAGCACTTCTCCGGCGGCGCGCTGGACAAGCAACTCGCGTACTGGAAGCAGCAGTTGGCGGACGTTCCGCCGCTGTCCCTGGCCACCGACCGGCCCCGCCCGGCGGTCCGGACCTCGGCCGGCGACCAGCACCTGTTCTCCCTGTCACCGGCCCTGACCGAGCGGCTGACGGCGGTGGCCCGGGAGCGCGGCGCGACCCTGTTCATGGCCGTCACCGCGCTCACCCAGCTCGTACTGGCCCGCTACTCCGGACAGCGCGACATCGCGGTCGGCACCTCCGTCTCCGGCCGGGAGCGCTCCGAGGTCGAGCCGATCGTCGGCTTCTTCATCAACACCCTGGCGCTGCGCTCGGACGTGGACGAGCAGCGCTCCTTCGGCGCGTTCCTGGACTCCGTACGGGAGACCGTGCTGGAGGCGTTCGCCAACGCCGAGGTGCCCTTCGAGCGGGTGGTGGACGCGATCGTCACCGACCGCGACCAGAGCCGCCCGCCGCTGGTCCAGGCGCTGGTCTCCCTCCAGAACACCCCCGCCGCGCCACTGCGGATGAGCGGGCTGACGCTGGAGGAGTACCACGTACCCCGGCAGCAGGCGGCGTTCGACCTCACCTTCGACTTCCGGGAGCACGAAGGGGGCCTGCTCGGCTCCATCGAATACAGCACTGACCTCTTCGACGCCACGACCGTCGAGCGGCTGGCCGGGCATGTCGTCGCCCTGGTGGAGGCGCTGACCGCGGACGGCGCCACCGAGCGGCCGATGGCCACCCTGCCGATGCTGACCGAGGGCGAGCGCGCAGACCTCACGGCGCTGCGCACAGGCTCCGGGCACCCGCTGTCGGGGGAGACGGTGGTGGAGCTGTTCCAGGCGCAGGTGGTGCGGTCGCCGGGGGTGGCGGCGGTGGTGTCGGACGGTGGGGTGTTGTCGTATGCGGAGTTGAATGCGCGGGCTAATCGGCTGGCGCGGTATCTGGTGGGTCTGGGGGTGGGGCCGGAGGATGTCGTGGCGGTGTCGATGCCGCGGTCGGCGGAGTTGATGGTGGCGCTGTATGGCGTCTTGAAGGCGGGGGCGGCGTATCTGCCGGTGGATCCGGAGTATCCGGCGGAGCGGATTGCGGGGTTGTTGGAGGACGCCCGTCCGGTGTGCGTGCTCACCCGGAGTGCGGGAGATCTTTCCGTACGGCCTGCGGAGGGCACCCGCCACCTGGCGCTGGAGGACCCGGCGACCGGCACGGCGCTCGCGGAATTGTCCGCCGCCGACCTGAGCGACGCAGACCGGCGTGGTGGTGCGGTGCTGCGGCCGGGCCATGCGGCGTACGTGATCTACACCTCGGGGTCGACGGGGCGTCCTAAGGGTGTGGTGGTGCCGCATCGGGGGTTGTCGAACTATCTGATGTGGTGTGCGGGTGCCTATCCGGGGATCCGGGGTGGTGCGGTGCTGCACTCCTCGGTCTCCTTCGACTTGACCGTCACCACGCTTTTCGCGCCGCTGACGGCGGGCGGCACGGTGTATGTCAGTGATCTGGATGTGCTCGATCCGGGGTTGTGGTCGGGTGAGGGCCGGCCGCGGCCGACGTTCGTGAAGGCCACGCCCAGTCATCTGCCGCTGTTGGAGTCGCTGCCGGCCGAGGTGCTGGCCGAGGGCGATCTGGTGGTGGGTGGTGAGCAGCTTCTGGGGGAGGTGCTGGCGCCGTGGCGGGCCGCGCATCCGGGCGCGACGGTGATCAACGAGTACGGGCCGACCGAGGCGACCGTGGGCTGTGTCGTCCAGCGCCTGGCCCCCGAGGACGCCGACCCGTCCGGTGCCGTGCTGATCGGTGGCCCGTCGTGGAACATGCGGGCCTATGTCCTGGACGCCTGGCTGCGCCCCGTGCCGGTGGGTGTGCCCGGTGAGCTGTATGTCGCGGGGGCGCAGTTGGCCCGCGGCTATCTGGGCCGTCCCGGTCTGACGGCGGAACGGTTTGTCGCCGATCCGTTCGGGGGGCCGGGGGAGCGGATGTATCGCACCGGTGACCTGGTGCGCTGGACGGTCGATGGTGCGCTGGAGTACCAGGGCCGTACCGACGACCAGGTCAAGATCCGGGCCCATCGGGTCGAACTCGGCGAGGTGGAGGCCGCGTTGGCGGCTGCACCCGGCGTCGGCCAGGCGTGCGTGATCGCTGCCGAGGGGCCGGGCGGGCTGCGGCTGGTCGGCTATGCCGCGTCGCGCCCCGAAGGCCCCGCACTGGAGGCCGCCGTACTCAAGGAGCACATGGCCCGCGGCCTGCCCGAGTACATGGTGCCCTCGGCCCTGGTGGTCCTGGACGAGCTGCCGCTGACGATCAACGGCAAGGTCGACCGCCGTGCGCTGCCCGCACCCGACTCCACCCTCTTCGCCCCCACGGCGGAGCGCGTGGCGCCGCGCAACGAGCTGGAGGAGGTGCTCGCCGGCATCTGGTCCCAGGCGCTCCAGCTCGACGGCATCGGCGTGCACGACAACTTCTTCGAGCTGGGCGGCAACTCCATCGTCAGCATCCAGGTGATCTCGCGGGTGCGGAAGGCGTTCGGGATCGAGGTCTCGGCGCGGGCGCTGTTCGACCGGCCGACGATCGCGGAGTTCGCCGAGCGGGTCGCCGAGGGGCGTGCCGCCGAGCACACCGGACGGATCCGGCCCGCGGACCGCAGCCGTGATCTGCCGCTGTCCTTCGCCCAGCAGCGGCTGTGGTTCCTGGACGAGTTCGAGTCCGGCAACGTCGCCTACAACGCCGGCGGCGTGCTGCGGCTGACCGGCCCGCTGGACACCGGCGCGCTCTCCGCCGCCCTGTCGGCCCTGGTGCTGCGCCACGAGGCGCTGCGCACCACCTTCCACGCCGTGGAGGGCGAGGCCGTGCAGGTCATCGGCGAGGGATACGAGGTGCCGGTGCCGGTCGCCGAGCTGAGCGCGACCGGGCGCGAGGCGCGCGAGGCGGAGCTGCGCGAGCGGCTCCGGGCGGAGTTCGCGGTGCCGTTCGACCTGCGTACCGGCCCGCTGCTGCGCGCCCTGCTGGTCCGTGCGGACCAGGACGAACACGCGCTGGCCGTGGTGATCCACCACATCGTCTCGGACGGCTGGTCGATGGGTGTGGTCTCCCGCGAGCTGGGTGCGCTCTACAACGCGGCCCTGGAGTCCGGCTCGCGCGACGCCGTACGTCTGCTGGAGCACGCCGGGCTGCCGCCGCTGCCCGTCCAGTACGCCGACTACGCCGTCTGGCAGCGCGAGCGCCTCTCCGGCGGTGAACTGGACCGCCAGCTCGGCTACTGGCAGGAGAAGCTGACCGGCCTGGAGCCGCTGGAGCTGCCGACCGACCGGCCGCGTCCGGCGATCCGCAGTGACGCGGGCGCGGTGCACCGCTTCCGGCTCTCGGCCCAGGCCACTCAGGGGTTGGCGCGGGCGGCGCAGGAGCACGGTGCGTCGTTGTTCATGGCGACGACGGCGCTCAGTGCGCTGGTGCTGTCGCGGTGGAGCGGGCAGCGGGACATTGCGCTGGGCACGCTCAGTTCGGGCCGGGACCGGGCCGAGGTGGAGGGCTTGATCGGGTTCTTCGTCAACACGCTCGTGCTGCGGGAGGACGTGGACGAGCAGCAGCCCTTCGGTACGTTCCTGGGCTCCGTACGGGAGACGGTGCTGGAAGCCTTCGCGCACGCGGACGCGCCGTTCGAGCGGGTCGTGGACGCGGTGGTGACCGAGCGGGACATGAGCCGTCCGCCGCTGGTCCAGGCGCTGATCGCGTTCCAGAACACCCCGGCCGAGCCGATGGACCTGCACGGCGTCACCCTCTCCGAACAGCCGCTGACGCTGGACTTCTCCATGTTCGACCTGACCTTCGAGTTCCAGGAGGACGGGGACGAGCTGCGGGCGTCGATCGAGTACAGCACGGACCTGTTCGACCTGAGCACCGTGGAGCGGCTGGCCGGTCACCTGGCCACCCTCGCCGAGGGGCTCGCCGAGGACGGCGCCACCGCCCGTCCGATGGCCGCCCTGCCCATGCTCACCGCGGACGAGCGCGAGCGACTGGCCACCGACACCACCGGGCCCGTGCACCCGCCGGCCGGCGGCACGGTCCTGGACGTCTTCCAGGCCCAGGCGGCGCGGACACCCGGGCAGACCGCGCTGGTGTGCGGTGCGACGGCGCTGACCTTCGCGGAGCTGGAGGCGCGTGCCAACCGGCTCGCCCACCACCTCATCTCCCGCTCCGTCGGTCCCGAGGACCTGGTGGCGCTCGCCCTGCCGCGTACCGAGGACATGCTCATCGGCATCCTGGGGACGCTGAAGGCGGGCGCGGGGTACGTACCCGTCGACCCCGGACTGCCGGGCGACCGGGTCGCGTTCATGCTCCAGGACGCCGCCCCGGCCCTCGTCCTGGTGGCCGGGCAGGACACCGGCGAGGAACCGGCCCTCCCCGAGGGCCTGCCCGTCCTGGACCTCGGCGACTCGGCGACCCGTGAGCTGCTGGCGGCCTGCCCGGACGCCGCGCCCACGGACGCCGACCGGGTGCGCCCGCTGCGCCCGGACAACGCCGCCTACCTGATCTACACCTCCGGCTCCACCGGCCGCCCCAAGGGTGTGCTGATCCCGCACGAGGGGTGGCTCAACCTCTACCGCAACCACGAGAGCGTCCTCATCGGTGCCGAGGAGCAGCACGTCGGCGGGCGCCGGCTGCGCGCCGCGCTCACCGCCGTGTTCTCCTTCGACACCTCGCTGGAGGGCCTGCTGTTCATGTTCGCGGGCCACGAGCTGCACGTCATCGACGACGACACCCGCCGCGACCCCGAGGCGCTGGTCGAGTACGTGATCAAGGAGGGCATCGACGTCCTGGACCTGACCCCGACCTACGCCGAACAGGTCCTGGCCGCCGGGCTGCTCACCCGTGAGGAGCACCGGCCCGCCGGGCTGATGCTGGGCGGCGAGGCGGTGGGCGAGGCGCTGTGGCAGGAGCTGCGAGGCGCCACCGGGACCACCGGCTACAACTTCTACGGCCCCACCGAGGTCACCGTCGACTCCCTGTGGTGCAGGCTCGCCGAGAGCCCCCGGCCGCTGGTCGGACGGCCCGTGCGCAACACCGGCGCCTACATCCTGGACCGGATGCTGCGCCCCGTACCGGTCGGCGTGGCAGGGGAACTGCACGTGTCGGGAACGCAGTTGGCCCGCGGCTACCTCGGCCGTCCCGGTCTGACGGCGGAACGGTTCGTCGCCGACCCCTTCGGGGAGCCCGGAGCGCGGATGTACCGCACCGGCGACCTGGTGCGCCGTACCGCCGACGGCACCATCGAATACCTCGGCCGCACCGACGACCAGGTCAAGATCCGCGGCTTCCGCATCGAGCTGGGTGAGATCGAGGCGGCGCTCGCCGCGCACCCTGACGTGGCGCAGGCCGTGGTGGTGGCCCGGGAGGGCCGGTCCGGCGTCAAGCAGCTCGCGGGGTACGTCGTGCCCAACCCGGGTGCGCAGGCCCCCGGCAACGGTGAGCTGCGCGAACTGCTCGCCCGTACCCTGCCGGACTACATGGTGCCCGCCGTCGTCGTCGCCCTGGACGCGCTGCCCACCACCAGCAGCGGCAAGGTCGACCGCAAGGCGCTCCCCGAGCCGGAGATCCCCGCAGGCACCCAGGCCGATGTGACCCCTCCGGAGACGGAGACCGAGCGTCTGCTCGCCGGTGTCTTCGCCGAACTGCTGGGGCTGGAGGAGGAGTCCGTCGGCCTGGAGGACAACTTCTTCGCGCTGGGCGGCGACTCCATCCTCAGCATCCAGCTCGTCTCCCGGGTCCGCCGCGCCGGACTGCCGCTGACCTCCAAGGACGTCTTCCGTGCCAGTACGGTACGGGCGCTGGCGGAGCTGATCGACACCACCGTCCGGGAGGCGGGCGAGGGCACCGCGGACACCGCCGCGGCTGCCGCGCCGAGCGGACCGGTTCCGCTCACCCCCGTACAGCAGTGGTTCTTCGACACCTACCGCACCGCGCCGGACCACTACAACATGTCCGTCCAACTGGAGCTGACCGAGGACGCCGACCTGGACGCGCTGGGCCGGGCGGTGACGGCGGTCACCGCGCACCACGAGGCGCTGCGGATGCGCTTCGCCGCTCCGGGCCCCGACGGCGTACGGACCCAGGTCCCCGCCCCCGTCGAGGAGGCGGTGCCACTCACCCGCGAGGACGTCTCGGGCGTCCCCGCGGCGGAACTGGACGCGACGCTGGACGAGGCGGTCCGCCGTATCCAGTCCTCCCTGGACGTGGAGAGGGGCCCGGTGACACGCTGCGTGATCTTCGACGGCGGCGGCGTCCACCCCTCCCGGCTGCTGCTGGCCGTGCACCACCTGGTCACCGACGCGGTCTCGCTGCGCATCCTCCTGGACGACATCCAGGAGGCGTACGAGCAGGCACGCACCGGGGAAACGGTACGGCTGGCGCCCGTACCGACTTCCTACAGCCAGTGGGTCACGCGGCTGCGCGAACATGCCACCCAAGGCGCGCTGGATTCCGAACTCCCTTATTGGGAGAGCGTCGTGAACAGCCCCTCGGCTCCGTTGCCCATGGACGGCCGGGGACCGAACACGATATCTTCCGAGTCGGAATTCACCATCGAATTGGGCGAACAGGAGACCGAAGCGCTGCTGCGTACGGCACCGGGCGCCCACCGGGTCCGTACCGAGGACATTCTGCTGACCGCGCTGGGCGCCGGCCTTTCCGCCTGGGCGGGCACCGACGCCATCACCATCGACCTGGAGGGCCACGGCCGCGACGAGACGGTTGAAGGCGTCGACCTGACCCACACGGTCGGCTGGTTCACCACGATCCACCCGGTGCGCCTGAACGTGCCGCAGGGGCAGCCGCCCCGGGCGCGCGCCAAGGCGGTGGCCCGGCAGCTCCGTGCCGTCCCCGGCCGTGGCCTGGGATACGGCGCGCTGCGGTACCTGGCCGGCGCCCCCACGCTGGCCGGGGCCGCCGCACCACAGGTGGCCTTCAACTACCTGGGCCGGTTCGATGTCTCATCCGGTGACGGACCCGCCACGGGCCCGTTCCGGACCGCGATCCCCGCGCCGGCCCAGGAAAGCGCCCGGGGGGAGCGGCCCCACCTGCTCGACATCACGGGCGAGGCGGGGGACAACCGGTTCCTCTTCACCGTGCGCTATTCCCGCGATATACATCACGAGCAGACGATCGCCGAGTTCGGTGAAATCTTCCTGCGCGAACTGCGCGCACTGCTCGCGTAACGACCACACCCCTCACTCAACTGAATGCGAAGTGAACTTCGGTTGAGGAGAAAAACAAAAAACAAGAACCAGAACCAAGAACCAGGCATCAGGAAAGAGGACAGAAAAATGTCGAACCCGTTCGAGAACGATGAGGCCACCTACCTCGTACTCGTCAACAAGGAGGGCCAGCACTCCCTGTGGCCGTCCTTCGCCGAGGTCCCCGAGGGCTGGGACGTCGCCTTCGGCCCCAAGCTCCGCCAGGAGTGCCTGGAGTACGTCAACACCAACTGGACCGACATGCGCCCCAAGAGCCTGATCGAGGCCATGGGCGCCTGACCGACCCCACCCGATCCCCGGGGACGCGGCGGCCACCACTCGTACACACGCAGGTCTACACACGCACGTGATGGAGGACTGGACATGACGGACAGCGGCGCGGCGGCCCCCGGGGCCGGAGTGAGCCGGGTACAGGAGTACTACCGGCTGGTGGACGCCGACGACGTCCCCGGGCTCATCGCCCTGTTCACCGAGGACGCCGTCTACCGGCGTCCCGGCTACGAACCGATGCGCGGACACGACGGCCTGCGGGCCTTCTACTCCGGCGAGCGCGTCATCAAGAGCGGACGGCACACCGTCACCACGGTCGTCGCCGACGGCGACCGCATCGCGGTCAACGGCACCTTCGAAGGCGTCCTGAAGGACGGCCGGGAAGTCTCCCTGGAGTTCGCCGACTTCTTCGTGCTCGACGGCGAGCACCGCTTCACCCGGCGGGACACCTACTTCTTCGCCCCGCTGGTCTGACCGGGCCGGCCCGCCCCGGCGCGAGCAGCGTGGCCCGCGCATCACCCCGCAGTACCCGTTAAGGAGACACCATGGACGCGGCGGCAGCACGCGAGAGCTGGATACAGTCCCTGCCCGAGCACGTGCGGGACCGGATGCGCTCCCGCCTGACCGGCGGCGCCCAGGACGGCGGGCCGGGCCGCATCCCACGGGCCGGCCGGGACCGGGACCTCCCGCTGTCCTACGCCCAGCAACGGCTTTGGTTCCTCAACGAGTTCGAGCCCGGCAGCGCGGAGTACAACTCCTACTCCGCGCTGCGGCTCACGGGCACCCTGGACGTACCGGCGCTCGCCGCGGCGGTGACGGCGCTGGTGGCCCGGCACGAGTCGCTGCGTACGACGTTCGACGCGGTGGACGGGCACGGCGTACAGATCATCGGCGAGCCCCGCGCGGTGGAGATACCGGTCGCCGAGGTCCCCCAGGCCCCGCCGGCCGAGCGCGAGGAGATCGTCCGCAGCCTGCTGCGCGCCGAAGGGCTGCGCCCCTTCGACCTGCGCACCGGCCCGCTGCTGCGCACCGCCCTGCTCAAGCTGACCGACACCGAACACATCCTCGTCATGACGATGCACCACATCGTCACCGACGGCTGGTCCATGGGCGTCATCGAGCGTGAGCTCGGCGCCCTGTACGCCGCCGCCGTCCAGGACGGCCCGCGCGAGGCCGCCGCGCTCCAGCGGCGGGCGGGCCTGGACCCGCTGCCCCTCCAGTACGCCGACTACGCGGTCTGGCAGCGCGAACGCCTGGAGGGCGGCGAGCTGGCACGCCGGCTGGAGCACTGGAAGAAGAAGCTCGCGTCGGTGGCGCCGCTGGAACTGCCCACCGACCGGCCACGCCCCGCCGTACGCGGCTACGCGGGCGCACTGCACACCTTCCGGTTCCCGCCCCGCCTGAGCGAACGGCTGACGGCGCTGGCCCGGGAGCGCGGCGCCACCCTGTTCATGGCCGTCACCGCCCTGAGCCAGCTCGTACTGGCCCGCTACTCCGGACAGCGGGACATCGCGGTCGGCACCTCGGTCTCCGGCCGGGAGCGCTCCGAGGTCGAGCCGCTCATCGGCTTCTTCGTCAACACGGTCGTGCTGCGCTCGGACGTCGACGAGGCACTGCCCTTCAGTGCGTTCCTGGACTCCGTACGGGAAACCGTGCTGGAGGCGTTCGCCAACGCCGAAGCCCCCTTCGAACAAGTCGTGGACGCGGTGGTCACCGACCGCGACCTGAGCCGGCCGCCGCTGGTCCAGGCGATGGTCTCCCTCCAGAACGCGCCGTCCGCGCCGCTGGAACTGCCGGGCCTCAAGCTCGCCGAGCAGCCCATGGAGCGCGACTTCTCCCTCTTCGACCTCACCTTCAACTACTGGGAGCAGGATGGCGTCCTGCACGGCTCCCTCGAATACAGCACGGACCTCTTCGACGCCACGACCATCGAGCGGCTGGCCGGGCACCTGATCACCCTCGGCGAGGCCCTGACCGGCCCGGACGGCGCCACCCGCCCGATGGCGGCACTCGGCATGCTCACCGCGCCGGAGCAGGACCGCGCCGCCATCGACCGGTCCGGCGAGGAACGGCCCCTGTCGGGGGAGACGGTGGTGGAGCTGTTCCAGGCGCAGGTGGTGCGGTCGCCGGGGGTGGCGGCGGTGGTGTCGGACGGTGGGGTGTTGTCGTATGCGGAGTTGAATGCGCGGGCTAATCGGCTGGCGCGGTATCTGGTGGGTCTGGGGGTGGGGCCGGAGGATGTCGTGGCGGTGTCGATGCCGCGGTCGGCGGAGTTGATGGTGGCGCTGTATGGCGTCTTGAAGGCGGGGGCGGCGTATCTGCCGGTGGATCCGGAGTATCCGGCGGAGCGGATTGCGGGGTTGTTGGAGGATGCCCGTCCGGTGTGTGTGCTCACCCGGGGTGCGGGAGATCTTTCCGTACGGCCTGCGGAGGGCACCCGGCACCTGGCCCTGGAGGAACTGGCTGCTTCGGGGGCCTTGGACGGGCTTTCGGGGGCGGATCTGTCCGATGCCGACCTGCGTGGGGCTCTGCGGCCGGGCCATGCGGCGTATGTGATCTATACGTCGGGGTCGACGGGGCGTCCTAAGGGTGTGGTGGTGCCGCATCGGGGGTTGTCGAACTATCTGATGTGGTGTGCGGGTGCCTATCCGGGGGTCCGGGGTGGTGCGGTGCTGCACTCCTCGGTCTCCTTCGACCTGACCGTCACCACGCTTTTCGCGCCGCTGGTGGCCGGGGGCACGGTGTATGTCAGTGATCTGGATGTGCTCGATCCGGGGTTGTGGTCGGGTGAGGGCCGGCCGCGGCCGACGTTCGTCAAGGCCACCCCCAGCCACCTGCCGCTGCTGGAGTCGCTGCCCGCCGAGGTGCTGGCCGAGGGTGACTTGGTGGTGGGCGGTGAGCAGCTCCTCGGGGAGGCGCTGGCGCCGTGGCGGGCCGCGCATCCGGGCGCGACGGTGATCAACGAGTACGGGCCGACGGAAGCCACGGTGGGCTGTGTCGTCCAGCGCCTGGCCCCCGAGGACGCCGACCCGTCCGGGGCGGTGCTGATCGGTGGCCCGTCGTGGAACATGCGGGCGTATGTGCTGGATGCCTGGCTGCGGCCGGTGTCGGTGGGTGTGCCCGGTGAGCTGTATGTCGCGGGCGCGCAGTTGGCCCGCGGCTATCTGGGCCGCCCCGGGCTGACGGCGGAACGGTTTGTCGCCGACCCGTTCGGGGAGCCGGGGGAGCGGATGTACCGCACCGGTGACCTGGTGCGCTGGACGGTCGATGGTGCGCTGGAGTACCAGGGCCGTACCGACGACCAGGTCAAGATCCTCGCGCACCGCATCGAACTCGGCGAGGTCGAGGCGGCACTCGCCGCCGCGCCCGGCGTCGGCCAGGTATGCGTGATCGCCGCCGAGGGGCCGGGCGGGCTGCGGCTGGTCGGCTATGCCGCACCGCGCCCCGAAGGCCCCGCACTGGAGGCCGCCGTACTCAAGGAGCACATGGCCCGCGGCCTGCCCGACTACATGGTCCCGTCCTTCCTGATGGTGCTGGACGAGCTGCCGCTGACGATCAACGGCAAGGTCGACCGCCGTGCGCTGCCCGCCCCCGACCCCGCGCTGCTGGTCTCCGCCGCCGAACGGATCGCCCCGCGCAACGAGCTGGAAGAGACGCTGGCCGGCATCTGGATGCAGGTGCTGCGCTTGGACGCCATCGGTGTGCACGACAACTTCTTCGAGCTGGGCGGCAACTCCATCCTGAGCATCCAGGTGATCTCGCGGGTGCGGAAGGCGTTCGGGATCGAGGTCTCGGCGCGGGCGCTGTTCGACCGGCCGACGATCGCGGAGTTCGCCGAGCGGGTCGCCGAGGGGCGTGCCGCCGAGCACACCGGACGGATCGCGCCGGCCGGCCGGGACCGTGATCTGCCGCTGTCCTTCGCCCAGCAGCGGCTGTGGTTCCTGGACGAGTTCGAGTCCGGCAACGTCGCCTACAACGCCGGCGGCGTGCTGCGGCTGACCGGCCCGCTGGACACCGGCGCGCTCTCCGCCGCCCTGTCCGCCCTGGTCCGCCGGCACGAGGCGCTGCGCACCACCTTCGACTCCCGCGACGGCAGGGCCGTCCAGGTCATCGGGGAGCCGTACGAGGTCCCGGTGCCGGTCGCCGCGCTGACCACCGCGGACCGGGCCGGGCGCGACGCCGAGCTGGACGACGTGCTGCGCGCCCACTTCGCGATCCCCTTCGACCTGCGCCACGGGCCCCTGCTGCGCGCCCTGCTCGTACGCGTCGCCACCGACGTCCACGTCCTGGCCGTCACCATCCACCACATCGTCACCGACGGCTGGTCGATGGGTGTGGTCTCCCGCGAGCTGGGTGCGCTCTACAACGCGGCCCTGGAGTCCGGCTCGCGCGACGCCGTATGTCTGCTGGAGCACGCCGGGCTGCCGCCGCTGCCCGTCCAGTACGCCGACTACGCCGTCTGGCAGCGCGAGCGCCTCTCCGGCGGTGAGCTGGACCGGCAGCTCGACTTCTGGAAGGCCAAGCTGGCCTCGGTCGCCCCGCTGGAGCTGCCCACCGACCGCCCCCGCCCGCCGGTCCGTACGTACTCCGGCGCACTGCACACCTTCCGCCTGTCACGGCGGGCCACTCAGGGGTTGGCGCGGGCGGCGCAGGAGCACGGTGCGTCGTTGTTCATGGCGACGACGGCGCTCAGTGCGCTGGTGCTGTCGCGGTGGAGCGGGCAGCGGGACATTGCGCTGGGCACGCTCAGTTCGGGCCGTGACCGGGCCGAGGTGGAGGGTCTGATCGGGTTCTTCGTCAACACGCTCGTGCTGCGGGAGGACGTGGACGAGCAGCAGCCCTTCGGTACGTTCCTGGGCTCCGTACGGGAGACGGTGCTGGAAGCCTTCGCGCACGGGGACGCGCCGTTCGAGCGGGTCGTGGACGCGGTGGTGACCGAGCGGGACATGAGCCGTCCGCCGCTGGTCCAGGCGCTGATCGCGTTCCAGAACACCCCGGCCGAGCCGATGGACCTGCACGGCGTCACCCTCTCCGAACAGCCCATGTCCCGTGACTTCGCACTGTTCGACCTCACCTTCAACTACTGGGAGGAGAACGGCGAGCTGCGCGGCTCCGTCGAGTACAGCACGGACCTGTTCGATCTGAGCACCGTGGAGCGGCTGGCCGGTCACCTGGCCACCCTCGCCGAGGGGCTCGCCGAGGACGGCGCCACCGCCCGCCCGATGGCCGCCCTGCCCATGCTCACCCCCGGCGAGCTGGAGCGACTGGCCACCGACCGTGCGGGCGCCGGGCATCCGCTGCCGTACGACCGCACGGTGACCGACGCCATCGAGCGGCAGGCGGCCCGTACGCCCGCGGCCACCGCCGTCGTGTGCGGCGACCGGTCCCTGACGTACGCGCAGCTCAACGACCGCGCCAACCGGCTCGCCCACCACCTGAAGGCACTGGGCGTCGGTCCGGAGGACGTGGTGGCGCTGGCCGTGCCGCGCTCGACGGACCTGGTGGTCGCCCTGCTGGCCGTGCTCAAGGCGGGCGGCGCCTACCTGCCGATCGACCCCACGTACCCGGCGGACCGGCTCACGTACATGGTCCAGGACGCCCGTCCGCGCTGCGTCGTCACCGACACCGCGACACGTGCGCAACTCCCTTCTTTCGACGTGCCGTTCACGATGCCGTTCGTGCTGCTGGACGACGCCGAAGGTCCGGCCGGCTTCGACGCGTCCGGGTACCCGGCGCACGACCCGGCCCGTACCCACACGCCGCAGCACCCCGCGTACGTCATCTACACCTCCGGCTCCACCGGCCGCCCCAAGGGCGTCGTGGTGCCGCACGCGGCGCTGGCCAACTTCCTGGCCTGCATGGCCGACCGGTTCGCCCTGACGCCCGGGGACCGGCTGCTGTCCGTGACCACCATCGGCTTCGACATCGCGGCGCTGGAGATCTACCTCCCGCTGCTGGCCGGCGCGACGGTGGTGGTCGCCGGGCAGGAGGCCGCCGGGGACCCCGACCAGCTCGCCCGCCTGCTGACCGGCACCGGCACCGGCACCCGCAGCGGCGCCGGCGCCGATGTCATGCAGGCGACGCCCTCCCTGTGGCGGATGCTGATGACGGTACGGCCCGATGCCGTCCGGGGCCTGCGCGTCCTGGTCGGCGGCGAGGCGCTGCCGCCGGACCTGGCCGACCTGCTGGCCGGTGCCGCCGCCGGCGTCACCAACCTGTACGGGCCGACGGAGGCCACGATCTGGGCGACCTGCCAGGACGTGGCCGCCGGTGAACGTCCGGTCATCGGACGGCCGTTGTGGAACACCGGTGCGCACATTCTGGACGGTCTGCTGCGCCCCGTTCCCGTCGGTGTCCCCGGTGAGCTGTATCTGTCCGGCGTCCAGCTCGCCCGCGGCTACCTCGGCCGTCCCGGTCTGACGGCGGAACGGTTCGTCGCCGACCCGTTCGGCGGGCCGGGGGAGCGGATGTACCGCACCGGCGACCTGGTGCGCCGTACCGCCGACGGCACCATCGAATACCTCGGCCGCACCGACCACCAGGTCAAGCTGCGCGGCCTGCGGATCGAACTGGGTGAGATCGAGGCGGCGCTCGCCGGTGCGCCCGGCGTGGCCCAGGCGTGCGTGATCGCCGCCCAGAGCCCGGGCGGCGGCGGGCAGCGGCTGGTCGGCTATGTCACCCCGCGCCGCCAGGGCCCCGCGCCCGACCCGGAGGCGGTCACGGCGCACGCCGCCCGCGCCCTGCCCGACTACATGGTCCCCGCGGCCCTGGTCGTCCTGGACGCGCTGCCGCTGACCGACAACGGCAAGGTCGACCGCAAGGCGCTGCCGGCGCCCGAGCCGGTCACCGCCGCGGCGTCCGGGGCCCGCCCGCAGACCCGTACCGAGATCCTGGTCGCCGGAATCTTCGCCGAGCTGCTGGGGCTGGAGGAGGAGTCCGTCGGCCTGGAGGACAACTTCTTCGCGCTGGGCGGCGACTCCATCCTCAGCATCCAGCTCGTCTCCCGGGTCCGCCGCGCCGGACTGCCGCTGACCTCCAAGGACGTCTTCCGTACGGCCACGGTCCGGGCGCTGGCGGAACTGATCGACACCACCGTCCGGGAGAGCGGCGGGCAGCCGGCGCCGGGCACCGGCGCCACCGCCGCCCCGGCCCCGCTCACCCCCGTACAGCGGTGGTTCTTCGACACCTACCGTGCGGCGCCCGGCCACTACAACATGTCCCTCCAGGTGGAGCTGGCCGAGAGCACCGACCTGGACGCGCTGGGCCGGGCCGTCACGGCGGTCACCGCGCACCACGAGGCGCTGCGGATGCGCTTTGCCGCGCCGGGCCCCGACGGCGTACGGACCCAGGTCCCCGCCCCGGCGGGCGAGGCCCTGCCGTTCGTCCGCGAGGACATCTCCGCGGTCCCCGCCGACCGGCTCACGGACGCCGTGGACGAGGCGGTGCGCGCCGCCCAGTCCTCGCTGGACCTGGAGAGGGGCCCGGTGGCGCGCTGCGTCCTGTTCGACGGCGGCACCGTCCACCCCTCGCGGCTGCTGCTGGCCGTGCACCACCTGGTCACCGACGCGGTCTCGCTGCGCATCCTCCTGGAGGACATCGGTTACGCGTACGAGCAGGCGAGCGCCGGCGAGGCGATACGGCCCGAGCCGGTGCCCGCCACTTTCACACAGTGGGCGAGGCGCCTTCACGACCACGCCACCGGGGGCGGATTCGACGCCGAACTCCCTTATTGGGAAGAGGTGATGAAAAAGAATTCGGCCGTTCTTCCGGTGGATGCACCGGGTGCCAATACGGTATCGTCCGAGGCGGAATGGGAAGTCCAACTGGACGAGGCGGAAACCGAGGCGCTGCTGCGTTCGGCGCCCGCCGCCCACCGGGTCCGTACGGAAGACATTCTGCTGACCGCCCTGGGCGCGACCCTCTCCGCCTGGGCGGACACCGACGGCATCACCGTCGATCTCGAAGGCCACGGCCGCGACGACATGTTCGACGATCTCGACCTGACCCGCACCGTCGGCTGGTTCACCACCATCTATCCCGTCCACCTCGCCGTACCGCGGGGGCAGGCGCCCCGGGCCCGCGTCAAGGCGGTGGGCCGGGCGCTGCGCGGTGTCCCCGGCAGCGGCCTGGGGTACGGCGCGCTGCGCCACCTCGCGGAGGCGTCCTCGCTGGCCGGGGCCACCGCACCGCAGGTGATCTTCAACTACCTGGGCCGGTTCGACGTCGCGTCCGGCGACGGGCCGCAGGCCGGTCCGTTCCGCGCCGCGCTGCCGGTGGCCGGCCAGCAGGGCGAGGAAGGCGAACGGTCCCATCTGCTCGACATCACCGGCGTGGTGAGCGACACCCGCTTCCGGCTCGTCCTGCGCTATTCCCGCGCGGTGCACCACGAAAAGACCGTGGCCGATCTCGCCGAACGTTTCCTGAACGAACTGCGGGCGCTGCTGGGCTGATACACCCACGGCGTCCGAACGCCATCCGCATTTCTACGGGGGAAAGGGAAACAGAAATGCCGAAACCGTTCCGCAGCGATGAGACCTTCTATCCGGATGAGACCTTCCATCTGGATGAGACCTTCTATCTGGTGGTCAGCAGCAAGGAAGGACGGCATTCCGTCTGGCCGTCCTTCGCCCAGATCCCGCCCGGCTGGCGGGTCGTCTTCGGCCCGCAGCGCCGCGCGGAGTGCCTGGACTTCGTGAACGCCGTACGGACCGGCCGGCGCCCCGGGAGCCTGGCCCAGGCCCAGGCCCGGAGCCGCTGATCGCCGGACCGGCCTGACACACCCCGGGCCGCCGGCCGTCCGGGGACGACGGGCGCTGCGCGCCGGGTCGTGGAACCCCGGCGCGCCGGCCGTCCGGCGCCCCGGCACGCCCGCTCAGCCCCCGCACATTGGCTTCCCCCACTTCCTCCCACCTCCCCCACGCCCGCTCCCGCGCGTACCCCCCCCACCGCACCACTTCCTGCTCAACGGCGAGCAGCGCACCCACCCGGCGGCCCGACCGTGCCCGCGTCCCCACACGTGCGCCCCGCACCCGCCGGCCCGACCGATCGCCCCGCACAACCGCCACAGGAGGCCGGAGTGCACATCGTGTCCAAACCCGTAGCCCATCCGCTGACGCCGCAGCAGCGCGCGGAACGTACCGCCTCGCCCACGTTCGGCACCGCCTTCACCGAGCACATGGTCTCGGTGAAGTGGACCGCCGAGCAGGGCTGGCACGAGGCCGAACTCCAGCCGTACGGGCCGCTGCTGCTGGACCCCGCCACGGTCGGCCTGCACTACGGCCAGGTCGTCTTCGAGGGCCTGAAGGCGTTCCGCTCGCACACCGGTGACGTCGCCGTCTTCCGGCCCGACGCGCACGCCCGCCGCATGCGCGCCTCCGCGCACCGGCTGATGATGCCCGAGCTGCCCGAGGAACTGTTCCTGGCCGCCGTGGACGCCCTGGTCGCCCAGGACCAGGACTGGATTCCCGACGACCCGAACACGAGCCTGTACCTGCGGCCGGTCACCTTCGCCTCCGAACGCACCCTGGCGCTGCGGCCCGCCCGCGAGTACCGCTTCCTGCTGCTCGCCTTCGTCACCGAGGGCTACTTCGGCCGCTCGCAGCGCCCCGTACGGGTCTGGGTCACCGAGGAGTACACCCGCGCGGCAGCGGGCGGCACCGGCGCCGCCAAGTGCGCCGGTAACTACGCGGGCAGCCTGCGGGCCCAGGAGGAGGCCCAGGACAAGGGCTGCGACCAGGTCGTCTGGCTCGACCCGACGGAGCGCCGGTGGGTGGAGGAGATGGGCGGCATGAACCTCTTCTTCGTGTACGGGGCGGGCGCCGAGGCCCGCCTGGTCACCCCGCCGCTGTCCGGCAGCCTGCTGCCCGGTGTCACCCGCGACGCGCTGCTGCGGCTGGCACCCGCGCTGGGCATCCCGGCCACCGAGGCGCCGGTGAGCCTGGAGGACTGGCGCGCCGGGTGCGCGTCCGGTGAGATCACCGAGGTGTTCGCCTGCGGTACGGCCGCGCGCATCAGCCCCGTCAACGAGGTGTGCACGAGCGGCGATTCGTGGACGGTGGGCACTGCGGGCGAGCGCCCCGTCGGCGAGGTCACCGCCAGGCTCTCCGACGCCCTGTTCGGCATCCAGCGCGGCGAACTGCCCGACCGCTTCTCCTGGATGCGGCCGGTGGCGCCCGCCCCCCGTCCGGCGGCCCCCGCCTCCGGTCAGGCCCCCGCCTCCCTCACCGATCAGGCGGCGCGGTCATGAGCGAGGCGGCCAAGGCGTCCGGGAACCTCGCCTCCGAGCGGCTGCTGCGCCTGCTGGAGGAGGGCGGCGCCCGGTACGAGCTCCTGGAGCACGCCCCCGAGGGGCAGACGGTACGGGCCAGCGCGCTGCGCGGGCACGCCCTGTCGGCAGCGGCCAAGTGCATGATCGTCACCGTCCTCGGCGGCACCCCCGCCGAGCGGCACGTCCTGGCGGTGGTCCCCGGCGACCGGCGGGTGGACCTGGCGCGGGTGGCGGGGGAGTGCGGCGGGCAGCGGGCCCAGTTGGCCCCGCGCGGGCTGGCCGAGTCCCTGTCCGGCTGCGTCAGCGGCAGCATCATCCCCTTCTCCTTCCACGACGAGCTGTCCGTACTGGCCGACACCGCGCTGTTCGGCGAGCCCACGCTGTACTTCAACGCGGCCCGGCTGGACCTGTCGGTGGCGCTCGCCTCCGAGGACTACCGGGCCCTGGCCAACCCCAAGATCGTCCCGATCGCCGCATAAGGCCACGAGGCCCCGGCCGCCCACCCCGGCCGTGCCCCCTTCGAAGCTGCCTTCGAAGCCGCCTTCCCAGCCCCTCCCACGAGGGAAAACGCGGCCCTGGAGTGCGTGTTTTGAACTCCGCTTAAAAGCCTGTCGGGACACCGGGCCCTGCTGAAAGCTTGGCCGTACATGGACCAGACCGTGCGCGGCGCAAGCCCGCGCACGGTCTTCCGCGCGGTCCACCGCACCCGGTGGACCACGCGGACCCCACCGCCGTCGCGGGGCGTGCCGGTGCACCTCCCGGCCGGCCGGTGGCCCGCCACCCCTGAGCCCCGGCCCGTCCCCCCTCCTTCCTCACCCCGACTGGAGAGTCATGAGTGCTGTCCCCCGCCCCCACAGCGACGGCGCGAGCGGCCCGCGCACCCAGCGGCCCCGCCGCTACCTGATGTGCCGCCCCACCCACTTCGAGGTCACCTACTCGATCAACCCGTGGATGGACCCGGCCAAGCCGGTCGACACCGAACTGGCCGTCGCCCAGTGGGAACGGCTGCGCGCCCTCTACCTCGAACTCGGCCACAAGGTGGAGCTGATCGACCCGCTCCCGGGCCTGCCCGACATGGTCTACGCGGCCAACGGCGCCACCGTCGTGGACGGCAAGGTGCTCGGCGCCCGCTTCCGCAACGCCGAGCGCACCGCCGAGGGCCCCGCCTACCTCGACTGGTTCCGCACCCACGGCTTCACCGAACTGCACGACCCGCAGCACATCAACGAGGGCGAGGGCGACTTCCTGGTCACCGGGAGCTGGGTGCTGGCCGGCCGCGGCTTCCGCTCCGCGCCCGAAGGCCACGCCGAGGCCCAGGAGTTCTTCGGCCGCCCGGTCATCGGCCTGGAACTGACCGACCCGCGCTACTACCACCTGGACACCGCGCTGGCCGTCCTGGACGAGGACGAGGTCATGTACAACCCGGAGGCGTTCACGCCGGGCAGCCTGGCCGTACTTCAGCGCCTCTTCCCCGGCGCGGTGCTCGCCACGCCCGAGGACGCCGCGGTCTTCGGCCTCAACGCGGTCAGCGACGGCCGTCACGTCGTACTGCCCGAGGCCGCCACCGGACTGGCCGGGCAACTGCGCGAGCGCGGCTTCGAGCCCATCGGCATGGACCTGTCCGAGCTGCTCAAGGGCGGCGGCAGCGTCAAGTGCTGCACCCTGGAGCTGCGCGAGCGCGCCTGACGGCCGCCCGCCCCCGGTGAGCGCCGCACCGTCCTTCCCTTCCACGGCGCGGCGCTCCCGGTCCGCCCGCCACCGCGTCACCGTTTCCGTTCCCTGAGAGGACCGACACCCCATGACCGTGCTCGACGAGATCATCGACGGAGTACGCGAGGACCTTGCCGAGCGTCGACGGCGGGTGCCCGAACGCGAACTGCGCGACCGCGTGGCGCACACCGCCCCCGCGCTGGACGCCGTGGCAGCGCTGCGCAAGCCCACCGGAATCCAGGTCATCGCCGAGGTGAAGCGGGCCAGCCCCTCCAAGGGCGCACTGGCCGACATCGCCGACCCGGCGGCGCTGGCCGCCACGTACGAGAAGTCGGGTGCCGCCGCGGTCAGCGTCCTGACCGAACAGCGGCGCTTCCGCGGCTCGCTGGCCGACCTGGACGCCGTACGCGCCCGGGTCAACATCCCCGTCCTGCGCAAGGACTTCATCGTCACCCCCTACCAGCTCTGGGAGGCCCGCGCGCACGGCGCCGACCTGGCGCTGCTGATCGTGGCCGCGCTCGAACAGGACCTGTTCCGGGACCTGCTGGCGCTGGCGACCGAACTGGGCCTGACCGTGCTGGTGGAGGTGCACGACGAGGCCGAGACCGACCGCGCGCTGGACGCCGGCGCCACGATGATCGGCGTCAACAACCGCAATCTGAAGACCCTCGACGTCGACCGGGACACCTTCGCCCGGCTCGCGCCCCGGATTCCCCCGAGCGTGGTACGGGTCGCCGAGTCCGGGTTCCGCGGCCCCCAGGACGTGGCCGCGGTGGCCGCGCACGGCGCGGACGCGGTGCTCGTGGGCGAGGCGCTGGTCACCGGCGAGAGCGGGCCGGGCCCGGCGCTGACGGCCCTGCTGGCGGCCGGCGCCCGCTGACCCGGGCCGCTGAACGGTTCCGGCCGTGCGGCCCCGCCACCAAGCCCCGGCCCGTACGCGCGCACCGTACGGGCCGGTCACACACTCCGCAGGACATCCGGTACGGGTCCCTACGGCCGGAACTCCTCCCGCACGCGGACGTCATACGGGCAGCGGGAGAGCGCACCCCACAGGAGCCGGCCGGCGACCGAAGACACCGGGAACGCGAACGAAGACAGCACAACGCGAGGGCGCCGGGCGACCGATCCGGAATCCTCCCCAGGTCCCGGTCGGCCCGCCCGGCGCCGGCCTCACAGCAGGAGCCGGGTCACCGGCCCGCCGCCAGCTTCGTGGAGACGGCCGCCCACCGCCGGAGGACCTCGGCCGCCGCCCCCGTGTCGATCGCCCGGCCGCCCCGTTCCATCCCCGCCGCGATCCGTTCGGCCACCGGACGGTCCGAGGGTTCCAGGGCCGCCAGTCCGGCGGCCGTCGAGAGCAGTACGGCGTCGCGCACCGGCCCGCACTCGCCCGCCAGCAGGGCGCGTGCCACGCCCGCGTTGTGGGCGGCGTCGCCACCGCGCAGCGCCTCCGGCGGCGCCAGGGCGACCCCGATCTCCCGCGGGTCGAAGGTCTCCCGGCGCACCCGACCACCGGATACCGACCAGACAGTGGAGGTAGTGGTGACCGTCAGCTCGTCCATCCCGTCGTCCCCGCGGAAGACCAGCGCGCTCACGCCCCGGCGGGCCAGCACCCCGGCCAGCTTCGGCGCCAGCACCGCGTCCGCGACGCCGACCGCCATGGCCGCCGGCCGCGCCGGGTTGGTCATCGGGCCCAGCGCGTTGAAGACCGTACGGATGCCCAGCTCGCGGCGGGCGGCGGCGGCATGACGCATCGAGGGGTGGAAGAGCGGCGCGAAGCAGAAGGTGATGCCGACCTCGCCCGCCAGCCCGCCGACCTCGGCGGCCGGCAGGTCCAGCGCCACGCCCAGGTGCTCCAGGACGTCGGCCGAACCGGAGGCCGAGGACGCCGAGCGGTTGCCGTGCTTGACGACCCGGGCGCCCGCACCGGCCGCCACGATCGCCGACATGGTCGAGACGTTGACGCTGTTGGAGCCGTCGCCGCCGGTGCCGACGATGTCCAGGACGGGCCCCGGCACCTCCAGGGCGACGGCGTGCTCGTACATGGCCCGTACGAGCCCCTCGATCTCCTCGACCGTCTCGCCCTTGGTGCGCAGCGCCACCAGCAGCCCCGCGATCTGCGCGTCGGTCACATGCCCGCGCATCACCTGGTCCATCGCCCACGCCGTGTCCTCGGCGCGCAGATCGTCCCCCGCCAGCAGTGCCGAGAGCAGCACGGGCCAGGACCGCTGCCGATCCGTACCGGTCACCAGGAATCCCCTTTCGTCAGCACGGGGCAAGTCTGCGATCCGCCGTCAACCGGTCACCAGACCACTCGCCCGCAGCGAATCCGGTCCACTTCCCGGGAGGAGAAGAAATGGCCTGGCACGCCCTGATAGACGTGTCCCGGGAGTCCGGGGAGCCGCTCACCGCGCAGATCCAGGGAACGATAAAAGCCGAGATCTCCACAGGAGTTCTGCGCCCGGGCACCCGGCTGCCCTCCAGCCGCCAGCTCGCCGAAGACCTCGGTGTCTCGCGCAGCGTGGTGGTGGAGGCGTACGGACAGCTCATCGCCGAGGGCTACCTCGAAGCCGTCCAGGGCTCCGGCACCCGCGTCGCCGCGCACGTCACCCCCGCCCCGGCCGTCCCCACCCTCCTGGACAACGGGGTTGCGCCACAGGTCCGCTGGGACCTGCGCACCGGTACGGCCCAGGGCGCCGACTTCCCGCACCGCGAATGGCTCGCCGCCTACCAACGCGCCCTGCAGAGCGCCGACCCCTACGACCTGGACTACCCGCCGCTGTCCGGCTCCGGCGAGCTGCGCGAGGAACTGGCCCAGTACCTCGGCCGGGCCCGCGGGGTGCGCACCACACCCGGACAGGTCATGGCGGTCTCCGGCTTCGCGCAGGCACTGGCCCTGCTGTGCACCGTCCTGCCGGGCCTGGGCATCGACCACATCGCCATGGAGGACCCCTGCCACCACCGGCAGCGGCAGTTCATCCAGGAGGTGGGGCTGCGTCCACGGCCGGTCCCCGTGGACGAGGAGGGCATCGACGTGGCCGCGCTGGCCCGTACCGGCGCGCGGGCCGTCCTGGTCACCCCCGCCCACCAGTTCCCCACCGGCGCGACGCTCTCCGGGCCGCGCCGGGAGGCCCTTGTACGGTGGGCCCGCGAGCACGACGCCTGGATCATCGAGGACGACTACGACGGCGACCTGTGGCTCGAACGCGGCGCCCGCCCCGCGGCGCTCCAGCGGCTGGCACCCGAACGCGTCGTGTACGGCGGCACGGTGAGCAAGTCCCTGGCCCCCGGGCTGCGCTTCGGCTGGCTCGCGGTACCGCCCCAGTTGATCGGGCCGCTGGAGCGGGTGCGCTCCCAGCGCGACCTGGGCTCGGACATCTTCACCCAGCTCGCCTTCGCCGAACTGCTGCGCTCGGGCCACTTCGACCGCCACCTGCGCCGTCAGCGCGCCCGTTACCGGGTCCGCCGGGCCGCCCTGGACCAGGCGGTACGCCGCTATCTGCCCGGCGCACGGATCACCGGGGCGGCGGCGGGGCTGCACGCGTACGTACGGCTGCCCCACCGCGTCGACGAGAACGCGCTGGTCACGCGGGCGCTGGGCCGGTCGGTGCTGGTACGGGGCGGGCGCCCGCACCACGCCCACCCCGAACGGGCCGCGCCCGCGCTGGTGGTGGGCTACACGGCGGTGCCCCGTACCGGCATCGCGGAAGCGGTGCGGGCGCTGGGCGGCGCCTATGAGCGGCAGCCGGCGGCGGCGGGCCCGATGCGCTGTGCGTGACCCCCGCGCCGTGCGTGACCCCCGCGCCGTGCGTGTCCGCCCCGTCGTGCCCGGCCGCCCGCCGCGTACCGTACGCCGCTCAGCCGACGCCCACCGCGAGGAAGTTCTCCAACAGCCGGAACCCGTCCTCGGTGGTGATGCTCTCCGGATGGAACTGCACGCTCTCCACCGGCAGCGTCCGGTGCCGCAGCGCCATCACATAGCCGTCGTCCTCGGCCGTGGCGGTCTCCTCCAGCTCCGGCGGCAGCGGACGCGAGACGATCAGCGAGTGGTAGCGGGTGGCGACCGTGCTGCGCCCCATGCCCCGGAAGATCCCGGACCCGTCGTGCCGCACCGTGCTCGTCCGCCCGTGCATCAGATGGTCGGCCACCTCCACCGCGCCCCCGAAGGCCAGCGCGATGGCCTGGTGGCCCAGGCACACCCCCAGCAGCGGCACCTCGCCGGCGAAACGGTGCACCAGCTCCACATGGCCCGAGTCGGCGGGGTGGCCGGGGCCCGGCCCGAGCACCACCGCGTCCGGACGGCGCTCCGCCAGCTCCTCCGGTGTACGCGTCTTGGAGCGCACCACCTCCGTGGTCACCCCGAGCGTGCGCAGGTACTGGTCGATGATGTGGACGAAACTGTCGTACGCGTCCACCAGCAGCACCTTGGTCACGACAGCTCCTCACCGGTCAGCGCCCAGTAGGCGGCGCCCATCTTCGCCAGCGTCTCGTTCCACTCGCCCTCCGGGGAGGACTCGGCGACCACACCCGCCGAGCTCTGCGTGGAGTAGGTCCGGCCGTCGTGCACGATCGTGCGGATGCACAGGGCCAGCTCGCTCCAGCCCCGTACGTCGATCAGGCCGACCGCGCCCGCGTACAGGCCGCGCGGCTCCTCCTCGATGCCGTCGATGATCTCCATGGCGCGCAGCTTGGGGGCGCCGGTCATCGTGCCGGCGGGGAAGGTGGCGCACAGCGAGCGCCACACGTCGGCGTCGTCCTCCAGCTTCCCGGCGACGGTGGAGACGATGTGGAAGACGTGGGAGTACGCCTCCACCGTCATCAGGTCGTCCACCGCCAGGGTGCCCGGCCGGCAGACCCGGCCGATGTCGTTGCGGCACAGGTCGACGAGCATCACGTGCTCGGCCTGTTCCTTGGTGCTGGCCAGCATCTCCTTGATGCGCCGCTGGTTCTCCTCCGCCGACTCCGCCCGCCGCGTCGTCCCGGCGATCGGCCGCATCAGGATCTCGTCGCCCTCGGTGCGGAAGAACAGCTCGGGGCTGGCCCCGATGACCGTCTGGTCCGCGCGCGGCATCAGGTACATGTACGGGGAGGGGTTGCGCGAGCGCAGCCGCCGGTAGACCTCGACGGGCGTCAGCTCGGTCTCGACGTCGATGCGGTGGCCGATCTGGATCTGGTAGATGTCCCCGATCCGGATGTGCTCCAGGCAGCGGCGGGCCCAGTCCAGGAACGTCTCGCGCGCCACGCTGTCCCGTACGGAACGGGGCGCGGGCGCCTGCGGGGCTTCCTCCCCGCGCGGGGCGCGGGCGGCGGCCTCGGCGTGTGCCGCGAGGTCCAGCGGCGGCGCGGGCGGGAAGACCTCGGCGCGGGCCGCCCGGTGGCGGGTCTCGCCGGTCAGCCGGTCGTACCAGACGGTGTCACGGACCAGGGTGAAGGTCATGTCCGGGCCGCCGCGCGAGGACTCGCGGGCGGGCAGCTCGTCCATGTGCCAGGCGGCCTCGTACGCGAGCGTGGTCAGGAACCCGAAGGCGTAGGTGTCCCGCGGCACGTCCGTCTCGACGGCGAACAGCTCCTGGGCCCGGCGCAGCAGTTCCCACAACTGCTCGGGACGGTCGAAGCGGCGTGCCACCGCGGCGTCCGCGTCCGCTCCGTGCGCCGCGTCCGCAGCGTTCGACGTGTCTGCCGCGTCCGCCGCGTCCGCCGCGTGCTCTCCGGCTCCGGTGGTGGCCCCGGTGGCGCCCGGGTCCGCGGTCATCCCGGCGGCGTCGGCGACGGCCAGTACGGCACCGCGCAACGCGGCCGGGCCGGCGATCTCGACGTGCCGGGCGTACACCCGGATCTCGGCCAGCCGCCCGAAGCCGACCACCGCCGAACGGCGGTCCTTCTCCGGGCCGGCCAGGCTTTCGAAGAGGAAGACCTCCTCCGCTCCGAGCGGGCCGGCCAGGGCCTCGTACAAATGGAGGGGATCGTGCGACGGCAGCTCCGAGGAGGTGACGCGCACGGCGAACGGCGTGCCCGGTGTCTGACCGGCACCTGACGCGGCGCCGGTCCCGGCATCGACTCGTGTCGTGAATGCCATCTGGATTCCTTCTCTGTTCCGCCCCCGCGCGCATTCCGGCCGTGACTGCCCGACCGCCGGGGCGACTTCGGCCAGCCAAACACCGCACCGCCGGAGGCGACCAGACCAATCCGGCGACCCCGATGCGGACCACTCGGCGGATGCTTGACCGCATTCGGACGACCGGCTGAAATCCTTGGGCAGGGCCCTGCGTCCGGGTCGGCACCCGCCCCGATTCCGCCGGCGTTTTCCCGCGCTCGCCGCGATTCCCGTGATGCGCGCTCGTTACCGCTCGATCCCCAGCCAGATCCCCGCTCGTTACCGCTCGATCCCCGCTCGTTTCCCGTTCGGCAGATCTCTCCATGCGAAGGCCGTGATGAAGCCGTGACGAATCAGCTTCCGACCTCCGGCGCCGCCGGCTCCTGGCGTTCCCTCCCGGCCGCGCAGCAGCCCCCGTGGCCCGACCCGGTCCTGCTGCGCGAGGTCACCGACGGCCTGTCGCGCGCCCCCGAACTGGTCTTCGCGGAGGAGAGCGACCGGCTGCGGGAGAAGATGGCGGCCGTCGCCCGGGGCGAGGCGTTCCTGCTCCAGGGCGGCGACTGCGCCGAGACCTTCGAGGGCACCACCGCCGACGCCATCAACGGCAAGCTGCGCACGCTGCTCCAGATGGCCGTGGCGCTGACCTACGCGGCTTCCGTACCGGTGGTCAAGGTGGGGCGGATCGCCGGCCAGTACGCCAAGCCGCGCTCCCGCCCGGTGGAGCGCCGGGACGGCGTGGAGCTGCCCGTCTACCGCGGCGACGCGGTCAACGGCCTGGAGTTCACCGCCGGCTCCCGCGTCCCCGACCCGCGACGGCTGCGCCGGATGTACGAGTCCTCGGCGGCGACGCTGAACCTGGTGCGCGCCTTCACCACCGGCGGGCTGGCCGACCTCCACCAGGCGCACGCCTGGAACCGCGGCTTCGTCGACGACTCGCCCGCGGGCCGCCGCTACGAGGAGCTGGCCGGGGAGATCGACCGCTCGCTGCGCTTCATGGCGGCCTGCGGGGTCGACCCCCAGGAGCTGCGGGCGGTGGAGTTCTTCGCCAGCCACGAGGGGCTGCTGCTGGATTACGAGGAGGCGCTGACCCGTACCGACGACCGCACCGGCCTGCCGTACGCCACCAGCGGGCACCTGCTGTGGATCGGCGAGCGCACCAGGGAGCTGGACGGCGCGCACGTCGAGTACTTCTCCCGGATCCGCAATCCCATCGCCGTCAAGCTCGGTCCGACGGCCACGCCGGACGAGGCGCTGGCCTACATCGAACGGCTCAACCCGCAGGACGAGCCGGGCCGGCTGACGTTCATCGTCCGCATGGGCGCCGGCCAGGTCCGCAAGCGGCTGCCGGTGCTGGTGGAGAAGGTGGCGGCCAACGGCGCGTCCGTGGCGTGGGTCTGCGACCCCATGCACGGCAACACCTTCGAGGCGGCCAGCGGACACAAGACCCGCCGTTTCGAGGACATCCTGGACGAGGTCGAGGGCTTCTTCGAGGTGCACCGGGCGCTGGGCACCCACGCGGGCGGCATCCATGTGGAGCTGACCGGCGACGACGTCACCGAGTGCATCGGCGGCGGGGACGAGGTCCTGGTCGGCGATCTGCACCGCCGGTACGAGACGGCCTGCGACCCGCGCCTGAACCACCGCCAGTCGCTGGAACTGGCCTTTCTCGTAGCCGAAATGCTGCGCTGACCGGAGTCCGCGGTGCCGCGGCACGCCGTCCCGCCAAATCGGCGCGGATTCGCTCCCGTCCGGCCACGCAGCGATCATTCTCGGCCAAGTCGGTACGGCCGGGGCGCGCCCCGTACTCGGGCGTACGGGGCCACGCGACCGCGCCGAACCGGGCGTGCACCAGGGGTGGAGGCACCGTGCACGCACCGTCGCACGGGGCGGGTCCGCAGGGAAGCGTCCCGAGCGGGCCGTGCGCGCCCGCGAAATCGGCGGATTCCTTGCGGTGATATTTATCAAAAGGACGATCGACCTGTTTTATAAGCGGGTCGATCGACCTGTTTTATCGCAATGCACGGACCCGGCTCCGTAACGCGTCCGTGCGAGTTCGCGCGCTTGTGGAACATCTTGTGCATGCGGTAAAGCGCGCCATCCGCCGGCGCGTCCGGCGTTTGGCCTGATAATTCACGGAGTTGACATCCGGGCGGCACACTCCCTTTGTGGAAGTGGGGTCGGCCGGCCGGACGCTACTCGGCAGTCACGATGTCATTTCGGCCAGATCGCCGGTCGGCGCCCGGTACGGGAGCGGGTGACGGCGCGGCCGAGCAGGATGGCCGATGCACGGATATTTTGGACGGGCCTGCAACTTCGCGCCCTGTACCTGGGATGATGTCTGCCGGCCTTCAGCTTGCCCGTCGGCGGCGGGTGCAGTTAGCTGAACCCTCATAGGCATGGCTGCTCCCCTGTCGCATGCTCCGGGGGCGAAGCACGATGAAGACCACGGGGGCGAGGGCGCACTAATGTTCCCGATTGCCTCCCGGAAACTCGTGGTACCGTCGAATGGTCTTACGAGTTGGACGGTGGGGCGGCTTGTCGCCGGTGAATCCCAAGACCGGGTCGATGATGCGCACGGATCCTGCGGGGGAGTATGCGTCGCATATATTTTACGTCAGAAAGTTTGTCAAGAACTCGAGTTCTGCCCGAGGTAAGCCAATTACGTGAGGCTCTCTTCGCGCTGGAAATGCTCAGCGTGGGAGGCGGCGGCCCGGTGTTCAAGCCGTGGCGGAAAAAGATAGGCAGCGTCAGCAACGTCCGGGCGCTGGTCAAACTCGCCCAGGCCGTACGGCCGTTCCCCGACATGGATCAGGTCGTGCGCCGGCTGGAGGGCGCCGAACCGGGCGCACCCGCCTCGCGGATCAAGCCACAAGTCGTCCAGGACCTCGAAGAGTTCCACCGGATCGCGGTCGCGCCGTACTGGAAGGCCATCGCCAGACGGCTGAACGCCGACCGGACCGCGCGCGGCCAGATCATGCTGGGGGACGGAGTGGGCAAACTCCTGGCCACTTTGCATCCGGCCATCCGCTGGACACCGCCGACCCTCGAAGTCCCGGGAAATGGCGAGGACCTGAAACTGGAGTCGGCCGGCCTCGCGCTGGTGCCCTCCCTTTTCCTCAACGGTCGCCCGCCCGTGCTGGTCGGCCCGGAAACCGACGGCGGAGCGGTGACGCTGATCTATCCCACACCGGTGAGCCCGGAATGGGCCGACTCGCTGTGGGAAACCAAGGAGTCCACCGACAACGCGCTCAACGCGCTCGTGGGCCGGACCAGGGCGTCCGTACTGGAGACGCTGACCAGCAGTTGCACGACCACCGAGGTCGGCGAGCGGGTGGGCATCTCCTCGGCGGCGGCCAGCCAGCACACCTCCGTGCTGCGCGCGGCCGGACTGATCACCACCCTGCGCACCTTCAACAAGGTCCAGCACACCATCACCCCCCTCGGCGGCGCCCTGTTGCACGGAGACTCCTCCGGGCGCTTCTGACGGCCCCCACCGCCACGCGCGCCATGCCTCCGCACGTCCCCGCGCCCCGGCGCGACCACGCATTCCGGCATGAAGCTGCCGTGCGTGTTCGTGTCGGGGCCTTTCCGCGTTCAGAAAGCCGGGAATACCTCCCGGTCGCTCCGCCGTATCAGCATGATTTGCCGTACGAGTGCGTTTTGCCGTACGAGCGCGTACGGACGTCCGATGACCTGCCGCACAACCCCACCCCGTCGCCGGTCGAATCGGTGCCGGAATGCCGAAGCCCCGGAATGCCGAACAGCGAAACAACTTTGATTAACTTTAGATGGTCATCCGGTGACGGCGACAACGGGTTAAAGCTGTGAGCTGTCTCACATCTGGAGGTACTGAAAAGCCTTGCGAATCCACCGCCTATTGCGCGGGGCGGTTCCGGCGCAGGTGAGCAGCTATTCATTGATGCCGAGGCGGGCGGTGGGCCCGTCATCTTTCGTCCGGGATTAACATAATCCGGTTGCGGTTCTGCCGCGTACCGAATGGGCAGGTGACGCCGGCCGGGGAAACGGTCCGGAAACCCCACGGAAAAGCGTGGGCGCCACCGGGCCGTAAGCCGGTGGCGCCCACGCGGGGATTTCATCGTCCGCTCAGCCGCCGATGCTCCAGCTCGGCGTGGCGTCCACTCCGGCGAGCACGGCCAGCAGAATGAGGTCCACCGCGCCGAGGGCCATGCCCAGGACGGCACGGCCGCGGCGGCCGGTGCCGCGGGCCAGCGCCAGCCCGCCGAGCACGAGCGCGCACGGGCCGAGAACGACGTTGAAGATCACGGTCCCGACGAGGCCGAGGACGAAGGACGTCACGGCCATTCTGTCGGCGTGGATCCGGCCGGCGTTCCGCGCGTCGTTCCGTGCGTCGTTCCGTGCGTCACGGGACGAGGGGCGGGTGCGGGAGGTGAGCGTGGTCATCGCGACGCCCCCTCACCGGTGTGACGGCGTTCGCGGACGAAGAAGACGACCAGCCACAGGACCACGGCCGCCGCCGCGAGAAGCGTGACGGGGACGGGGAGGTGTGCCGCGGTGCCCAGAAGAACCCCGAACAGGAGGAGGGCTGCGACGAGGAAAAGCATGATCCGCCTTTCTCACTCGTTGGACAGTGGACTGTCGTTCACTCCCGTGCGGGTACCCGGTGGCCGTGGGACCTATGTGGCATACCTGGCCGTCGCCCGCCGGTGCCCTCGGCCCGCCGGTCGTCAGCCCGCCGGCGCCGACGGCTGTACGGCCGACGGCAAGGCCGCCGACGGTGACGGCACCGCCGCCGTGGCGGCCTCCGGTGTGCCGGGCGGCGCGGTCGGCGGCGTCGGGGCCGTCGGTACGGGCTGCGGCGACGCGGTGGCCGTACCCGGCGCGGTGGCGGTGCCCGGCGCGGTGGGCGTGGCCGACGGCGACGGGGAGGCGTCGCCGGGCGCGGTGACCCGTACGCGGTAGTTGCCGGCGGCGTCCTTCTCCAGCACGGTGACCGTCGTCCCGTTGCGCGAGTCGGTGAAGGACTGGCCCGGCCGCATGGTGGCGTCGCTCAGCTCCGCGTCGACGTTCCGGTCCCCGGTGTGGCAGCCGCCGCTGCGGGGGGTGGCGTCCAGGACGCGGACGGGCCCCTGTCCGGACGGCAGGGTGGTGAACACCTGGGAGGCCAGCACCCCGGGGCGGCAGACCGCCGGGTCCAGCGGGCCGCGCTCCCGGGCCTCCAGTACGAAGGCGTTGTGCGGGGAGAGGGGAATCACCACGATCTTGGTGCCGCCCGGGGTGTGGAGGGGCGTGAGGGTGTGCTCGGAGACGGCCTTGGCCTTGTTCACACAGTCGACCTGGCCGGCGTCGAGCCAGCCGAGCTTCCACTTGTGCCAGCCCATGAGGTCGTTGGTGGGCCCCCAGTCCTCGGCCATCAGGTCCCAGTGCCCGACCGGCGCCGGCGCGCGCCGCCCGTCGGTGTAGTACAGGTCGGGCAGCCCGAAGATGTGGCCGTTCTCGTGGTTGACCACCCGGAAGGCGCTGTCGCCGGTCTGCCGGCTCCAGATGAAGGAGACGTTGCGGAAGGGCACGCCGTCGGCGGTGGGCACCAGCTTGCCGCCGGAGAAGGTGGAGGACAGCACGGACTCCGTCGCGGGTGGTCCCGCGTTGGGTGTGACCAGGACGTTGACCAGGTCGTACGAGCGGAAGTCGACCTCGCCGTCCACCGCGCGCACCAGGTCCCGCGAGAGCGCGTGGTACCCGGCGTCGGAGGCGGGGTCGTAGGTGGAGCCGCGCTTGATCCCGTACGACGCGAAGGTGTGGGGCATGCGGATCCACTTGAGCAGCGGCGTCGAGCGGTAGTCCAGGCTGCCGTAGGAACTGGTCCGGAAGAAGTCCGCCACGGCCGGGAAGAACTCCCCGTAGCGCGCCTGCGGGGTGATGGCGGCGGCGGCGTCGGGGAAGTCGACGAGCAGGGTGAGGGCCTTGACCGTACCGCTGGACCTGGCGAAGCCGGCCGGGGTCACCGTGGACTCGTTGGCGCCCGCGGGCGCTCCCCCGAGCGCGCAGGGACCGCTCGGGGCCCCCGCGGCGGCCGGTGGCGCGGTGACCGCCGCCCGGGCGCGCGGCGTGGCCAGGGAGACGGTGGCCGCCAGGGCGGCCGTGACGGCTGCGGTGGTCGCCAGGGTGGCGGTTGCCTTCTTCATGGGAATCAGCCTGATCCGACGGCCGGTCAGGTGCGCGCTCAGTTACGGCATATGGATTCTTCGGGCGGCACCGCGCGCGTTGGGCGTGAATCTGATGGCCCCTCACATAACCTGGGGAGTGCGGTCCGGCGGTACGTGACGTCCGCGTACGGTCAACTGGTGCGGCGTGCGCGCGGGTTGGCGTCGGGCCGCCGCGCCGTGCGCGTGACGGCCTCGTGGCGGGCCGCAGTCACCGTCACGGCCGCCGCGCCCCCGCTGTCCGCGCCCCTGTCCCCGCTGCCCGCGCCGCGCCCCTCCCGTGCGCGGTTGCGCCCCCGCGCGTCCCTCCCGTACGACGAGCCGCACCCCCGCCCGCGTCTTTGCCCGCATCCTCCCCGTCCGCAAGACGAGTGGCGCAGGTCACATCGCCACGCGAAATAACCGGGGACCTTCTCCCCGTTTCACCAGGCGTCCGCACGAAGTGGGGAATCACTCCCCGCTTCACGACGCGCCCCGACGACCCGGGCGTACGGACGCCGTCGGAACCAGGACCTGATGCGAGAGGAGCGTGTCGAGGTGGCCACCACCACATCGAAGATGCCGCAGCCCCGGCTGCGGGCCGACGCCCTGCGCAACAGGGAACGGATCATCGCGGCGGCCCGCGAGATGATGGCCGAGCTGGGGGCGGACGTCCCGCTCGATGAAATCGCTCGACGCGCGGGCGTCGGCAATGCGACGCTCTACCGTCACTTCGTGGACCGCTTCGAGCTGATCCACCACGTCACGCTGTCCGTCATGTCCCGTACCGCGGCCACGGCGGAGTCCGTTCTCGTCGAGGAGTCCGATGCCTTCCAGGCGCTACGGCGCTTCGCCCACGCGGCAGTGGGGGAGCGGATCGGTGCGCTGTGTCCGCTGCTCTCGGACAGCTTCGAGGCCGGCCATCCCGAACTGCTCGCCGCCCGCGAACGTCTGGAGGCGGCCGTCGGGGCGCTGATGGCCGCGGCACGGGAGAGCGGCCGGCTGCGCCCCGACGTCGCCGTCGGTGATCTGATGGTCGCGATCACCCAGCTCACCCGGCCGCTGCCGGGCCACGGCTGTATCGACTTCGACAAGTTCGTCCACCGGCACCTGGAGCTGTTCCTGGACGGTCTGGCGGCGCCGGCCCGTTCGCAACTCCCGGGAGCGGCGGCCACGTTGGCGGACTTCAGACGTCACTGACCTGCCGCTGACACCACCGACGTACCACTGACGGCCCCGGCCGGGGCATCTGCCACCGTCGTCCGACGCCACCGGCCCGTACTTCTGCTCACCCGTACCACCGGCCCCACCCGTCTCACCCAGCCCATAGCCCTCAGCTCACGCCGTAGCCCTCAGCTCAGCTCTATCCCTTGCTCGCCCCTCGGCTTTCGCCCTTCGCACCAGTAGGTGGACCCACCCATGCCTGAAACGTCCTCGTACGTCGATCCCCGGCGCTGGAAAGCGCTCATATTCATCGCCCTCGCCCAGTTGATGGTCGTGCTGGACGCGACGATCGTGAACATCGCGCTGCCCTCCGCCCAGACCGACCTGGGCATCTCCGACGCCAACCGGCAGTGGGTCATCACCGCCTACGCCCTGGCCTTCGGCGGTCTGCTGCTCTTCGGCGGCCGGGTCGCCGACCTGTGGGGCCGCAAGCGCACCTTCGTCATCGGCCTGATCGGCTTCGCCGTCGCCTCCGCGCTCGGCGGCGCCGCCGCCAACGAGGGCATGCTCCTGGGCGCCCGCGCCCTCCAGGGCGTCTTCGGCGCGCTGCTGGCGCCCTCCGCCCTCTCCCTGCTCGCGGTGACGTTCACCGAGGCCCGCGAGCGCGCCAAGGCGTTCGGCATCTTCGGTGCCATCGCCGGTGGCGGTGGCGCGGTCGGCCTGATCCTCGGCGGCGTGCTGACCGAGTACATGAACTGGCGCTGGACCTTCTTCGTCAACATCCCCTTCGCCGTGATCGCGGCGACCGGCGCGCTCATGGTCATCCGTGAGCCCGCGGAGAGCCGCAACCCCTCCCGGCTGGACGTCCCCGGCGTCCTCCTGGCCACCCTCGGCCTGGTCGCGCTGGTGTACGGCTTCACCCGCGCCGAGTCCGACGGCTGGGGCGCCGGCATGACGGTCGGCCTGTTCGTCGCGGCGGCGGTGCTGCTGGGTGCGTTCGTGCTGGTGGAGGCCAAGGTGAAGTCCCCGCTGCTGCCGCTGCGGGTGGTCACCGAGCGCAACCGTGGCGGCGTCTACATGTCGCTGGGCCTGGCCGTGATCGGCATGTTCGGTCTCTTCCTCTTCCTGACCTACTACATGCAGATCGTCAAGGGTTACACCCCGGTCGTCACCGGCCTGGCCTTCCTGCCGATGATCGTCGGCATGATCACCGGCTCGACGCAGATCGGCGCCCGGCTGATGACCCGCGTGCGGCCCCGGCTCCTGATGGCCCCGGGCTTCCTGCTCGCCGCCGTCGGCATGCTGATGCTGACCCGGATCGGCCTGGACACCTCCTACCCGGCGCTGATCCTGCCCGCCTTCCTCCTGCTGGGGCTCGGCATGGGTACGGCGTTCATGCCGGCCATGTCCCTGGCCACGCACGGTGTCCAGCCGCGCGACGCCGGTGTCGCCTCCGCGATGGTCAACACCTCGCAGCAGGTGGGCGGCGCGATCGGCACGGCCCTGCTGAACACCATCGCGGCCAGCGCCACCACCGCGTACGCCACCTCGCACGCGGCCGGCGCCCGCTCCCCGGAGCTGCTCAAGCTCCAGTCGATGGTGCACGGCTACACCAGCGCCATCTGGTGGGCGGCCGGCATCCTGGTGGTGTCCGCGGCCCTGGCGTTCACCTTCATCAGCACCGGCCACCAGGGCGGCCCCAAGCAGGTCGCCGGCTCCGGTGACGGCGAGGGCGCGGCCGAGGACGTCCCCGTCCCGGTGATGGCGCACTGACGCACCCGAGCGGCCCGCTGTGTCCGTACGCCGCACGACCGTACGACCCGTACGCCGTACGACCGTACGGACACAGCGGGCCGCCCCCATGGGCGCCGAGCCCGCCCCGGTCCCTCAGCGGAGCCAGGGCAGGTCGGCGCCCGCGGGCTGCAGGCCGTCCGCCACCACCCGGCAGATCTGCGCCAGTTGGGTGACCTGTTCGGGGGTGAGCCGGTCGAAGATCGCCGCGCGCACGGCGGCGACATGGCCCGGCGCGGCCTTCTCCAGGACGCGCATCCCCTCGTCGGTCAGCACGGCGTTCTGGCCGCGCTTGTCGGAGGGGCAGTCCTCGCGGCGGACCCAGCCGTTCTTCTCCAGGCGGGCGACGGCGTGCGAGAGTCGGGACCGGGTGATCTTGGCGTTCTGGGCCAGTTCGGTCATCCGCATCCGGCGTCTGGGGGCCCTGGAGAGCTGGACGAGCAGACCGTAGTAGATGTGCGGCATGCCGGCGTCGCGCTGGAGCTGCCGGTCGAGATGGTCCTCCAGCAGGGTGCTGGCGTGCAGGTACGACTGCCAGGCGTACTGCTCGTCCTCACCGAGCCAGCGCGGCTCGCCCGCGGAATCGTTGGTCATAGCATCCACTGTCTCACCGGTCGCCCATTCCTTGATCCTCGGGCCGAATGCCCCTGGTCCCCGACTCCCGTGTTCCCGACTCCCGTGCCCCCGGCCCCCGAGTCCCTCAACAACTCACCGTGGAACGTCGGAAGACTCACTCCCGCGGAATCAACTCCATCGCACGCAGCGCGGCGGCCGATGCCCGCTCGTCGCCGTCCTGGCTCCACGACATCACGTCCAGCGTCGCGTCGGTCATCTTGATCACATGCTCGTCCCCGTGCGCGGTGGCCCGCTCGAAGACCTCCTCAGGGGTGAGCGGACCGGTCCGCAGCGGCGGGAGCGGCTCGTCAGGTGTGTAGACGGCGGCGAGCGCCGCGCTCGCCGCCCAGGCCGCGTCCAGCGAGGGCCCCCACAGCTCGCGGGGGAGCACCGGCAGCGTGCGGAGGATGGCGTTCGGAGCGGTCACCGCGTGGACGAGCAGGATGTTGTCGCCGTGGCCGTAGTCGAGGTAGTGATGGGCGGCGGCCCGTACGACCGCGGCGAGCTGCTCACGGGCGGCCTCCGGGTCCTGCGGGCGGCGCAGCGTCTGGGCGGCCTGGCGCCATCCCCGCGTCCCCGGGAGCTGCGCCAGCCCCGCCACCACCCCGACCTGCTGGTCGGCGACGTGCGGCAGCGCGGCCAGGGCCTCGGCGGGGGAGGCCGTGCCGGCGGGCCGTACGGACACCGGGAGGGTGGTGTGCCGGGCCGCCCAGTAACCGAGGCCGTGCGCCAGCTCCGCCACCCGCGGCGCCGTCTCACCGTCCCGGGTGAGGGTGCGTACGGCATGGCCCACCCGGATGACGGGATGCGTGGCGGCACCGGAGATCCCCGGCAGCAGCCGCGGCCACCACTGCACCAGAACCTCACGCCACGGCCGTTCGGCGATCCGCCGCGCGAAGTACGCCGTCCAGTCGGTGACCCGGCGCGGATCGCCCAGGGCCGCGCGCCAGTTCTCCTCCGTGATCCGCTCCCGGGGCGCGGGCACGTCCTCCAGCCTGGTTTCGTACCGGTCCAGCCAGTTGTGCACGGAACGGGACCGGCCGTTGCGCACCAGCGCCTCGACGGCCATCGGACCGTGATTGCTCAGATACCCGTGGAACTCCGGACCGCAGGTGTGAAGACGTTCCAGAGCTTCGTCGAGGATTCCGCTCGTCGTGTCCATATGCCGAGGCTAAGTCGTGGGACGCCTGCGGGTAACGGGCTGCGGCCCTACGCCACGGGTCGTAAGGACACAGGTCGCAGGTGGTACGACCGGGACCGCGGAGGCGACGCCCGCCGCCGGTGCCCCGGACTGCCCGGGAGCCCGAGGCACCGTCCCCCTCCCGAGACCGATCCCGGACATGCATGCGAAACCCGGGCGGAGCGGGCGGCGCTGTGCGAGCGTATGGAGTCACCGAACGTTCCTGTGCCGAACGCTGAGGAGAGTCCTATGGCGATGACCGCAGAAGAACGCAGCGAGTTCCTGGCAGGGCCGCATGTGGCCGTGCTGTCCGTGGCGTCGGGGAGCGAGCGGGGGCCGCTCACCACGCCCGTCTGGTACCTCTACCGCCCCGGCGGCGATGTCCTGCTCTACACCGGCCGTACGTCCCGCAAGGGCCGGCTGATCGAGCGGGCCGGCCGGTTCACGCTGACCGTCCAGAGCACCTCGCCGAACTACCGCTACGCCGCCGTCGAGGGACCGGCCGAGTTCTTCGACATCACCCCTGAACTGGTCAAGGAGGTCACCGCCCGCTACGTGCCGCCCGAGGCGGTGGACGGCTACGCCGAGCAGATGCTCGCCAGCCGCAAGGACCTGGTCGCCGTCCGCCTCACCCCGGAGCGGTGGAACGCCGCGGACATGGGCCCCGCCTGACCGGAAGCACCAGAAGTACCGGAGGCACCGGAAGCGCCGCGGGATACCCGACACAGGATGTCGGGTATCCCGTCCACCCTGAACCCATGACGAGCGACCCCACACCCGAGGCCCTGACCTGGACGGCCTTCGCAGCCGCCGAACCTGCCCTGGCCCGCCACGTGCAGAACCGATTCGGCGCACACCGCCACCACATCCTCGGCACCCTCCGCAGGGACGGCTCGGTCCGGCTCTGCGGCCTGGAGGCGGACTTCCGCTTCGGCGAGCTGTGGCTGGGCATGATGAACGGCTCCCGCAAGGCACAGGACCTGCGGCGCGACCCGCGGTTCGCACTTCACGCCAACCCCGGCCCGGACACGGACATGGCGGGCGGCGACGTACGCGTGGCCGGCCGCGCGGTGGAGGTCCACGACCCGGACCTCCTCACCCGCTACGCGGAACAGACCTCCCCGCCGCAGCCCTTCCACCTCTTCCGGGCGGAGCTGACAGAAGTCGTACGCACGTACATCGATGACCCGCATATCGTCGTGGAGACGTGGCGCCCCGGCCGCCCCTCACGCACCATACGGCGTACGAGCGAGAACCCCCCTCCTCCGGAGAGCTGACCGGCCCGCCGCGGCGCCCTGTGGACGCGTCCTGGGCCCAGGTCACGGTCCTCGGCCCAGGTCACGCGCGAAGGTCCGCCCCCCTGCCGCCCTCCGGATGCCGCCGCTACCGCCGCTCCTCGGACCGGCCGGCCGACAGATGGGCGTCACGGGAGACCCGGTGCCCGCCGTGCAGACCGTGCGGCTCGCGGGTCCGGTGTGTACGGAAGAGGTACAGCGAGGCGACGAACATCGCGGCTCCCAGAATCAGCCCCACGGCCACGGCCCGCAGCACCGGCGGGCCGGTGAGGCTGTACAGGACGCCCATGGCGGTGCCGAAGAGCGCTCCGTACGCCAGCGCCCGGGTTTCGGTGATCATCGAGGACTGGTGGCGCACCAGCAGCAGCCCCAGCGCGCCGGAGACCACCGCCGCCAGCAGGCCGAGCAGGACGGCGCGGATCCCGCTCGCGCCGTTGGACTGGAGGATGAAGAGCGTGTAGATGCCGTACGCCAGGGCCGCGGCGACCGGCAGGGCCACAGCGGTGGACATGTGGTGATGGGCTCGGGCCGGGACGGCGGTAGCGCCGCGCCGGTGGACGGGTACGTGCATGACGGGCTCCTTCCTGTTGCCCCTCGTGTCCAGGCGACACCCGGCCGCCCCCGCCGTCAACTGGATCAGCCCGCAGCCGAAAAGATCTTTGACGTACTCGTGCCGGGCGGCGGCGTACTCGTACCGGGAGACGTCCTGCCGGCCCCCGAACCCACGGCCCACCCCACCGAACGCACCGACGTACCGGAACCCGGAACCCGGAACCCGGAACCCGGAACGGACGGTCCGGCCCCCGGCCGCCCTCTTGGGCAACTTGGGCAACCACAAGGCGATGAGGGCCGTCTTTCAGAGGGAAAGAGCAGCCACGACGCCGCTGCGGCGGGTGAAGGGCTGTGCGCCGAATGTGACGGGCGTCTCATGTGCGCAGTGGTCGCACGTGGTTGCCGAGGCCGATGAGACCTTGGAGGCCCGTTGTGACGCCCGGTCTGACCTGCGCTTCATCGCGCTCCGCCAACGCGCGGCCTCTCCCTGTGAGGGGGCAGGGTACTGCATGATCAGAAAAAAGGCGTGCGGCGTGGGAATTCTGTCCGGATTCCAGCCGTTGTTTCCTACGGATGGGGTACTCGGGTCGTACTGATACCTCACCGCCACCATCCCGCGACCGACTCATCGCAAAGGGAGCATACGCATGGCAACCCGTGCCGTCGCCCGACGTCAGGCCACCACCAGCGGTGCCGACGGGGCCAGCAGTGTTCGCGCCGCAGGCGGGGAGATCGCCGATCGCGACCTGGTCGGCATGTACCTCGACGAGATCGCGCGTACGCCCCTGCTCGACGCCGCCAAAGAAGTCGAGCTGTCCCAGACCATCGAAGCCGGCGTCTACGCCCGCCAGATCCTGGACGGCGAGATAACCGACGGCAACGCCGCCGGCGCCAGCCGCGAGGAACTGGAAGCGCTGGCCGCCGAAGGTGACCGCGCCAAGGACGTCTTCATCCGCTCCAACCTCCGCCTGGTGGTCGCGGTCGCCCGCCGCTACCCGCGCAGCGGCCTTCCCCTCCTGGACCTGATCCAGGAAGGCAACGCGGGCCTGGTGCGCGCCGTCGAGAAGTTCGACTACGCCAAGGGCTTCAAGTTCTCCACGTACGCCACGTGGTGGATCCGCCAGGCCATCACCCGCTCCATCGCCGACCAGTCCCGTACGATCCGGCTCCCCGTCCACCTCGTCGAGGAACTGGGCCGCATCCGCCGCGTCCAGCGCGAGTTCAACCGCGAGAACGGCCGCGACCCGGAGCCCGCCGAGATCGCCAAGGAGCTGAACTCCACGCCGGAGCGCGTCACGGACGTACTGGACTGGGCCCGCGACCCGGTCAGTCTGAACATGTCCGTGGACGACGAGGGCGACACCCAGTTCGGCGACCTCCTGGAGGACACCTCCGCCGCCTCCCCCGAACAGTCCGTCCTCACCCTCCTGCGCAGCGAGGAACTGGAAGACCTCATCGACCGCCTCGACCACCGCACCGCCTCGATCATCAAGGCCCGCTACGGCATCGAGGACGGCCGCGAGCGCACCCTGACCGAGGTCGGCAAACAGCACGGCCTCACCCGCGAACGAATCCGCCAGATCGAGAAGCACGCCCTCCTCGAACTGAAGCGGATGGCGCACGACACGGGCTTCGACGCGGTCGCCTAGTACTCCGGGCCCAGCCGTAGATGTGACCTTCAGGACTGAAGGGCGGCCTGGCGGAAGACGACAGCGGTGCCGAGTGCGGCATCGGCCGGTACGAAGATGTCGCCGGAGGGTGTCTCGCGCGTCGGTAGACCGTTGCGGTGCAGCAGGTCACGGGTGAGAGAGAGGTCGCGGACGGCGACGGTGTAGCCGGCGAGCGCCGGGAGCGTGGCGGGCTGCTCACCCGGCAGGAGGGCTGCGAGGCCGGAGGCGGGTACGAGTGTGAGGGCGGCACCGTCGAGGTCGAGGACCTGGGCCGGTCCCTGCGGCCGTGCCGAGTGCCCGAGGTAGCGGGTGTACCGGTCCCGGACCGTGGTCAGTTCCTCGTCGGCGACGCACAGTACGGCCTCGACGAGGTCGACGGCGCCGTTGGGGTGGTCGAGGTGCCGGGCCCCTTGGATGTCCGGGTCCAGGTCGGCAACCACGCCGACCCGGCCCTCGGCCACCGAGCCCCGCCTCCCACCGGGCTCATCGCCGTCGATCTCCAGGTAGCGGACGGTCTCCACCGGGGTTCCCGCGCCCGGCGGCGCGGCGCGGCGCACCGTGTTCACCCCGCCGTGGCGCACACCGGTGGCGGTCAGTCGTGCGGCGGCGGCGTCGATGTCGGGGGACGAGAACATGAGGATGTGCAGCCCCTCGAAGCGCTGCAGGAAGGCCGCCACGTTGGCGCTGGTCTCGTTGATCCGTTCCACCAGATGGGGCAGAAGGCCGGGTGGCGCCTGTAGGGGTACCAGGTGTGCGTCGGCGGGCAGGCCGTCGGTGTCACTGTCCTTGACGCAGGTCACGAGTTCGAGGAAAGAGCGCGGGAAGTCGGCGTGCGTGTTCGCAGCGCCGAAGGGCCTGGGCGCGGTGCCTTCGTGGAGGGGCATCGCGGGACAACTGGGCGGTGGCACGACGAAGCCCAGCCGCTCGTAGAGGGTGATCGCCTGTGCCATGTCGCTGACAACGTGGCCTATGTGGTGCAGACGTGCGAAGTCCTGTCCCATGGCCGTCACAGTAAGGGATACCTAACTCGCTCCCAAATGTATTCACACCCCGGGGTGTTGGGCGGCCCCTGGGGTGTCGGGCGGCCCCCGGGGTGTTGGGTGGCTGCCGGGGGGCACATCCGGGGCACGCGGGTTCGGCACCGTACCGACGGCCGCGACGGCCGCGACGGCCCGTCAGGCGGCTGAGGCCGCTAAAGGCGGAAACGCGCCGCCACGCCGTCCAACACGCAGTCCAGGCCCGTCTCGAAGCGCCACTGCGGATCGTCCTTGTGGACGCCTTCCCGGATGTAGCGGTGGTACGTCGGGTAACGCCCGGTGGACATCAGGTAGCTCATCTGCGGTGCCAACGCCTGCCGCAACTCGTTGTTGTCGGACCAGCCTTCCTGCTTCATCAGCAGCCGCTGCGCGCACTCCGCCGACGCCGCCCCGTGCACATAGGCGCCCACGGTGCCCAGCACCGCCATCATCGTGTCGATGTCCAGCCCCAAGCGGTCCAGCGGGGCCAGCATCCGCTCGGCCGCGGCCATCCGGTTGGGGGTCAGCGCGCGCAGCGACTGCGGTGAGGAAATCTGGACCAGCCACGGATGGGCCAGCATGACGGCGCGCGTCTGGAGCGCGTTGGCGCGCATCACCTCGCGCCAATCGGTGACCGCCTCCGGGATGTCCAGCTCCGCGTACACCGTGTCGATCATCAGCTCCAGGATGTCGTCCTTGCCGGAGACATAGCGGTACGCCGCCATCGGCGCGACACCCAGTTCCGAGGCCAGACGCCGCATGGTGACCGCGTCGATGCCCTCGACGTCGGCGATCGCCACCGCCGCCTCGGCGATCCGCTGCGGGGTCAGGGCCGTACGGGGTGCCGGCCCGGGCCGCTCCAGCCGTTCCCACAGGCTGGCCTGCGGCTCCGGTTTCGGCTCCGGCTTCGGCTCCGCCGCCGCGTCCGCTTCGTCGTTGCGCCTGGCCATCGCCATGGGAAGGGCTCCTTCGTCTGCGTGTGCGCGTACAACGTATCAACCGCATACGGCGTACACATCGCCGTAGACAACGTACACACGGCTGTGTACGTTGTACTCACTTCGATACGACGTACACGGCCGACCGTCTCGGGCTCGGCCGTGGTGAGGAGAGCGGTCATGAGCGAGAACCTGCGGGTGGCGGTCATCATCGGCAGCACCCGGGACGGCCGGTTCGGTCCGACCGTGGCGAACTGGCTGGCCGGCCACATCACCCAGCGCGGCGACATGGACGTCGACCTGGTCGACCTCGTGGCGACACCGCTGCCCAGGGTCTTCCCGGCATTCGACCGTCCGCCCGCCCCCGGTACGGGCGAGCTGCTCGCCGAGGTGTCACCACGGCTGGCGGCGGCCGACGCGTTCGTGATCGTCACGCCGGAGTACAACCACAGCTTCCCGGCGCCGCTGAAGGACGCCATCGACTGGCACAACAAGGAGTGGCACGCCAAGCCGGTCGGCTTCGTTTCCTACGGCGGCGTCTCGGGCGGGCTGCGGGCGGTGGAGCACCTGCGCACGGTGCTGGCGGAGCTGCACGCCGTCACCGTCCGCGACACGGTCAGCTTCCACCAGTACGGCGAGAAGTTCGACCAGAACGGCAACTCGAAGGACCCGGCGAGCGACGCGGCGGCCAAGGGCATGCTCGACCAGCTCGCCTGGTGGGCGCGGGCACTGCGGGACGCCAAGGCCATCCGCCCGTACGTGGCCTGAGAACAGCCGGTCATCGATGCGAACGAACGGCATGAACAGGTCAGGCAGAGGAACGGGCATGCGCCACAAGCAGACGACGACAGCCGAGCCGGCCGGCACGGAGCCGGCCGGCACGGAGCCGGCCGGCACGGAGCCGGCCGGCACGGAGCCGGCCGGCACGGAGCCAGTCGGCACGGAACCGTCCAGCACGGAATCGTCCGGCGCCGCCCCAGGAGTGAGCGCCTCCGAGCCGACCGCACCCCAACCGCCCCAACCACTGCGGTCGCTGTACTTCGGCGTGTTCGGCCTGATGCTGGGCATGCTCCTGGCCATGCTCGACGGCCTGATCGTCGGCACCGCGCTGCCCACGATCGTCGGTGATCTGGGCGGCCTGGACCACTTGTCGTGGGTGGTCACGGCGTACCTGCTGACCACGGCCGCGACCACCCCCATCTGGGGAAAGCTCGGCGACCTCTACGGCCGCAAGGGCATGTTCACGGCCGCGATCGTGATCTTCCTGGCCGGTTCGATGCTCTCCGGGGTGTCCCAGGACATGGGGCAACTGATCACCTTCCGGGCTCTCCAGGGGCTGGGCGCCGGCGGGCTGATGGTCGGTGCGCTGTCGATCATCGGTGTCCTGGTGCCGCCGCGGGAGAGCGGCCGGCTCCAGGCGATGATCGGCGCGATGATGCCCGTGGCGTTCGTCGGCGGGCCGCTGATCGGCGGGTTTCTGACCGACGCTCTGAGCTGGCGCTGGGCGTTCTACGTCAATGTGCCGGTCGGCCTGGTCGCCCTGCTCGTCGTCGGCATGGGCATCCGGCTGCGCAGCGAGCGCAGGAAGGCGCGCGTGGACTACGCGGGCGCCGCGCTGCTGTCCGTCGGCATCCTGGCGCTGACCCTGCTCGCGAGCTGGGGCGGGGTGCGGTACGGGTGGGTGTCACCGCAGATCCTGGGGCTGGCCGTGGTGGGCGCGGGGGCGCTGGCCTGGTTCGTACGGGTCGAGCGACGGGCCGCCGAGCCGGTCCTGCCGCCGCGGCTCTTCCGCGACCGCAACTTCACCCTCGCGCAGCTCCTCAGCTTCCTGGTCGGCGCGGTCATGGTCGCCGCGGCCAACTACCTGCCGCAGTACATGCAGTTCGTGCAAGGGGCTTCACCGACGGCCGGCGGGATGCTGATGCTGCCGTTGATGTTCGGGATGCTCGCCGTACAACTGGTGACGGGCCGGCTCATCAGCCGTACCGGCCGGTACCGGATCTACCCGATCGTCGGCGGTGCGGTCACTGCGGCCGGCATGCTCGTCCTGACGCTGCTGGGCACGGACACCGGTACGGCGGTGGCCTCCGCGCTCACCCTGGTCGCCGGCCTGGGCATCGGCTTCGTCATGCAGAGCACCACCCTGATCACGATGAACAGCGCCGACCGCAAGGACATGGGTGCGGCCAGCGGCTCGGTCACCTTGATGCGTACCGTCGGCGGCTCGCTGGGGGTCGCCCTCCTGGGCGCCGTCTACAGCGGACGGGTCGAAAGCTCCCTGGTCGGCGACCTGGGCGAGGAGGCCGGGCGCCGGCTGGCCGCGGGCGGTGAACGGCTCTCGCCTCAGGTACTGGAGGCGGCACCCGCCGTGGTGCGGGACGCCTATCAGGCGGCGGTCACCGGCGGTCTGCATGGCGTCGCCGTCGGGGGCGCGGTGCTTTCGGCGCTCGCGCTGGGCGCGGCTTGGTTCCTTCGCGAGGTGCCGTTGCGCGACTAGTTTCCGCCCGTGGCGGCGTGGCGGTTTTCGCCTGTGGCGGTGGTGGCGCTTGTGGGTGGCGGTTCGTTGGTGGGTGGTTGTTGTGTGTGGCGCGATGCCTGCGGCGCTGTGTTGTTTGTTTCCCTGCGGGTTGTTTGGTCTTGGGCCCGGTGCGGTCGGTGGGTGGGGTGGGGCGCGGTCGCACCGGGGCCACTCCTCGGGCCGTGTGCGTGGCTGGTACGCCGTGAAAGGAAGCGTGCGTCTTGCACACGGCCCTGCGGGGAGTCCCCGATACGCCCACGCCCGGCCGTCCCCGAGCCGCCGGTCACTTCTTTCCAACCGGTCCCAAGACCCGGCCGGTACGGCCGCCCCGCCGGGTACGACCTCCCCATACGGCAAGCCTGTGGCGTACGACCTCCCCGTACGCCCGCCCGGTGCTTTTTGCCACCAGGAGGCGCTCCCGGGTACCGACCCGCACGGCGGGTCACCTACTAATCCTCCCCAAGGGGTGGGCGCGCTACGGACGGGAGGGGGCGGGCCGGAGGGGGCGTGTATCAAAGCGTAAAGCGAAGCAGCTTTGATACACGCCCCCGCAGGTCCGACCCCGCACCCACCACCCAGCAAGCGCAAAGCGCCCACCCCACCAAACCCTCCCGCCGAAGGCGAAACCCGCACCCCGCACGGGGGGAAGGGGGAAGACCGCCGCCGGGGTAACCCCACGGCGCACGGTCACCCCGAATCGGCGCGCCGTCACGGACGGAACTACGCTACCCACTCGCTCCACGGCATGTTCCAGCCGTTCAGGCCGTTCTCCGGCTTGACGGTGCGGTCGGGGGAGTTCTTGACGATCACGACGTCGCCGATCAGGGAGTTCTCGAAGAACCACTTGCCCTGGGTGTCGCCGCCACCGCCCCGGTTGTCCTGGAGGCCGACGCAGCCGTGGCTGGTGCCGGCGCGGCCGAAGACGGACGGGCTGCCCCAGTAGTTGCCGTGGATGAACGTGCCGGAGGTGGACAGCCGCATGGCGTGCGGGACGTCCTTGATGTCGTACTCGCCGCCGAAGCCGACCGTCGAGCCGTTCATGCGGGTCTGGACGAACTTCTCCGAGATCACCATCTGGCCGTTGTAGGTCGGGTTCTTCGGGCTGCCGCCCGAGATCGGCACGGTACGGATGGTCTTGCCGTCGCGCTTGACCGTCATGGTCTGGGTGCTCATGTCGACCGTGGAGACCTGGGAGCGGCCGATGGTGAAGTTCACCGTCTTGGACTGCACGCCGGTGATGCCGTCGCCGCCCTTGACCCCGTCCAGCGCGATCTTCATCGTGATCTTCGAGCCGGCCTTCCAGTACTCCTGGGGACGGAAGTCCAGGCGCTGGGTGCCGAACCAGTGGCCGACGACCTTCTGGCCGCTGCTGGAGGTCACCGTGATGTGGGACTGGACGTCCTTCTTGTTGGTGATCGGCTTGTTGAAGTTGAAGGAGACCGGCATGCCGACGCCGACGGTCTTGCCGTCGTCCGGGGTGTAGGCGCCGATGAAGCTGTTGGCCGGGGAGACGGTGGTGAAGGTGGCGTTCTCGGTGGCCGGCCGGTTCTTGTCGTCCTTGGCGTTGGCGACCAGCTTGTACTTGGTGCCGCGCTCAAGCTGGACCGAGGGCTTCCAGGAGGAGCCGTCGCCGGCTATCGCGCCCTTGACCTCGGCGCCGTTGTCCACCTGGGTCAGCTTCACGTCGGTCAGCTTGCCGCCGGTGACCTTGACGCCGGTGTCGTTGATGCTGGCGTCGGTGGCGCCGTCCTTCGTGGAGAGGGAGATCTTCGCGGTGGAGGCGTCCTTGGCCGCGGCGGCGTCCGCGCCGGCCTGGCCCTTCGCGTTGCCCTTGTCCTGACCGCCCGCCGAGGCGTCGCCGCCGCAGGCCGACAGGGCCAGTGCGCCGGCGGCCAGCAGTGAGGCCGCCGCAAGACCACGGCGCAGCCGGCGCTTGGTGCGGTACTGAGCGGGCGCGGTGTTGTCCGGCGTTGTCACGAGCTGCTCCATACAAGGGTGTTGTGGGTCAGTGCTGGTAAACAGCACCTACGGGCGGGTTTGGTTGCAGCACCGACCCTCGTGTGGCGAACGTCACACAAGAGGGGTCCGGGGCTGCTCTGCCGGGCCGGGCGGCCGGGCACGCGGGGTGCGCTGGAGTCGTCCGGGCGGGGCCGGGCGGCTGTGGCCGAGGGGGCGGGCAGCCGCGCCGGGTGGGGCGCCACGGGGTACGCGGTCCACGTCGACCCGTACCGCCGGCTCTGTCCGGCCGAGCCGAGCCGCGCCGCCAACTGTACGTCCTGCGCGGTGGCGTGGACCGGTCGCCTGGGTATGAAGCGGGGGAGCTGGGTAGGAGATCCGTCACTTCGGGACGTAAGCCCTATAGGTCCCCTGTCGAAACTCCTGGCGACTGGTGTCTACTTGGCCACGTCCTGCCCTGTCGTGACATGCTCCGTCGCATGGTGTTACGCACCGTCATGCCCTGTCGCGGTCGGTTCTCACGCCGCCGCGCCCTGAACTGGAGGCCCGTATGCTCCCCTCCGCATCGACGCTTCAGCAGATCGGTCTGGTCATCCTGCTCGTGGCGACCGTCGCCTGGTTCGTGAGCCTGGTCAGGGCGCTGCGCCGGGACGCCTTCCAGCTCGCGGTGTGGCACGGGTCGCGGGCGCTGCTGCGCTCGGTGCCGCGGCAGACGACCGGTCCGGCGGGTCCGGCCGGTCCGCCGCCGGAGCGGGTGGAGCTGAGCGCGGCCGAGCGGGAGGCGTTCGCCACGCTCGTACGGCAGCTCACGGGGCGGCGCTGAGGTACGGGCTTTATTTATCGCACCGGTCCGAGTTTCAGCAGGGCCAGCGCGGCCAGCATCTGGATCGTCACGGCGGCTGCCGCCTTGCCCGTCGGCAGATGGTGCTGGCCCCGTACGAGCAGCACGGCAAGGACGTAGCCGAAGCCCCAGGTCGTCCAGGCCAGGGCCTGCACGAAGGTGGAGGAGGCGGGGAGCCAGGCCGCCACCGCCAGCCGCGGCAGGTCCGTGGTCCAGAACAGCACGATGAACAGGCTGGCGGTCGGCGAGAACCTGCCGTTGCCGCCGATGATCCGGGCGATGGCGTGGGTCACCACGCCCAGGACGATGCTGGCTATCAGGACGCCCCCCACCGCGACGCCCGCGAGTTGCACGGCCGCTTGCTGGTCGGTCGTCCACTGCTCGCGGAAGGGCCGTACGGACAGCACCCCGAGCGCCCCGCTGACCAGGCAGAGCAGCGCCGCCGCGCCCCATGCGCCGCGGTCCCGCGCCTCGTCCAGCACCTCCACGGGCCGGTACCACAGGCCGAGGATCAGGCGGTGCCACCACAGCCGACGCCGTCTGGGTGTCCCGTCGGGCCTCCCGGGCTGCGGCTGGATGAGGGTGGGGGGCGGCGGCGGTACGGACATGCAGCCGTTCTACCACCGGTGTTCGTACGTCCGTACCGGTGGCCGTACGGGTTCGTACGCATCCGTGCCGTTCCGTACCGGTTCGTCCGCGGTGCGCGTGCCGAGCGGCCGGTGGCGGGCGCGGATGAGACTCTCGCCGGGTGAGCGACGACCTTCCCTCGCAGGACGACCTCCGCGGGCCGGGTGACGCCCGCGGGCCGGATGAGGTCCGTGCGCCGGACGGTGTGCGGCCGGGAGGCGGGTCCCTCGCGGCCGTCCCCGCGCACGGCGAGGCGCACGACCCCGGACTCGGTGCCCGGCTCAACCGGCTGCGGGCCGCCGTCCTCGGCGCGAACGACGGCGTGGTCTCCACCGCGGGCCTGGTCGTCGGCGTGGCCGGGGCGACCGACGCGCGCGGCACGCTGGTGACGGCCGGTCTCGCCGGGCTGCTGGCCGGTTCGATGTCGATGGCGGCGGGCGAGTACGTGTCGGTGAGCACCCAGCGGGACTCGGAGAAGGCCGCCCTGGCGCAGGAGAAACGCGAGCTGGCCACCGAGCCGCAGGCCGAACTCGTCGAACTGACCGAACTGCTGCGGGGCAAGGGGCTGAGCCGGGAGCTGGCGCACGAGGTGGCCGGGCAGCTCACCGAGCACGACGCGCTGCGCGCCCACGCGGAGGTGGAGCTGGGCATCGACCCGGACGACCTGACCAGCCCCTGGCAGGCGGCGGCTGCGAGCTTCCTGGCTTTCACGGCCGGGGCGCTGCTGCCGCTGCTCGCCGTCGTCCTGCCGCCGCCCTCGCTGCGCCTGCCGGTCACCGTCGGCTCGGTCCTGGCCGCGCTGGTGCTGTGCGGCTGGGCCGCCGCCCGCTCCGGGGGCGCGCCCGTACGCCCGGCGGTGCTGCGCAACGTGAGCGGCGGGGCGCTGGCCATGGCCGTCACGTACGCGGCCGGGTCCCTGCTGGGCGCGGCCGGAGTGTGAGCGTACGGCCGGAGCTCCGGTGACCGCTGCGGCAGGGCGTCAGCGCCCGTACAGCTCGCGGTAGGAGGGGAAGACGCCACCCGGTGTGCGGACGGTCTCGGCGGCGCGTACGGCGCGTACGACGGCGCGGGTCAGCGCGTCGGCGCCCGCCGCCAGTACGTCGTTGAGGGCGCCCGCCTCCGCGTGGGCGCCGAATGCCGGGTCGCTCACCGCTTCCTGGGACGCCAGCGGGCGGGTACCGGTGGCGAGGGTGAAGACCGTGTCGCCGTCGGTGAGGAGATGGACCGGGCGCACGGCGCGGGCCAGCCCGTCGTGCGCGGTGCCCGCCAGCTTCTGGGCCTGGGCACGGGACAGCGTGGCGTCGGTGGCGACGACGGCGAGGGTGGTGTTCAGGGGCGTACGGACCGAGGCCGCCGAGCGCTGCTCCGATTCGGCCCGCGCCTGGGCGAGCCGCTGCCGCGCCCGGTCCAGGACCGCCGCGTCCACGGGGCCGCGGTCGCGGTCCGGGCGGCCGTCCCCGTCCGTCTGGTCCGCGTATGCCCCGTCCCCGTACTCCCCGTACAGCAGTCCCGTACGCGGATCGACCACCGAACCTGCCGCGTTGACGGCCGCCAGCGCGGCGACCGTGATGCCCGACGGCAGCAGCAGGCTCGCCGTACCGATGCCGCCTTTGAGGCCGCCGGCCACCGCCCCGGTCCCGGCGCCGACGTTGCCCTGCGGGACGGGGGAGCCCACGGCGGTACGCGCCGCGGCCTCCACCGCCGCGCGGCCCAGGGCGGCGTCCGGCCGGGCCCGCCAGGCGCCACCGCGCCCCAGGTCGAACAGGGCCGCCGCCGGGACCACCGGCACGACCTGTGCCGGGTCCGGGCCGACACGGAAGCCGCGCCCCTGCTCCTCCAGCCACGCCACGACGCCCGAGGCGGCGTCCAGGCCGAAGGCGCTGCCGCCGGTCAGCACGACCGCCTCCACGCGCTGGACCAGGTTGCGCGGATCCAGGGCGTCGGTCTCGCGGGTGCCAGGGCCGCCGCCGCGTACGTCGACGGCGGCGAGCGCGCCGCCCTCGGGGGCCAGGACGACGGTGGTACCGGTCAGATGCCCGTCACCGACGCGCTGGGCGTGGCCGACCCGCAGACCCGCCACATCGGTCAGGGCGTCGAGGGGGCCGGAGGGCAGGGGACGGTCGGGCGAGGAGGGCGCATCAGCCATGGAGTACGCCTACCACCCCTGCCTGCGATCGCGCACCCGCGTCCACTCAGTGTCCGGCCGGGCCCATGACGATCACCGGGTGCTGTGCCGGGTCCAGCGTCCGCAGCAGCTCCCGCATCACCTCGGGCCGCAGGCTCACACAGCCCTGCGTGGGACCGCCGTGGTCGACGTGCAGCCAGACGCCGCCGCCCTTCTTCGCGCCCAGCGGCCGGGTGCCGTCCAGGGGCGAAGTGCCCGGCACCCGGTTGTAATTGATGGCGATGACGTAGTCGAAGGCGCCTTCCAGCGGCTCGCCCTCGACGCCGGTGCCGTGTGCCACGAAGTGGTCGTTGCGGTCGTACGGGAGCTTGGTGCCCTTGGGCGGGGCCAGCTTGCCGCCCGCGTCGGTGAGGGTGAACACGCCTTGGGGCGAGCGCAGATCACCGTACCGGTGGTCCTTGGTCCAGCCTCGCGAGGCGTTGTGCGCGGGCCAGGCCGCGCCGGGCCGCCAGTCGTCGGAGCCCTCGGCGCGGGTGTAGAGGACGACTTCGGCGTCGTGGGCGTCGGGGCCCTTGCCGGTGACGACCAGAACCTGCCGGGACGCGGCCGGAATCCGCTGACGGGTGGCGTCGCTGAGGCCGGGTATCCGCCGGTGGCCCGTAGGGGCGTTACGGTCACCGGAGGCGCGGACGTCCAGGCCGTGCCCGCCTTTCCCGCCGGGGCTGCCGGGCGCCGCGGCGCGCGGCCGGTCGTCCTGGCCTGCGGAGAGCTTGTCGTGGTCGTCGCCGGAGGCCGGCCAGGCCCACAGGGCGGTGCCCACCAGCGTCGTCACGGCCAGGCCGCTCACGGCCTTGCCGCGCCAGGTCAGTCGGGTACGCGTGGATGCGGTACGGGTGCCGGGGCGGCTGTGGCGGGCAGCCATGTTCGTGGCGTCTCCCTCGTCCGTCGGTGAAGGGCGGCTGCCGCCGGGGCGTCACGGGCGGGGCGGGCGGCAGAGTATGAGGTCGCTGAGCATAAAACGGGCAATATGCACCCTACAGGGTTCGGGTTCCCGTTCGACAAGCGGCTTCATAATGTACGGCGGACGAGTGCCGACGGTCAGTCAAAAGCGGCGCACGGCGAGACGATCGGCGAGGTGACCGTACGTCAGCCGGCGGCCCGCTTGCGGGGCGAGCGGGTTCGGCAAGGCGACTGGTATTACTGGTGCATGCAGGAAGAGACCGCGCGATCCGCGATCGACACATTCCTCTCCGCGTTCAACGCCTCGGACGACAGCTATGTGACCGCGCTGCTCTCCCAGGCCCTGACCTCGGACGTGGTCTTCTGGGGACCGCTGGGCCGCAGCGAGGGGATCGAGGCCGTCGAGCGGTTCGTGCTGGAGATCCGGCGCCACCCGGCGGGGACCGGCACGATGGTGCGCTGCTCGGCGGTGGACATGCCCGGCGAGTGGGCCCGGTACCAGTGGGTCTTCACCACGCCCGGTGGCGGCCCCCGCCTGGCGGGAACGGACGTCGTCCACCTGCGGCGGAGCCTCATCGACCAGATCATCGTCTTCGCGGGCGAGATCGAGCCGACCGTAACCCGAGCGGGTACTCGCCGATAGGGCAAGCGCGTACGTGCCGGCAGGGAAAGGGCGTACGTGCCGGCAAGAAGGGTGCGGGCCGAGCCCTGCGCGCACCAGAGGTACATGGTGGAATGCGGCGTATGAGCGATAGCGCGCGTGACACCGTACTGGCCCCGCTCGACGCCCGCACGGCGGACCTCGAAGCCCTCTACGAAGACCTGCACCGCCACCCCGAACTGGGCTTCCAAGAGACCCGTACGGCCGCAGAGGCGGCCCGCCGTCTCACCTCGTACGGCTACGAAGTCCACACCGGGATCGGGGGCACCGGCGTGGTCGGTGTGCTGCGCAACGGTGCCGGGCCGGTGGTTCTGCTGCGCGCCGACATGGACGCCCTGCCGGTGACCGAGCGCACCGGCCTGCCGTACGCCTCGGCCGTCCCCGGCACCATGCACGCCTGCGGCCACGACGTGCACGTCACCTGCCTCGTGGGCGCCGCGGACCTGCTCGCGGCCGGGCGCGCGCACTGGTCCGGAACGCTGGTGGTGCTCTTCCAGCCCGCCGAGGAGGTCGGTGACGGCGCCCGCCGCATGGTCGAGGACGGTCTCTTCTCGCGCGGCGACATCCCCGTTCCGGACGTCGTCCTGGCCCAGCACGTCGCCCCGCTGGGCGCCGGACTGATCGCGTACTGCCCCGGCGCCTGCATGGCGGCGTCCGACAGCCTGAAAATCGTCTTCCACGGTTCCGGCGGGCACGGTTCGCGGCCCGAGACGGTGATCGACCCGATCCTGATGGCGTCCGCCTTCGTCCAGCGCGTCCAGTCCGTCGTCGCGCGCGAGGTCGCCCCCAAGGACCAGGTGGTGATCACCGTCGGCTCCTTCCACGCCGGTGACGCCGCCAACGTCGTGCCCGACCACGCCACGGTCCAGCTCAGCGTCCGTACGTTCGACGAGGCCATCCGTACTCAGGTGCTCGCCGCCATCGACCGCATCGCCAAGGCCGAGGCCACCGCGTCCAACGCACCCCGCGCCCCGGAGACCGAGGTGCTGAACACCTTCCCCGTCACCCTCAACGACCTGTCCACGCTGCGCGAGGTCAACGAGTCCTTCACCGACCTCTTCGGCGAACACCGGGTGTTCGCCTACGACCCGGCGGCCGGCAGCGAGGACGCCGGACTGCTGGCCGCGGCGGCCGACGCGCCGCTGTACTACTGGTGGCTCGGCGGCTGGGACCCCACCGACTTCCACACCGCCGTACAGGCCGGACGACTCACCCAGGACATCCCCTCCAACCACTCGCCGCGCTTCGCCCCCGTCAAGCAGCCGACGCTGACAATGGGCGTCCAGGCCCTGACGGCGGCGGCCCTCAACCGGCTGGCCGAGGCTGAGGGCTGAGGGCCGGGGCGACCCGATCGGGCCGTGCTGCATGAGTCTCGGAGGAGATGGAGGGGCTGCCCATCCATCACCTGATCACCGCTTGTCATGTTGTCGCGTTCGCTTTGCGGGACAGGCGGGTGTAGGTGATCAACGCCTGGACGCACAGGGCCAGGAGGACGGAGAGAGGCACGCTCCATGGGAGCGTGCCTGCCGTGGCGAGGAGTGCGCACAGGGGGACGGTCAGGAGGGTGGGGAGGGTGGAAAGGGCGGCGATACGGGTTCGGGTGCGGCGCGGGGTGGTGTGAGGGGAGGCGGGAGTGTCGGGGTGGTCGGGTGTGCTGGTCATGACGGGGTCTTCTCGGTCTTCTCGGTCTTGTCGGGGGTGCGTGCGCGGTGCAGGTAGTCGGCGAGCGATTGCCACTCGGTCCGATCGTCGGTTGTGTGGTCGGTCGGCGGCGTAGGCGAGCCCGCCATCGCGGCCGGGTGGTCGCGCCAGGCCGCTCGTACACCGTTGGAGATCTCCGTGTCACCGCCGGTGAACAGCGCGGCCAGCTCGTCCATGCGGGACACCAGCCGGCGCACCCGCGCGTCGGTGGGAGGCACCTTCTCCGTACGGAGCCGGTCCGCCCGGCGGTACAGCTCGGGCCATTCGACTTCGAGCAGGTAGTGGGCCGCTGATCCCAGCGCGGCGGACCGGGTCGCCAGCACCTGGATCTGGTCCGCGTCCAGGTGCCGGCGCAGGGCCCGCTCGCTCTCCGGGCCGGTGCCGCCGATCGCCTTCAGCGCCGTCAGCAGGTCCTCGGTCGCGGGGGCCCGGCCCTGGGACAGGGACTCGTCGAGCCGCCGGAGCCGTCCACGCAGGGTCTCCAAGGCGGTCAGTGACTCCTCGACGGCGGCGAGGTGGTCCCGTACCAGGCGTGCGGGATCGATGCCGGAGTCCAGGCATGCGCCGATGGTTTCCAGACCCAGCCCCAGGCCGCGCAGGGCGAGGATCTGGTAGAGGCGGGCCGCGTCGTCCTCGGTGTACTCACGGTGGCCGCCGGGGGTGCGGCGGGACGGGCTGAGCAGGCCGATGGTGTCCCAGTGGTGCAGTGTCCTGACGGTCAGGCCGCTCGCCTCGGCGAGTCGGCCGACCTTCCAGGTGAGGGGGGAGGTCATGTCTTTACGATGCAACCTCACGCCACGTCGGGTTCAAGTCGGGGAGTGGGGGAATGTCGGTGAGTGAGGGAATGAGGGAATGAGGAGTACGCAGGCAGCTCAGGGGCGGGTGGGGGTCAGGAGGGTGTGGCGCAGGGTCGTGACGAGGGTGTCGTCGGCGTGCAGCAGGTTCGCCGCGTAGTGGTGTACGGATCCGTGGGCGTCGGCCAGGGCCGCGAGGAACAGCCGCATGATGTCGGCGGGCGCGCGCCCGTATCCGGGCCAGGACGGTTCCTGGCCGGGGTGGTCGGCCCGCCAGTCCGCGAGGAGGCCCTCGGTGGCGCGCTCGGTGAGGGCGAAGTCATCGATGATGTGCTGTTCGGGGACTCCTAGAAGCGCCAGGACGAGCGCGGCCAGCAGGCCGGTGCGGTCCTTGCCGGACGCGCAGTGGAAGGCCACCGGCCCGTCATGGGCGGCGATCGTCTCCAGCGCCTGACGCAGTTCCTTGACGCCGTCGTGGGCGACTTCCATGTACCGCTCGGCGAGGTACGGGCCCACCTCGACGTCCGGGCCGAGGGCCGACTGGTCGTACGGGCGGTGCTCGATGCTGAAATTGTGGTACGTGAACGAATCGTGCTCGGGGATCCGGCCCTTGGCGTCGATCTCCCATGGGTAGCGGAGGTCGATGACCGCCGTGACGCCCAGCTCCAAGAAGCGGGACCAGTCCTCGCCGTCCGTGCTCCGCAGCTTGCTCAGCGAGTCGGAGCGGAACAGGCGGCCCCAGCGCACCGTACGGCCGTCCTCGGTCGGATAACCGCCCAGATCGCGGAAGTTGTGCAGCCGGGCGAAGGATATGTGTCTGTTCACGGTGCGGAATCTTATGCGCGCCTGTGGCCTTGGGGTTGGTGTCGGCCGAAGCGCACCATCGCGCGGAAACCAGGGCGTTGACCTTTCCCTTGGGGCAGGGGCCAGCATCGGTGGCGCCGGGCGGAGGAGTCCGGCGCGAGGAGGATGGCCGGGTGGATCGGGAGACGGAGCCAGGGGCGGGGCGCAGGGCGGGGCGAGACCCGGAGCGGGGCGCGGGAGCGGCTCCGTACGGGGAGTCGGGCGGGCTGCTGACGATCGGCGCCTTCTCCCGCGCCTCGCGGCTGACGCCGAAGGCCCTGCGCCTTTACGACGAGCTGCGGCTGCTGCCGCCCGCCCGTGTCGACCCGGTGACCGGCTACCGGCTCTACACCCCCGCCCAACTGGAGCGGGCCCGGCTGGTGGCCTGGCTGCGCCGGCTCGGGATGCCGTTGGCGCGTATCCGTGAGGTGTGCGCGTACGGGCCCAGGGGTGCCGCCGAGGAGATCGCCGCCTACTGGGCGCAGGTCGAAGCCGACACCGCGGCCCGCCGTGACCTGGCCGCCTTCCTCGTCGACCAGTTGAACAGGAAGGACACCATCACGATGCCCACACCACCCGTACCGTTCCCGGTGCCGTCGTCCGGCCAGCAGGCAGATGGGTCGCAGGGCGCCGGGCCGCAGGATCCGCGGCGGACTGTGGCGCGGATCCCGCTGCGCATCCGGTACGCCGCCCGGTCGGACATCGGTCTGCTGCGGGAGAGCAACCAGGACACGGCGTACGCGGGGGAGCGGCTGCTCGCCGTGGCCGACGGGTACGGCGCTGCCGGTGACTCGGCGGGCGCCGCGGCTGTTGAGGCGCTGCGGGCCTTGGAGGACGCGGCGGGAACCGGTGATCCGGGCGGGCCGCGGAACGCGGATCTCCGAGCCGCGGACCGCCAGGCCGCCGATTTCCAAGCTGCCAGTCTCCAAGCCGCTGATCTTCAAGCCGCTGACCTGCTGAACGCGCTTCAGGACGCGGTCGAGCAGGCGCACCGCTCCGTACGGGAGTTGGCGGTGCCCGGGGCCGGGGCCGGGGCGGGAGTCGGCACCGGGGCCGGGGCCAGGGGTGAGTCCGAGGTCGGGGCCGGGCCTGGGGTCGCCGCTTCGGGGACCACCCTCACCGCCATGTTCTGGACCGGCTCACAACTCGCCCTCGTCCACGTCGGTGACTCGCGCGCCTACCTGCTCCGCGGCGGCCGGCTCTTCCGGATCACCCACGACCACACCCACGTCCAGTCGCTGGTCGACGAGGGCCGGCTCACCCCCGACGAGGCCCTGACCCACCCCAACGTGCCCTGTTGCTGCGCGCGTTGGGATCCGACGATCCAAGCGCCGACCTGCGGCTGCACCGGGCCGCCGCCGGCGACCGCTATCTGCTGTGCTCCGACGGCCTGTCCGCCGTGGCGCCGGCCGACGGCATCCGGCGCGCCCTGATCGGTGCGGACGGCCCCGAGCAGGCCGTACGTGACCTGATCGCCCTGGCTCACGCGTCCGGCGCACCGGACAACGTGAGCTGTGTGGTCGCGGATGTGGAGGCGGCTGCGTAGCGGGCGGCGGCGGGAGGACGGGGGCCAGGCCGGTTCCGGGCCGGTCCGGGGCCGGTCCCGGGTCGGCCTTGGTTCCGGCCCGGACCGGTGTCGCCCCGTCCCCGGCTGCGGCCGGTCCCGGCTCAGGCGATTCCCTTGAGCATCCCCTTGAAGTAGAGCTGCGGCAGCCCGTACCGCTTGAGGAACCACATGTCCGTACGTTCCTTCGTCGTGTCGATGAAGGGGAAGGACGGCGTGGGCCGCAGGTCGTAGTCGAACTCGGCGAGCAGCATCTTGTGCCGGGCGGTGACCAGCGGGCAGGAGGTGTAGCCGTCGTAGCGGGCCGAGGCGGGCCGGTCGCGCAGGCTGTCCCGGAGATTGCGTACGACCACGGGTGCCTGCTTGCGGACGGCGGCGCCCGTCTTGGACGTGGGCAGGTTGGCCACGTCGCCGAGGGAGAAGATCTCGGGGAAGTCGGGGTGCCGGAGTATGGCCGGGTCGGCCTTGACGTACCCGAAGGGCGAGGCGGGGTCGGCGAGCGGGCCGTCGGCGATCCACTGGGGGGCGCGCTGCGGCGGTACGGCGTGCAGCAGGTCGTAGTCGACGGTCTCCTTGACGCCGGTGGCGTGATCGGTGATCACTGCCTGCCGCGCGGTCCCGTCCACCTGCGTCATCTCGGACTGGAGGCGCACCTCGATGCCGTACCGGCGGGCCGTCTCCTCCAGCACCCGGGCGAAGACGGGCACCTTGAACATGGTGGGCTCGGGGAGCACCAGGATCGTACGGATGCTGCCCAGCACCCCGCGCTTGCGCCAGTGGTCGGCGGCCAGGTAGGCGATCTTCTGCGGGGCGCCGCCGCACTTGACCGGGCCCGCGGGCATGGTGAACAGCGCCGTGCCGCGCTTCATCCCCCGTATCAAGTCCCAGGTCAGCGGCGCCAGATCGGGGCGGTAGTTGCTGCTGACGCCGCCGTGGCCGACGGCCTGGGCCAGGCCCGGCACCCCGTCCCAGTCCAGTTGCAGGCCGGGCGCCACGACCAGGCGGCTGTAGGAGACCGTACGGCCGGACGCGGTGGCGACCGTACGGGAGGCGGGGTCCACGGAGACGGCGGACTCGCGCAGCCAGCGCACTCCGGGCGGCATGACCTCCGCCTGCGTACGGAGCGAGGCGCGCAGCGGTGCCTGGCCGCCGCCGACCAGGGTCCACAGCGGCTGGTACCAGTGGGTCTCGGAGGGTTCGAGTACGGCGACGTCACGGGCGCCGGCGCGGCGCAGCCGGGCGGCGACGGTGATGCCCGCGGTGCCACCGCCGATGATGACGACCTGGTGGTGGGACTGGGCCGGGGAGTGGGAGCGGGACGGGGAGTTGGACGGGGACGGGGACGAGGCCGGGGCCATGCGGGGGTCCTCCTACAGAAGGTGCGGGATGCTGCTCGCCGCCATGGCGACGGCGAGGGCGGTGACGAGGGAGGCGAAAGCGGTGGACAGGGAGCGGGGGCGCAGCCGGGCGGTGAGCCGGTTGCCGAGGTAGCTGCCGAGCGCGGCGCAGGACGAGAAGACGGCCAGCAGCGGCCAGTCCAGGCCGCCGGCGCCGGCCCGGGTGGCGAACGCCGTCGCGGAGTTGACGAGGATGACCAGAAGGGAGGTGCCTATGGCGACGGGCATCTCCAGCCCAAGGACCAGGGTCAGGGCCGGTACGACGACGAAGCCACCGCCGACTCCGAAGAATCCGGTGAGCAGGCCGACCACGGTGGCGGTGCCGGCCACCCGGGCACCGGCGGTGGCGCGGCGGCCGATATCGCCGTGTGCGTCGGCCTCGCTGTGCGCCCCGGCTGCGGGGTGGGCGGTGGCGGCGGCGTGTGCGGTGGCGTGCGCAGCGGGGTGGGCGGGGACGGGGGCGTCATGGCCATGGGCGGAGGGAGGAGGCGAAGGACGCGAGGAGGACGGGGACGGGGACGACGGGGACGGGGACGAGCGGCGGGCGGGGGGAATCGCCGCGTCCGGCCTTGTTACGGGTGTGGGTGCGGGTGCGGGGGCCGGTTCAGGCGGCAGTGCCGGTGCCGACGGCGGTTCCGACGGCGGCGTGGAGTCTGTCGATCCCTCGCCGCTGACGGCCTCCTGTCGGGCCGTCAGGCCGTGGTCCTTCCCCTCGGCGCCCATTCCGTTCCGCTGCCCGTTTCCTCGGCGGTCACGCCAGGTCCGTACGAGCATCGTCGCGGCCACCACGAGCATCAGGCCCGCGAAGGCCGTCATCAGAACGGCCGGGTCCAGGGACGCGCTCCAGCGGGAGCCGATCCAGGTGCCGGCGGTGCCCAGCGCTCCGAAGGCCAGCCCCGCCGCCCAGCGGACCCGGCCGGCCCGGGCATGGCAGGCTAGGCCGGTGGCCGCGCCGATGGCGACGACGACGAGCGCTCCGGCGGTCGCCGCGTGCGGGGACTGGTGCAGCAGGTAGACCAGCGCGGGTACGGCCAGGATCGAGCCGCCCCCGCCCAGCGCGCCCAGCAACAGCCCTATGGCGAGCCCGCACGGGAGCGACAGAACGGCTATGACGGACACGACGCCCCCGGACACGGCTGCCGACAGAGACGTAAGGGACGGGAACGGCGGAAACGGGAAGACGGCCGGGGACACAGACGCGGACGGCCGCCCGCGACCATGACGGCCACGACGCCTGCGATCATGACGGGCGAGGCGCCCGTGGTTATGACGGGCGCCGGGCCCGCCTTCACGCTGCCCCCCGTCACGCTGCCCGCCGTCACGACGGGCACGATGCCCGCGGTGCGAGTTCGACGGCCCGGCTGGCGTCGGACCACTCGGCGACGAAGCTGAACCGGTCGCCGCGTACGACCGTCTCGCGCCACTCCACCGGGCGCTCCCCGGCCCGCCCCAGACGTTCGATGGAGAAGGCTGCTTCGCGGTCGGCGAGGCCCAGCAGCCACGCCTGCCGGATGTCCGGAAGGAAAGGGTGGATGCGCTCCCGTCCCCCGGTGACCTTCACCCCGCACCGCTGGAGCAACTCCTCGTACAGCGCGGTGTGCCGGAAGTCGGCGTCGAGCAGGGGTTCGGCGATGTCGGCGGGGAGATAGGCGGTGTCATGGGCGAGCGGTTCACCGTCCGCCAGCCGCAGCCGCTCCAGGACGATCAGCGGCGCGTCCGGTACGAGTCCCAGGTGCCCGGCCGCCGTCGCGTCGGTCGTCCGCTCCAGCCGCATCACCTCACTGCGCTGCTCCACACCCTGGTTCTCCAGCTCCCGGAAGAGGCTGTAGAGCGAGCCGAGCGGCTGCTGTATGCGGCGGATGTCCAGCCGGCTGGCGCGCCCGCGTGCGGCGATGACCAGCCCGTCGGCGCGCAGCCTGCGCAGCGCCTCGCGCACGGTGTGCCGGCTGACCTCGTACTCGCCGGTCAGCCGGTGTTCCGCGGGGAACTCCTCGGTGAACGCGCCGGCTTCCATCCGGCGCCGCAGATCGTCGCGGAGCTGCGCCCACAGGGGCAGCGGCGAGTGCCGGTCGAGCGGGCGTGGCCCGAGGTCTGCTGCCGTCATCGAGGATGCCTCCGCGGGGTTCGGGCCGGTATCGGAGCCGGTCTCAGGACCGGTATCAAGGAGCAAAGGAGCGGTATCCGGGTCGTTTTCAGGGCTGGTATCAGCGTCGGTTCGGGGGTCGGATTCGGGATCGGTTCCGGGATCGGATCCGAGGCCGGATGCGGGCTGGTTCCGGGGCCGTGACCAGGGGCTCGGGGCAGAGCCCCGGGGCGGGCGGCCGGGGACGGGTGGCCAGGGGCCGGGTTGTCGCCGTCTGGCGAGATTGCTTAATGTACGTACATCCGTGCATCCGCACAACAACCCTGCCGGCCCATGTGAGTTCTCGCGGGACCGGCGAGCCCCGGAGGTCGACCGTGCACTTCGCGCAGTACTACCTCGACTGCCTCTCCCAGGCGTCGTACCTGATCGGTGACCGGAGCACCGGACGCGCCGTCCTCGTGGACCCGCGCCGCGACATCGACGACTATCTGCACGACGCGCAGGCGGCGGGGCTGCGGATCGAGCTGATCATCGAGACCCACTTCCACGCCGACTTCCTCTCCGGCCACCTGGAGCTGGCGCGGGCGACCGGGGCCGACATCTGCTTCGGCGAGGCCGCCGAGACCGGCTACCCGATCCGCCGTCTGCGGGACGGCGAACGGATCACACTGGGCGAGCTGACGCTGACCGTGCTGGCCACCCCCGGCCACACCCCCGAATCCATCTGCGTCGTCGTCCACGAGCACCCCGACGACGCCGTTCCGTACGGAGTGCTGACCGGCGACACGCTCTTCGTCGGCGACGTCGGGCGGCCCGATCTGCTCACCGCGGCCGGACTGAGCGCCGAGGAGATGGCCGGGCACCTGTACCGGTCGCTGCACGGCAAGCTCCTCACCCTGCCCGACGCCACCCGGGTCTTCCCCGCCCACGGCGCGGGCTCGGCCTGCGGACGCAACCTCTCGACCGAGATCACCTCGACCATCGGCGACCAACGCCGGCTGAACTACGCGCTCCAGCCCATGCCCGAGGCCGACTTCATCCGCCTGGTCACCGCCGGACAGCCCGCCACCCCCGGCTACTTCGCACACGACGCGGCACTCAACCGTGACGGTCACCCCCTCCTGGACGCCTCACCTCCCCCTGCCCTCACTCTCGACGCGGCACTGGCCGCCCGTACGGACCAGGGCGCCGTCTTCCTGGACACCCGCCCCCTCGCCGCCTACACCGAGGCCCACTTCGCCGGGTCCCTGCACGCCGGACTGAGCACCCGCTTCGCCGAGTACGCGGGCAGCGTGGTGGCTCCCGGCACCCCGATCGTCCTGGTCAGCGATCCGGGCACGGAACGCGAGGCACGTGTCCGCCTGGGCCGCATCGGCTACGACCATGTACTGGGCCACCTGCCCGACCCGGCCGCGACCCTCGCCGCTCACCCCGGTCTGGCGGCCACTACGCGCCGTATCCGCCCGGACGAACTGACCACCGTGACCGACGAGGCGCGCCGCGGCCGTTCGAAGGCACGACCGGTCGTCCAGTTGATCGATGTGCGCAACCCCGCCGAATACGCCGCGGGCGCCTTACCGAACGCCGTCAACCTCCCTCTGGCCACCCTCGCGGCCCAGGCCGATCACCACCTCGTTCCCGGCGACCCGGTCGTCCTCTACTGCCGCAGCGGCAACCGCTCCGTGATCGCCGCCTCCCTCCTGGAAGCCCGTGGGTTCCAGGACGTCTGCGACATCGTCGGCGGATATGAGGCCATCATCACCACCGATCAGGGCTCCGCGGCCTGACCCCCCGCCTGCCGCGCCCTGACGCAGCGAGCCGGCGCGGCGGCGGCACATCCAGCGCCGCTGGGACATGGCGCGGCGCGGGGACGTCGCGCGGCGCGGGCTCCGGTCCCACCGGGCCCGCCAAAGGCGCCCGCAGCGGTGCGGCGATACGGGTACGGCCGCGGCGGACAGGGGGCCCGGCGGCCCGTACAGCGGTCGTTCAGCGGTCGTTGATCCTTGATCTACAGGCTCGTCGGTATGTTGCGTCGTGTTACCCCTCAGCAAGCCGGTACCCAGCGGGAAGCGGAAGGTCTGCCGCTCGCGCTCACTTGGACCGGCGAACCCGGACGTGTGGAGCGGCTCACCCACGGCATGCTCCTGGACCAGGCCGCCCGCGCCACCACCGCACTCAGGCGCCTGGGCGTCCGCGACGGGGACCGGGTGGCGGTCCATCTGCCGCTGGTGCCCGAGTCCGTGATCGCCACGATGGCCTGTGGCCGCCTGGGCGCCGTACGCACCTCGCTGCCCGTCTCGGCGACCGCCGCCGAACTCGCGGACCTCACGAAGCAGTGCGGGGCCCGGGTAGTGATCACCGCGAACGCCGGGTTCTGGGACGGCGCGGTACGGCCCGTCAAGCCCGTGCTGGACCGGGCGCTGCGCCGGGACTGCCCTGACGTACGGTCCGTCCTGGTCGTCAACCGCTCCGCCCGCCCGGTGGCCTGGACCCCGGGCCGTGACCACTGGTGGCACGAGGCACTGGCCACCCGCTGACCCGCCCGGCACAGGGACAGACAGCGGCACAGGGACCGACGTCGGTTCGGTGGCGGGCGTCTGCACGTGACCGGACACCGGTACGGGATCGGTCATCGGTACGGGACCAGGGAGCGCTACGGGAGCGAGCGGCGGTACGGGGATGCGGCCCGCCGTCGGCCGGTCCGGACGGCCGTACCCTGGAGGGGTGAGCAACGCCCCTGAACCTGCCCCCGGCACCCGCCCCGACCCGGCCGCCGCCCTGGTCTTCGACGACCCGCTGAGCCGGCCGTCCCGCGATGACACCGACCACGGCTGGGGCGAGCGGCCGGCCACGGGCAGTGGCGACAGCGCCGCCGACCTGGCCCGCTTCCTGGACGAGAAGCCGCCGCACCACATCTGACCCCGGTCACCGACCGCCTGCCCGGCTGCCGGGGCTACGGTTTCGGCGTCGGGTGCCGGGGTGGCCCGCGCCCGGGCCACCGCTCCTGGGACATCGCAACGGCCTCGTACCATCGCTGCCGCCGAGGCCACCGCTGCCGCTGTGGCTTCTGCCGGTGGTGTCGGTGTTGTCGGTGCAGTCAGTTCTGTTGGTGCGGTGTCTTCCGGGTCGCCGCGGCGCCTGCGCCGGTTCCATCGGAAAGGGCACCGGAAGCGGCGGAAGCCGGGCCCCGAACGGCGGCGGAACCATCGCGGCCCGCCAGGAGCGCGTCGCGGATCTCGATCAGCAGCTCGACCTCGGTCGGGTCCGCCGGGGCCGCGGGCACCACCGGCTTCCTCGCCTCCTGAAGCGCCTTCCATTTGTTCATCGGCAGGATCATCAGGAAGTACACGACCGCCGCGGTGATCAGGAAGGTCAGCGCGGCGCTGAGCACCGAGCCCCACAGGATGTAGATGCCGTCGGTGAACTCGCCGGTTTTGGGGTCCTTCGGGCAGGTCGTCAGGCACGCCTTGTAGTGGTCGAGGTTCTGCGAGCCGAGCGCGCCGACCACCGGGCTGATCACGCCTTTGACCACGGCGTTGACGATGTTGGTGAACGCCGCACCGACGACCACGGCGACCGCGAGCTCGATCACGTTGCCGCGCATCAGGAATTCCCTGAAGCCCGTGAGTACGCCCTTCTTCCCGCTCACCTGAAACCCCGCCTTCCCACGTATCGCGCACACAGCGGGCGGTGCATCGCTGGATGGCACCGCCGCCTACGTCAGCCTGGGGTGTGGCCGGCGCGGCTGTCCAATCGTGGGTCATGGCTGCCCCCGCTCCGGCTCGGCCGCCGCCGGGCAGCCCGCCGCGGCTTCCGTGCGCAGCTCCCCGCGCGGTGTCGCGGCGGCCAGTGCGGCTGCCGTCACCGCCAGCCCGGTGACCACCGCCCGCCGTCGCCGCCGTACGGCCCGGCGCAGCCGGTGCCGCCCGCCGCCCGTCCGCAGCGGCGCGAACCCCGGCACGTCGTACGGCGGAGGTGCGGGTGGCGGTTGTTCATAGGCCAGGGAAGACAGGTCGGCCAGGGAGGACAAGGAATCCGAAGAAGCCGGGATCCCGAAGAACCTGAGGATCCCAAGGATCCCGAAGAACCCGGGGATCCCGAGGATCCCAAGGAGGGAGGAGGCAGGACGGTGGGGTCGGGGAGGACGGGCGCGCCCGGGAGGGCGGACGGCCCGGGAAGGGCGGGGAAGCCGGGGAGCGCGGAGGTGGGGGCGGGCGTGGGGGTGGACGTACGGATCAAGGGAATCACCGCCTGCGTGGGGAACGTGCCTCGAACGGTCCCCACCGTGCCCGACTTCGCGAAATCCCGCTCCGGCCTGTGCGTTACCAGCCGGTTGTGGACAACTTCGTCACCCTCCCGAGCCCATCGCACCGCAAGCCCAGCGCCGAGGTGGGGCGACGAAGCCGCCTGCTGACCATTCCACAGGCCGCCCGCAGGCCACCCGCAGGCCGCCCGCAGGCCGCCCGCGGACTTCCCGCAGACCGCCCGCAGTGCGCCGGCCTGTGTCAGGGCAGCGTGATCCCCAGCTCCCACCCGTCGTGCGCGCGCACGCACAGGCAGTCCCGCGCCGTCGTCCGCGGCAGCGCGCCCACCGCGTCGAAAAGCACCTCACGCAGCCGTCCGACGTTCTGCCCGAACACCTTCAGCACCTCGTCGTGCGAGACGCCCTCGCCCGTTTCCGTGCCCGCGTCCAGGTCGGTGACCAGTGCGATCGAGGTGTAGCAGAGCCCCAGCTCACGGGCGAGCACGGCCTCGGGATGGCCGGTCATGCCGACCACCGACCACCCCTGCGCCGCATGCCACCGCGATTCCGCGCGGGTGGAGAAGCGCGGTCCCTCGATGACGACGAGCGTTCCGCCGTCCACCGGCTCCCACCCGCGCCCGCGCGCCGCCGCCACCGCCACCTGCCGCCCCTGCGGGCAGTACGGGTCGGCGAAGGTCAGGTGCACCACGTTGGGGATCTCGCCGCCGGGCAGCGGCTGCCCGTCGAAGTACGTCTGCGCCCGCGCCTTCGTACGGTCCACCAACTGGTCCGGTACGAGGAGCGTCCCGGGCCCGTACTCCTCGCGCAGCCCGCCCACCGCGCACGGCCCGAGCACCTGCCGCACGCCCACGGAGCGCAGGGCCCACAGGTTGGCCCGGTAGTTGATCCGGTGCGGCGGCAGGTGGTGTCCGCGCCCGTGCCGGGGCAGGAAGGCCACCCGGCGTCCCGCCACCTCACCGAGGAAGAGTGAGTCGCTGGGGCTTCCATAGGGAGTGTCCACCATGATCTCGGTCACGTCGTCCAGGAAGGAGTAGAACCCGGACCCGCCTATAACGCCAATCTCCGCGTCAGCCATGCGGATCACAGTAACGGGCCCCGCGTACGCCGAAGACCCCGCCGTCGGCGACGGCGGGGTCCGTAAGGCTGGAGCCTGTAAGGCGAGAACCCTTAGCAGGACGGGAACGCGTGGCAGGACGAGAACCCGTAGCAGGGCAGGACCCGTACGAGCCGGAGCCCGTACAGGCTGGGCGAATCGGCGGTCAGGCGGCCGAGCCGGCGCCCGCGGGGCTCTTCGCGCCGCTGCTCGCCGGGGAGGCGGAGGAAGACTTCGCGTCCGAGCCGCCACCGGAACCGGAGGACGACGAGGCGCCCGACCCGTTCGAGGACGAGGCCGACGAAGAAGACGCCGAAGACGACGAGGACGCGGGGCTGCTGCTGGACGACGAGCCACGGCTGTCGTTCCGGTAGAACCCGGAGCCCTTGAAGACGATGCCGACCGCGGAGAACACCTTCTTCAGGCGTCCGTGGCAGCTCGGGCACTCGGTGAGTGCGTCGTCGGTGAACTTCTGCACCGCCTCAAGGCCTTCGCCACACTCGGTGCACTGGTACTGGTAGGTCGGCACTGTCTTCCTCCTGGCACTCTCACTCGATGAGTGCTAACGACGCTCCATAGTGCAGTATTCCGCCGCGTCAGTCCACCGGGAGCGGCTCACGGTGACCGACTCCACGCTCGCCGTCCGGGCCGTGCGCCGCCGTGCCGTCCTGGGTGCCGGAGCCCACCACCAGGCTCTCGGAGTGCGGCACCAGGCGTCCCCGCAGTGCCAGCAGCACCACCAGCGCCAGCGCCGTACCGCCCAGCGGCACCAGGAATCCGGAGCTCGGGCCGAAGTGGTCCGCCAGCCGGCCGGCCACCGCCACCGCCGTGGCCTGGCCCAGCGCGACCGCGCCGGTCAGCCACGTGAACGCCTCCGTACGGGCCGAGGCCGGCACCAGGGACTCCACCAGCGTGTAACCGGTGATCAGGGCCGGGGCGATGCACAGACCCACCAGCAGGCCGACCGCGCCCAGCAGCGGCACCACGGTCACGGCCCACAGAGGGGTGGTGGCCAGGGCCAGCAGCCCGTACGCGGTCAGCAGCCGCCGCCGCGGCCCGATCTTCCAGGCGATCGCGCCGCAGGCGATGCCCGCCAGCATGTTGCCCGCCGCGAAGATCCCGTACAGGACGCCGTTGATGCCGGGCTGCCCGATGTCCTGGGTGAAGGCCGTCAGGGAGACCTGCATGCCGCCGAAGACCGAGCCGATGCCCAGGAAGCCCACGACCAGAGCGCGTACGCCCGGGACCGACAGCGCCGAGGCGTGCGGCTGACCGGTGGACCTCGTCCGCTCCACGGCCGGCTGGCTGCGGTGCTGGGAGGCGAAGAGCAGGCCGCCCGCCAGCGTCAGCGCGCCCTCGGCGATCAGGCCGGCGGCCGGGTGGATGCTCGTGCACAGCGCCGTCGCCAGCACCGGGCCGATGACGAAGGTGAACTCGTCGGTCACCGACTCGAACGCGGCGGCCGTCGGCATCAGCGGCGTACCGCCCAGCCGTGCCGCCCACCGGGCCCGCACCATCGGCCCGACCTGCGGCGTGGACGCGCCGGTGGGCACGGCGACCGCCAGCAGCGCCCACAGGGGCGCGTGCGAGAGGGCCAGGGCGATCAGGGCGGAGACGGCCAGGGCGTGCAGCAGCACGCCCGGGACCAGTACGGCACGCTGGCCGAAACGGTCCGCCAGCTTGCCGCCCTGAGGGGCGAACAGGGCCATCGAGACACCGGTCGCCGCCGACACCGCGCCCGCGGTGCCGTACGACCCGGTGGTGTTCTCCACGAGCAGCACGATGCTGATCGTGAGCATCGCGAAGGGCTGCCGGGCCAGGAAGCCGGGCAGCAGGAACGTCCATGCACCGGGGGTGCGCAGCAGTTGTCCGTAACCGGGACGGGAATCCTTGACCGCGGATGCCACGGCCGGGCCTTTCTGCTGCCTGGTAGCGCGCTCCGCGAAGTCTTCACGGTATGCGCGCCGAGAGCTGTCCTCTCGCGCAAGACCGAGTGATACCGCGAGGTCCGCACCTGGGAGGTGGCGCTGCGCGTGGCAGGGGACCGCGGCCGCCGAGCGGTCGCGCCAGCTCTGCGTCAGGCAGAGTTGGTCGTGTGGTTCATTGACTTGCGCCTTCATACTACAGGCCGACGGGTTTGAGGCCCTGGATGTGACCAGGGCCTCATCACGGGCTCCTTGGAATCAGTGGGTGGCGCTGGCCACCGGCCGGGGTGGCGGCGGCCACCGGCGGGGTGGCATCGCCCATCGGCGGGGGTGGCGGCGGACCTCGGTGGAGAGCGGCAGCCCTCAGTGGGCAGCGGCAGACCGCTGAGGGCGGCGGCAGACCGCTGAGGGCGGCGACCGTCCTCAGTGGCGGGGACGCTGATCCGTACGCCGCTCCGAAAGGCGCCCTGATGCCCGCCGCCGCTGCCCGGCGAACCGCTGCGGGGCCGGCCGCTGCGCGGACAGTCGCTCCGGCGCCAGCCACCCGGCCAGCTTGCCGCCCTCGGAGACCGCCTGGAGCCGCCGCTCCGCCGCGTCCCGCACCGGGTCCGTGGCCACGACCAGCAGCTCGTCGCCGCGCCGCAGGACGGTCGTCGGCGACGGTACGAAGCTCTTTCCGTCCCGTACGACCAGAGTGACCGCCGCCCCCGCGGGCATCCGCAGCTCGCTGATCTCCACGCCGTGCATCCGGGAGGCCGGCCCGATCGAGGTGGACAGCAGATGGCCGCGCAGCCGTTCCAGGGGCGCCGACTCGATGCCCAGGTCGGCCGCCTCCTCGTTGTCGCCCAGCCGCAGCCGTTTGGCCAGCCAGGGCAGCGTCGGTCCCTGGATCAGCGTGTAGACGACCACCAGCACGAAGACGATGTTGAAGACCCGCTCACTGTCGGGGACCCGGGCCACCATTGGGATGGTGGCCAGCACGATCGGTACGGCACCGCGCAGCCCCGCCCAGGAGAGCAGCGCCTTCTCGCGCCACGGCACCCGGAAGGGGAGCAGCCCCAGAAAGACGGAGGCCGGGCGGGCGAAGAGTGTCAGCACCATGCCGATGACCAGTGCGGGCCAGGTGTCGTCCAGCAGCTTGTGCGGGGTGACCAGCAGGCCGAGCAGGACGAACATGCCGATCTGGCCGATCCAGCCCACGCCCTCGGCGAAGCCGCGGGTGGCCGCGGAGTGCGGCAGTTTGGAGTTCCCCAGGACCATCGCGGCCAGGTAGACCGCCAGGAAGCCGGAACCGTGGGCCAGGGCGCCCGCCGCGTACGCGGAGACGGCGATGGCCATGACCGCGATCGGGTAGAGGCCGGAGGCGGGCAGCGCCACGTGCCGCATCCCGAACGCGCCGAGCCAGCCGATCGCCAGTCCTATGGCCGCGCCGATCGCCAGCTCCAGCGCGATCTCGCCGATCAGGACGTACCAGTGATCGACCGGTCCGGCGGTGGAGAACGCCACGACCAGGATCACCACAGGCGCGTCGTTGAAGCCGGACTCGGCTTCCAGGACGCCCGTCAGCCGGGCCGGCAGGGGCACGCTGCGCAGTACGGAGAAGACCGCCGCCGCGTCCGTGGAGGAGACCACCGCGCCGATGAGCAGCGCCTGGCGCCACTCCAGCCCGACCAGGTAGTGGGCGCCGGCCGCGGTGACGCCGACGCTCACCGCGACGCCGAGCGTGGACAGCATCGCCGCTTGGGGGAGCGCCGGTCTGATCTCTTTCCACTTCGTGCCCAGGCCGCCCTCGGCGAGGATCACGACCAGTGCGGCGTAGCCGAGGATCTGGGTGAGTCCGGCGTTGTCGAAGACGACCCCGCCGAAGCCGTCCTGCCCTATGGCGATGCCTATCCCCAGATAGATGAGCAGGCTGGGCAGGCCGGTGCGGGAGGAGAGCCGTACGGCCGCCACGGCGACGAGCAGGACGAGCGAGCAGATCAGCAGGAGTGTGTTGAGGCGGTCGACAGTCAGGAGCTGGTCCTTTCCTCGGGTGTGTGCGGGGCGTGTCCTGGGGGCTTCTAAAGACTTCTGGGGCTTTTCGCGGGCTTTGGGGAGCCGGGGGCTTCTGGAGCCTTGGAAGCCCCTGGAGTTCCTGAGTGAGTGGTTCGAAGATGGGCAGGTCAGAGATGGATCAGGGAGGGATCGGGGAGTGATTATTCCTTACTGTATCTAGTTACTGAGGCTAACAATTTACCATTGCTTGACGGTCGGACGGCCCGTCAGTGACGCCGCGTAGGGGTCGGCCAACCGGTGCGCCTATGGTTGCTCCAGCACTCCCACCCTGCCCCTCGAAGGACAGAGATGCCCGCCAACAAGACCGGCCCCGCCCCGAAGAAGAGAGGGCGGCGTGCCCGCCTCGTAGTGATCACGGTCGTGCTTCTGCTGGTGGCGGGCATCGGCTACGGCACCTACTGGGGCGTCAGTACCGTCCGTGCCTCCTACCCGCAGACCACCGGCTCCCTGAAGCTCCCCGGGCTCACCGACCCGGTCAACGTCAGCCGCGACGCCGACGGCATCCCGCAGATCTACGCCGACACCGACGAGGACCTCTTCCGCGCCCAGGGCTTCGTACAGGCCCAGGACCGCTTCTGGGAGATGGACGTACGCCGTCACATGACGGCCGGCCGGCTCTCCGAGATGTTCGGTAAGAGCCAGGTCGACACCGACGCCTTCCTGCGTACGCTCGGCTGGCACGACGTGGCGCGCAAGGAGTACGAGACCAAGCTCTCGCCGCAGACGAAGAAGTACCTCCAGGCGTACGCCGACGGCGTCAACGCCTACCTGAAGGACCACCAGGGCGCGGCGCTGTCCCTGGAGTACGCGGCGCTGGACTTCCAGAACGACTACAAGCCCGAGAAGTGGACGCCGGTCGACTCCGTGGCCTGGCTCAAGGCGATGGCCTGGGACCTGCGCGGCAACATGCAGGACGAGATCGACCGCTCCTTGATGGCCGGCCGCTTCACCCCGGCACAGATCGACCAGCTCTACCCGAAGTACCCGGCGAAGCGGCACGCGCCGATCGTCGAGGGCGGCACGGTCGACCCCGTCACCAAGGAGTTCAAGCCCAAGAACGCCTCCTCCGGCACCCGGTCGGGCACCTCGGGGGCCTCCGGGGCCTCGGGGAGCACCGTCCCGGGCGTCACCAACGGCGCCACCAACGGCGCCACCGGCAGCGTCTCCGGCCGTGGCACCGGCGGCACCGGCACCGGCGGCACCGGCACCGGCGGCCTCAAGTCGCAGCTCTCCTCGCTGTCCAAGACGCTCGAAAAGGTCCCGGCGCTGCTCGGCCCGAACGGCAACGGCATCGGCTCCAACTCCTGGGTCGTCTCCGGCGCCCACACCACCACCGGCAAGCCGCTGCTGGCCAACGACCCGCACCTGGCCCCCCAGATGCCCTCGCTGTGGTACCAGATGGGCCTGCACTGCCGCAGCGTCGGCCCCAAGTGCGGCTACGACGTCTCCGGCTTCACCTTCTCCGGGATGCCGGGCGTCGTCATCGGCCACAACCAGGACATCTCCTGGGGCATGACCAACCTCGGCGCGGACGTCACCGACCTGTACCTGGAGAAGGTCACCGCGGACGGGTACCTGTACAACAACAAGCAGCGCCCGTTCAAGACCCGCAAGGAGACCATCAAGGTCGCCGGCGGCGAGAGCCGGGAGATCACCGTACGGTCCACCGAGAACGGCCCGCTGGTCTCCGACCGCCGCGACGAGCTGTCCAAGGTGGGCAGGAAGGCGCCGGTTGGCAACGCCGCGCCCGACCGCGGCGACGGCTACGCGGTCTCCCTGCGGTGGACCGCCCTGGACCCCGGCACCTCCATGGACGCCGTCTTCGAGCTCAACCGCGCCAAGAACTTCACCGAGTTCCGCAAGGCCGCCGGACACTTCGACGTCCCCTCGCAGAACCTGATCTACGCCGACACCAAGGGCAACATCGGCTACCAGGCACCGGGGCGGATCCCGGTCCGCGGCAAGGGTGACGGCTCCGTCGACGGCCGTTACCCCGCGCCCGGCTGGGACCCGAAGTACCAGTGGACCGGCTACCTCCCGCAGAAGTCCCTGCCGTACGAGTACAACCCGGCGCGCGGCTACATCGTCACCGCCAACCAGGCCGTCGTCGACCAGGACAAGTACCCGTACCTGCTCACCAAGGACTTCGGCTACGGCACCCGCAGCCAGCGGATCAACGACCTGATCCAGTCCAAGATCAAGGGCGGCGGCAAGGTCTCGACGGACGACATGCAGACCATGCAGATGGACAACAGCAGCGAGATCGCCAAGCTGCTGACGCCCTACCTGCTCAAGATCGACATCAAGGACCGGTACGTCCGCGACGCCCAGCAGCTCCTGGAGGGCTGGGACTACACCCAGGAGCCGGACTCCGCCGCCGCGGCCTACTTCAACGCGGTCTGGCGCAACACCCTCAAGCTGGCCTTCGGCGACAAGATGCCCAAGGAGCTGCGGGTGGCGGGCCAGTGCCTCAACGTCCACCCGGCCAACGACAGCGGACCGGTCGACGACCGGAACAAGCTCGTACGGGAATGCGGACAGCGCGACCGCGACTCGGCCCAGCCCGACGGCGGCGACCGCTGGTACGAGGTCGTGCGGTCCATCCTGGACAAGCCGGACAACGAGTGGTGGAAGACCGAGGACCGGGCCGGCCAGCCCGGCGACAAGAACCGTGACCAGCTCCTGGCGCACGCCATGAAGGACGCGCGTTATGAGCTGACCTCCAAGCTCGGCAAGAACATCGACAACTGGAGCTGGGGCCGCCTGCACCAGATGCTCCTGAAGAACCAGACCCTGGGCACCGAAGGGCCGGGCCTCCTCCAGGGCCTGTTCAACCGCGGCCCGTGGAACCTGGGCGGCGGCGAGGCGGCGGTCAACGCCACCGGCTGGAACGCGGCCGGCGGCTACCAGGTCACCTGGGTTCCGTCGATGCGGATGGTCGTCAACCTGGCAGACTTGGACAAGTCCCGCTGGATCAACCTGACGGGCGCCTCCGGGCACGCGTACAACGCGCACTACTACGACCAGACCGACAAGTGGGCCAAGGGCGAGCTGCTGCCGTGGGCCTACAGCGAGAAGGCCGTCAAGAGCGCCGCGAAGGAGACGCTGACGCTCTCGCCGTGACCCTCTCGCCGTGGCGGTGCCGCTGTGATGGTGTCGCCGTGATGGTGTCTTCGTGACGTCGTCACCGTGACGCTGTCATCGGGGGCGCACTGCCGGACGTGGTGAGCGGGGCGCACGACGCCCCCTCCGCGCCCCTTCCCGCTCCCGCACCACCCCGACCGCCGGCCGGCCCCGGATCTTCCGGAGCCGGCCGGCGGTCGCGTTCGCGGGACGCTCAGCCCGGGTCCTTATGCGGCGTACGGTGCCCCGGGCCGTACGAGGTGCCCGTGCGAGCGTCCGCGCGGGTGCCTGTACGAGTGCACGTACGAGGCCCCCGCCGCCTCACCCCGGGAACCGGTGGACCAGCGTCGGCGTCACCGCCGCCCGCACCCGCCGGTCGTGCGCCTCGGCCGGCACCTCCTCCAGCACCTCCGCGTCGTACAGCAGCACCACCAGCGCCGGACGCACACCGGCCCGCTCCAGCCGCTCCAGCACCCGGTCGTAGGAGCCCCCGCCACGCCCCAGCCGCAGCCCCCGCCGGTCCACGGCCAGCCCCGGCAGCAGTACGGCACCGGCCTCGGTGACCGCCTCCGTGCCGAGCCGTTCCCCGGCGGGCTCCAGCAGGCCGCGCCCGGCCCGTACGAGCCGTTCGGGGCCCTCGTACGCGGCCCAGTCCAGGTCGTTGTCTGGGAGCAGGACCGGGAGCAGCACCCGTACGCCCCGCGTGCGCAGCTCTTCCAGCAGCGCGCGTGTCGACGGCTCGCGCCCCACCGACACATAGGCCGCGACCGTACGCGCACCCGTCAGCTCCGTGAGTTCCAGCGCCCGCCCGGCGAGCTGGGGGCCCGCCGTGGTCACATCGGCCGGCGCCAGCGCTGCCCGGGCCGCCAGCAGCTCCCGCCGCAGCTCGCCCTTGCGCGCGGCGCCGCCGGGCCGGTCGGCGCTGCCGGCGTGAGGGGCGGGGCCGGTGTGGTCATCCGTCATGATCAGCTCTTTTCCGCTCCGGGACCGGTTCGCAGGACCGTCACGGTCCGCCGCGAAGGGCCGGTTATCGTTCTCCGCATGACTCAATCGCGTACTCGGATCAGCAAGGCTGTCATCCCGGCCGCCGGCCTCGGCACCCGCTTTCTGCCCGCCACGAAAGCCACGCCCAAGGAGATGCTGCCGGTCGTCGACAAGCCCGCCATCCAGTACGTGGTGGAGGAGGCCGCCGACGCCGGGCTTTCCGACGTCCTGATGATCACCGGCCGCAACAAGCGCCCCCTTGAGGACCACTTCGACCGCAATTACGAGCTGGAGGAGGCCCTGCACCGCAAGGGTGACGAGTCCCGGCTCGCCCGCGTACAGGAATCCAGCGACCTGGCGACCATGCACTACGTGCGCCAGGGTGACCCCAAGGGCCTGGGCCACGCCGTCCTGTGCGCCGCCCCGCACGTCGGCGACCAGCCCTTCGCCGTCCTGCTCGGCGACGACCTGATCGACCCCCGCGACCCGCTGCTCCAGCGCATGATCGAGGTGCAGGAGCAGCACGGCGGCTCCGTCATCGCCCTCATGGAGGTCGACCCCAAGCAGATCCACCTCTACGGCTGCGCCGCCGCCGCGCCCACCGGCGACGAGGACGTGGTCCGGGTCTCCGACCTGGTGGAGAAGCCGGATCCGGCCGACGCCCCCAGCAATCTGGCCATCATCGGCCGGTACGTGCTCGACCCGGCCGTCTTCGAGGTGCTGCGCAAGACCGAGCCCGGCCGCGGCGGCGAGATCCAGCTCACCGACGCCCTGCAGACCCTGGCCGCCGACCCCACCGTGGGCGGCCCGGTGCACGGCGTGGTCTTCAAGGGCCGCCGCTATGACACCGGAGACCGTGGCGACTACCTCCGTGCCATTGTCAGACTGGCATGCGAACGTGAGGACCTGGGCCCGGACTTCCGGACCTGGCTGCGCAGTTACGTCAGCGAGGAGATGTAGGGCTGTGAGCGGCACCACCGACCAGATCACCCACCAGGACCGCATCTGGTCGGTGGCCGAGCACCTCGAAGACGTCCTCTCCAAGGTCCGCCCACTGGAGCCGATCGAGCTGCGGCTGCTCGACGCCCAGGGCTGCGTCCTGGTCGAGGACGTCACGGTCCCCGCCGCCCTGCCGCCCTTCGACAACAGCTCCATGGACGGCTACGCGGTCCGCGTCTGCGACGTGGCGGGCGCCACCGAGGAGTACCCCGCCGCGCTGACCGTCGTCGGTGACATCGCGGCCGGCAGCGGCGACCTCCCCGCCGTCGGGCCCGGCGAGGCCGCCCGCATCATGACCGGCGCCCCCCTGCCGCCCGGTGCCGAGGCCGTCGTACCGGTCGAGTGGACCGACGGCGGTACGGGACAGGGGCCGGCCGCCGGAATGCGCTTCCACAGCGCCGACCCCGGGGCCGCGGGCGGCGAGGTCCGCGTCCACCGCCCGGTGACCGAGCGGGCCCATGTGCGCGCCCGGGGCAGCGACGTGGCGGCCGGGGAACTGGCGCTGCGGGCGGGCACGGTCCTGGGGCCGCCGCAGATCGGCCTGCTCGCCGCGATCGGCCGCGGCACGGTCCGGGTCCGGCCGCGCCCCCGCGTCGTCGTCCTGTCCACCGGCAGCGAACTGGTCCAGCCCGGCGAGCCGTTGGACGCCGGACGGATCCACGACTCCAACAGCTTCCAGCTCACCGCCGCCGCCCGTGACGCCGGGGCCCTCGCCTACCGGGCGGGCACGGTGGCCGACGACGCCCCGACGCTGCGCGCGGCCCTGGAGGACCAGCTCGTACGTGCCGACCTCGTCGTCACCAGCGGCGGGGTCAGCGTCGGCGCGTACGACGTCGTCAAGGAAACCCTCGCCGGCCTTTCGGCGGAGGAGGGCACGGTGCACTTCCGCAAGCTGGCCATGCAGCCGGGCAAGCCGCAGGGCTTCGGTCTGATCGGCCCGGACCGTACGCCGCTGCTGGCGCTGCCCGGCAACCCCGTCAGCTCGTACGTCTCCTTCGAACTGTTCGTACGGCCCGTGATCCGCACCCTGATGGGTCTGCCCGACGTCCACCGGCACACCCTGCGCGCGGTGTGCGCCGAGGCCGTCACCTCCTCGCCCAAGGGCCGCCGGCAGTTCCTGCGCGGCTCCTACGACCCCGACAGCGGCCGGGTCACACCGGTGGGCGGCGCCGGCTCCCACCTGATCAAGGCCCTGGCGCACGCCAACGCCCTGATCGTGGTCCCCGAAAACGACACCCGGGTCGAGGCGGGCGCCGAGGTGGACATCGTCCGGCTCCACTGAGCCCAGCCCCCGGCCGTCGTGCGCAGCTCCCTCATAGGGGCGTTGTACGGGCGTTGCCGTCCTGCCCGGGTGGCTGTCGGCGGGTACGGGTACCGTGTCGTCGCACAGGCGGCACGGTCGGACCGGGAGCACGATGAGCAGCGGCCAGCAACACCTCACCCACCTCGACGCGGCGGGCGCGGCCCGTATGGTCGACGTCTCCGGGAAGGACGTCACCGCGCGCACCGCCCGCGCCAGCGGCCGGGTGCTGGTCTCGCCGCGCGTGGTCGAACTGCTGCGGGGCGAGGGCCTGCCCAAGGGAGACGCGCTGGCCACGGCCCGGATCGCGGGAATCATGGGCGCCAAGCGCACCCCCGAGCTGATTCCGCTGTGCCATCCGCTGGACGTCTCCGGCGTCAAGGTCGACCTGCGGGTCGCCGACGACGCCGTGGAGCTGTGGGCCACCGTCAAGACCACCGGCCGTACGGGCGTGGAGATGGAGGCCCTGACCGCGGTCTCCGTCGCCGCCCTCACCGTCGTCGACATGATCAAGGCGGTGGACAAGGAGGCGGTCATCACGGACATTCGGGTGGAAGAGAAGACCGGCGGCAAGTCGGGGGACTGGAGCCGCCGGCCGTCCGGCGAGGACTCCGTACAAGGCGACGCCGTACGGGGCGACTCCGTACAAGGCGACGACGCCATACGGGACGATTCCGTACGGGATGACCGGAGCGGCGCATGACCGAGCCCCGCCCCCCGCGGGCCCTGGTGGTCACCGCCTCCAACCGCGCAGCCGCCGGCGTCTACGCCGACAAGGGCGGCCCGCTGCTCGTCGAGGGCCTGAGCGCCCTGGGGTTCGCCGTGGACGGCCCGGTGGTGGTGCCGGACGGCGAGCCCGTCGAGGCGGCGCTGCGCGAGGCCGCGGCAGCCGCGTACGACGTCGTACTGACCACCGGCGGCACGGGCGTCTCGCCGACCGACCGCACCCCCGAGGCCACCCGCCGCGTGATCGACTACGAGGTCCCCGGCATCCCCGAGGCCATCCGTGCCGCGGGGCGCGCGAAGGTACCCACCGCCGCCCTGTCCCGGGGCCTGGCCGGAGTCGCCGGACGCACCTTGATCGTCAACCTGCCCGGCTCCACGGGCGGCGTCCGTGACGGCCTGGCCGTCCTGGCCGAACTGCTCCCGCACGCCGTCGACCAGCTCCGCGGCGGCGATCACCCGCGGCCTTCCGGGAGCGCCCACTGAACGCGCCCTGGCCGGTCGTGCTGGCGGACGGCGACACCGCCCTCCGCCCCATAAAGCTGCGTGACCAAAAGGCGTGGCGCGAGGTCAACCGCCGCAACCGTGACTGGCTGCGCCCGTGGGAGGCGACGATTCCGCCGCCCCCGCCCGGCGCGCTGGCCCCCAGCCGCCCCACCTACCGCCAGATGGTCCGCCATCTGCGGGCCGAGGCCCACGCCGGCCGGATGCTGCCCTTCGTCGTGGAGCACCGCGGCCGGCTGGCCGGGCAACTGACGGTCGCCGGGATCACCTGGGGCTCGATGTGTTCGGGCCACATCGGCTACTGGGTCGACCAGGCGGTGGCCGGACGCGGCGTCATACCCACCGCCGTCGCGCTGGCGGTGGACCACTGCTTCCGTACGGTGGGCCTGCACCGCATCGAGGTCTGCATCCGCCCGGAGAACGGGCCGAGCCGGCGGGTCGTGGAGAAACTCGGCTTCCGCGAGGAGGGGCTGCGGCCCCGCTACCTGCACATCGACGGCGCCTGGCGGGACCACCTGGTATTCGCGCTGACGGCGGAGGAGGTGCCCGAGGGGCTGCTCAACCGCTGGCGCAGGGAGAAGCCCGGCGCCCCCTATAAATAAAATAAGTGTTCGAATTTGTTCACAGCTCGACCACATTCGCAGGCTACTGATCTCAACAATCACAAAAAAAGTTCGAGATATCAGCCAGATCGTGCGACACACCGGCTCAATTGGCGGATGGCCCCGTGCAAACCCCTCTACCGTGTGAGACGTGAGCAGCAGCGGCCTCATCTACGCAGTCATCGTCGGGGCCTGGGCCGCCTACTTGGTGCCGATGTGGCTCCGTAGGCAGGACGAGCTGAACGAAGCCCGGCCGACGGAGCGTTTCAGCACCGCCATCCGGCTCCTGTCCGGACGGGCGGCGATGGAACGCCGTTACGCCAAGGGGCAGGAGGGGCGACAGGGCCGCTCCGCCACCGACGATGCGGGCGATACGCGAGACCCGGACAGCCCGGCCGAGCCGGCCGACGTCCGGTCCTTCGGCGTGCCCGCGGAGTACGTACCCCCACACCCGGCCCGGAGGCCCCGCCCGCACCGGCGTCCGCCCACGCTCATGCGGGCCCGCCCCAGCCCGCCACCGAAGCCCCGTCCGACACCCCCACACCCAACAACCTCCCTCCATCACGCCCCCCGCAACCTCACCACCCCCCACACCCTCCACATCCGCCCCTCCCTCCCCACGCCGCTCGGCCGCCGAGCGCACCAAGCGGGCCAAGGTCCTGGCCCGCCGCCGGCGCACCACCACGGTCCTCTTCCTCGCCTTCACCCTCGGCGCGATCGTCGCCGCCGTCGGCGGTATCGCCTTCCTGTGGGCCCCGGGCGTCCCCGCCCTCCTCCTCAGCGCGTACATCGTCTACCTGCGCCGTCAGGAGCGCCGCCGCTTCATCTTCACGATGGACCAGCGCCAGGCCGAGGCGGCGGCACGCCGCCTGCGCGAGAGCCGGACCCGCCCGCAGCCGGCGGCCCAGCAGCCGTCGCCCGAGGAGTTCCCCGCCGAAGCCGCCATCGAGCCCGGCCCGGAGCCCGTACGGCCCCCGCGCGCGGCCCGGCCGCCCCGCCAGGAGCCCCCGCCGACCCCGCAGACCGCCGGCCGCCGGGCCCTGGTCGAGGAGACCGACCACGCCGAGTGGGTCGACCAGCAGCGCGAACGCGAGCGCGGCAGCGCCGAGCCCGCGGGCTGGGACCCGGTCCCCGTCCCGCTGCCCACGTACGTCACCGCCCCGGTCGCCCCGCGCGCCACCAGCCACGTCGACCTGGGCGCCGACGACGCCTGGAGCTCGGCCCGCTCCAGCGCCGCCCCCGACGGCACCAAGCCCCGCCCCGACCGCGACCGCCCCCGCGAACGCGCCGACGACCCCGCCCGCCGCCCCACCCCCGGCCGCCGCACCCGCGGCCACACTCCTCTGTTCGACCAGTACGCCGACGAAGACCGCCCCCGCGCCGCGAACGAGTGAACCACCCGCCCCTGACCAGCACCGACAACGATTTTTGAGCACCGCCGCAGGGATGCTAGAGTTTCACTCGTCGCAAGGGCCTGTGGCGCAGCTGGTAGCGCACCTCGTTCGCAACGAGGGGGTCAGGGGTTCGAATCCCCTCAGGTCCACCGCAGACTGTTCTTGAGTTCGCTCAAGATCGGTTGACAAGATCCCGACGATCATGACGATCGCTCGGGATCTTCGTCGTTTCCGGGGCTTGTTCCGGGATGTTCGGGGTGATGGACGTCGGTGCTCCACGGCTTTGGCGGTGCCGCTGTCCGGTCAGGCCCTGTGGTGTGGCGGTGGCCGTCCGGTCCGTGCCGTCGGGCCGGCCGCTGGCCGACACCGAGCCGGTGGCTGAGGACCGATGTGTTTGAAATTGACGCTCCGGCACGGCGCGGGCACCTTCACCGACATCGTCCTGCTGGCCCGCGCCGACGATAGCTGGAGCTGGCGCATCGCCAACAAGGCGTACCGCCGCTACTCCTGAGAACAGGGGCCGATCCGTGTCCTCGGGGAACGATCGCTGCCCGGCTGCTCCGGCTCGGCGTCGGTCTGTGGCCCTCGGGTGCCCCGTACCTGCGAAGGTGATCCAGCATGTCTCCCGGATGGTGTCGAGGAGATACCAGATGCGGCCGCCGCCGGTGACCTCGATCTGCCACTGCTCGCAGGTCTGCCCGCGGTGGGTGCCATGCGCCAGACAGCCCTTGAGGCGGTGGTGCCGGGGAGTTTCGGTGGGCGGTCCGGGGGCGGTGCGCATGGTGATCCAGGCGCGGTAGGTGTTCTCGCGGGCCTGCTGGGCGAGGCTCTCCCAGCCCTTGGCCGAGGCCGCGTCGGCGAAGCGAACCTCCCAGTGGCCGCCCGGTGCCGGGGGCGCGGCGCGGTTGCCGCGACCCGCGGTCATGCGACGCCCCGCGGATCCGGTACCGGGCCGTAGTCCTCGCCGTGGTCCTGGGTCAGCGCGGCCAGCAGTTCGGGGTCGGAGTAGGCCTCGGCGGTGTGCTGCCAGGCGGTGAGCAACTGGGCGACGGACGCGCTGTTGCCGAGCGAGTCGGCGGCCCGCATGGTGTCGACCAGTTCGACGGCGAAGGCATGGACGTCGGTCTCGGGAAGGAAGCGGACCCAGGGAAACGCATCCGGCAGTATGTCGAGGAGCAGCTCCATGCTGCCGGGCTCCCGGCGGGCGAGCGCGGCCAGCATCCGGGTGGCGGCGGACACCACCGTCTGGTCCTGCTCGGCCCGCGCCGCGGTGGTCAGGACCAGATCCTCGCCGTCTCTGCGGTGCAGGAGCAGTCTCGGCGATTCCTGGAGCCGGGCGAGGGTCTGCTTGTTCTTGTTCACCAGCTCGGAGAAGTTCACGGCTGCACTCTCGGCACTCATGACTTTGAATTTACTTCGAAAGTTCCCCTGGCGCCATCACCCGGAAGAGGGGCGTAGGGCAACAGGCCGTACGCACTGGCTGCGTACGCCGAGCGGATCACGGGAGTCCATCGCTGGGACTTCTGGTGGGACCGACCCCACGTACTCGGAACGTATTCGGATGTGGGAGGTCGGGTGGAGGACGTCAGCGAATCCGGACGGTGGCACAGGTGCAGCGGTTGGTCAGTCGATTTCGAGGTCCTTGACGAATTGCGTCGCACGGTCGCCGAGCTTGTTGATGATCTGGTCGCGGACCTTGGCGTAGATGGTGGTGTCGAGGGTCATCGACTGCGTGCCCCGGTAGAAGGTCAGGCTGCTCTGGGTGAACTCGGCCCACAGGATGTGGGTGACATCCTGTGTGGTGGTGAAGTAGAACGCGCCCATCTTCACCGCCACCGCGGTATCGGTTTCGTTGGCCACCGCGATCTGGAAGTTTCCCATCCTCATTTCGTGGCTTTCGCGTTCGAACAGCACCACGCGGTTGTCGTGCTCGGGCAGGTTCTTCAGCGCCTCGATGGTGAGCTTGGCCACGTCGTACTCGCCCGTGCCTGTCAGCAGGGCCACCAGGATCTTCAGGACGGCCTTGTCCATCGTGAACCTGGCTTCGTCGTGCTTGTACTGGGTGAATTCAAACGCCTGGAGCGCCCAGCCCACGTGTTCGAGGACGTTTCTGTAGAAGGCGTACCAGTTGACGGTGTCCCGCTCGCGGTTGTACTTCTTGTTTGCCGCGAGCTGGGCCAGCAGTACCGAATTGAGGATGTCGTCCTTGGCCTGGGCGGATACGCCGGCCACGAAGGACACCAGGCTGCCCGCGTTGACCGCCGCCCTTTTCTTGGTCGTGTCGTGCAGGGCGCGGGGTTTGAAGTGATACGGTTCGCGCGGCTGGTCCAGGTCCAGTTGGTCGACGAACCACAGCCGGCCTTGCGTGTCCAGGTTTGCCGCGAACTCGGCCTTGTGCTTTCTTTCCGTGGCCGCTGCCTCGGATTCCTCTGGCATGTGGATTCCTGCTTTCGGGCGTCTGTTTCTTTCCTGCGCTGGAGGTGCTCGCTCGTGCCGTCGCCTATCCCACGACGACGGGCGCCTTCCGGTCTACGATCAGGTCCTCCGAGTCCTTGGTCCACCGGGGCCCCTTCTGAGTGAAGGAGAAACGGACTTCATAGGTCCCGTCGCCCCGGTTCGATTCCTTTTTCTCCGCAGGAAGACGGAATTTGGGGCCGGGGTGGCTACCCGGGGTGCCGCGCCCGGAGAACTGGACCTGGCCGTTCAGATAGACCGTGTAATCCCACTTGACGATGTGACACGGATAGTCCTTGTTGGCCGGCACCCAGAACCAGTAGTCCCAGAAGCCACACGCGCTGATCCCCAGCTCGACCCAGATCTTGTCATCCTGGCGCGCAATGCACGGCTGGTTCGTCGAGCGGGTCCACCCGGACTTGCCGAGCTTCCTTTCTTCCTTCCCGCAGTACACCTCGGGCTCCTTGTGTACGCTGCCGGCGGCGGCCTGCCGGGTATCCGTGTTCGCGTGCGCGGTGGCCGGTGCGGCCAGGCAGCAGACGCTCAGCGCCATGGCGATCGGGGCGGCGATGTGTCGCATGATGTGCTGTGTCCTTCGTGTAGGTGAGCGGCGGATTTTTTTTTATCGCTTCTTTTCGACGCGGATGGCGCTCAGCCCCTGTCGAGGGACGGCCGTGCACCGGGCGTCTGAGTTGAGGCTGTAGGCCCGGCCCAGACACACGCCGAGCGCCATCTGGCCGTAGGCATTCGGGTGCATCGACTCGTCTGTTTCACCCTGCTTTTCCTGGTAGTCCACCGAGCGGACCCAATCGCTCTCGGCCGGTGCGATCCGGTGGAACCGGTTGTTCGCCGACGACGCCTCGCGGCTCAGCAGGTTGCATGCCTCGTGCCCGTTCAGGGCGTCCCGGAGGTCAAGGAACCGCACCTTTGTGCGGTCGGTGTCCTTGTTCACGGCGTCGACGATTTTCGCGTAGCGCTCGGACAGGTCTTTCGTCAGCTCGTTGCGCGCCCACTCGGCATCGCGGCTGTGGAAAGGGCAGCCGTGCTGTATGCGATCGTAGCGCCCGGTGTAGCCGCGGAAGTTGTTCTTGCCTGGTAGTGGCGAGGGATAGGACTGCAGGATGAATCGGTAGGAGTCTTTCTTGTATTTCGCGTCCTCCATCACCTTCCGCACGTCATTGATCGTCTTCTTGACGTTTTGCTCCACCTCCCCGATGGCCTTCTTCACTTTTTCTTGGGCGGAGGTGTGGCATTCGCCACGCCAGAACTTCACATAATGCTCGGCACATTCCTTGATGATCTTGGAAAACTTCAGATCATTTCCTCCGACGGACAGTACGATCAGTTTGACGTTGTGCAGCTGTGCTGTCTGCTCCAGCCGTGCATTCTGTGTTTCCTCCGGCGGATACTGCTTTGTTCCGTCCCGCCAGATGTTCTTCGAGATGGCGCCCGAGCACGCCAGATTGACGCGTCTCTTGATGTCGGGAAGGTTGGCCGTGACGATTTCGGCGACTTGCAGGGAGCGGTGGCATTTCAGCGTCGAGGAGTTGTCGTACACCAAGGTCCGGTCCTTGACACAGTTCGTGCCGGTGCTGTCGCACGACTTGACGGCGCCGTCCGTACCCCACAGATCGGTCTTGCTGTCCGGGCCGGTCGCGTTGCCGTACCAGCGCCCTGCCTCACCGGAGATGAAACTGTCCCCGAGAGAGACCGCGGCGGTGTCTTTCGCCGCAGCTCCCGTCGAGCCTGCGGCTGCCGGCCGTGGTGTCAGCGCCAGTGCCCCGGCTGCTGCCGCCATGGAGAAACACACGGCGGTGATGACGGACGTTCTCATGCGGACCGGTCCTTCTGTCGGTTTCCGTTGGGGAATGGGATGTGCGGGCCGTGTGCCCGTGTGCGTGACAGCGGGAGGAATTGACGTGACCGGTGAGGCCGAAGTGAAGTGCTCCCGGGTAAGGGGGCGGCTTTCCGCCGCCGAGGCGGTGGCCGGGCGGCGGCTAGGCGGTGACACGGTGGGCGATCGCCTCGCGCCATGGGACGTCGAAGGGTCCGAGCTGGTGACGGGTGAGCCGGCCACCGGCAGCATCGGCACACCGGGCGCCGGGGGCCACCTCCGAAGAGGCCGCGACGCGTCGTACGTATATGGCGCGCGCGTACGTATATGACGCGTACGTATATGGCGGCGTGAGAGGAGATGCGAGCGCCGGGGCTGGGGTCGCCAGCGGCACGGTGGCGCACAGGGCTTGCTGTCAGCCCCAGCAGACCAACTGCGGGCCTTCCGGTCGCCCGGGGCGGGCCGACCGCAGCAATGCGTTCACTCCCTGGAGGGAGCGAGGGAGCGAGGCGGCGCCGAGGAGCCGGCCGGCACCACCGCGGCCGGCCGGCCGGACATCCCTTCAGCACAAAGGCGCGTGCGGGCTGATGTCGTGGCGGTCATTCTTGTGGAATCTGTCGAGGGGAGCATGGAATGACCATGGTGAAGCACGTCGATGCCCGTGGTGCGCAGCACTGTGAGACCGCGACGCTAGGGGTGCTGTTGCGGCATGAGGGGCTCGATCTGTCCGAACCGATGCTTTTCGGTCTTGGCTCCGGGCTGTCGTTCATCTACTGGGACAGCAAGAACTTGGACTTCCCCTTTCTCGGTGGACGGGTGAAGCCTTTCGAGCTCACCAGGAATCTGGCCGCCCGGCTCGGGTTGGAGCTGTCGGTCCAGGAGACCGGCTCGGCCCGCAGGGCGTGGGAGAACGTGACGGGGCCTCTCGGCGCGGGGCGTCCCGTCGGATTGCAGCTCGACAGTTACTACTTGGATTACTTCGGGTCGAGGATGCACTTCGGCGGTCATGTTGTCGCCATGTACGGGTACGACGAAAGCGATGCCTATCTGGTGGACACGGAACAGCAGGGCGGAGCCGTGTCCACCAGCTTGACGAGCCTCGCCCGGGCCAGGTCCGCCCGTGGGCCGATGGCCGCCAAACACCGGTCCTTCACTCTCAGCGCTCCTGGGGGCCTGCCCTCCCCGCAGGAGCGGATCGTTTCCGCCATCACGGTCTGTGCCGACGCCTTTCTGCATCCGCCCATCGCCAATTCGGGTCACCGGGGCATCGAAAAGGCCGGCAAGCTGGTGCCCACGTGGTTCCGGCGTACGGAGGATCCGCAGCGGGATCTGCCGCAGGCCGCTGTCCTGATGGAGAGGGGCGGCACCGGCGGCGCCCTGTTCCGCAATCTCTACCGCGACTTCCTCGCCGAATGCGCCGAGCTGGTGGTCGACGGCAGCGGAGTACGTAGCGCATTGCGCAGCGGGCATCGGCTGTACGGCGAGGCGGCCGTGCTGTGGACGGAAGTGGCGGCATTGATCGACGAAGCGGGGCGGTCGGGTGATGCGCGGTGCCTCGTACGAGCGGGTACGGTCCTCGGTGATGTGTCACGGGTCGAGCGGGAGGCCATGCAGGTGCTCAGTCGCCTACAGGGGTGAGGCGCGAGGTCAGCGCAGGGGGCCGCGTTCGTCCACGTGGTGTGTCGGTGTGCTGGTCAGGAAGACCTCGGGTGGGGCGGAGCCGTAGACGATGTTGAAGGTGTCCAGGCGGTAGGACCAGGACATGTCGTAGCTGCCGGTCAGGCGGTAGTTGATCTGCCATCGCAGCCACTGGCCGGGTGCCAGGTGAACGGCGGGTGGGCGGCGGTTGCGCCGCGGCATGCCGAACATCGTCACCTCCGGCGGGCCCACGCGCAGCAGCCCGTCCACCTCGCGCAGGACCACGCCGTGAGCTGACAGGTCCCGCACCTGCATACGGGGCTCGAAGGAATCGGATTCGCGCATGGTGACCTCGTGGAGGACGGAGCGCAGTCCTGGGGGCAGGGGGAAGGCCGTCGGGGCGGCGTTTCTCCGGGCGGCTTCGGAGCCGCCGCGGGATTTCTTGGTCCACGACGTACGCACGCGCTGAACGACGACATTCATGGGTTCGATTATCGGGCATGGTGGTGCGTTCGGGTTCTGGAGTTCTGGAGCTTTGGAGTGGTGGCAGGCGGACTGTTCAGTGGGGTGGGCGACTGGCTGCCGCTTCCGTGGGCAGGCCGTTTTTGAGGTGGGTGATCAGGGCGCGGGCGGCGGGGTTCAGGGGTTTGCCCTCGCGCCAGGCCAGGGCCAGTTGAGCGCGGATTTCGGGGCGGCGGATGGGGAGGAGGTGGAGCCGCCCGGGGTGGTGGGCGGCCAGCGCGTACGGCAGGATCGCGACGCCGAGGCCCTCGGCGGCCAGTTCGGCCAGGGCCCAGGGGTTGCCCGTCTCGAACGCGATCCTGGGAGTGATGTTGACTTCGGCGCACGCCTGGTCGAGACGGGCGCGCAGGCCGGTGCCGCGCGGCAGGCTCATCAAGGAGCGGTCGCGCAGCTCCGCCAGGGCCACGGAGTCCGCGGACGCCAGCTCGTCGTCCAGGGCGACGGCGGCCACCAGTGGCTGATCGGCCACGACATGGGTGGTGATGCCGGGCGGTGTGGCGGACCGGGGGAGTACGGCAATGATGGCGGCGTCGACCCGGCCCTGGTGCAGCGCCTCCAGAAGGTGGTCCGAGGTGGCCTCGCTGAGGGTGATCTCCACGCCCGGGTGGGCGCGGTGGAACGCCGCGAGCAGCGGCGGCAGGCCGAGCGGGTGCCAGGTGGACACCATGCCCATCACCACCCGGCCGCGCAGCAGCCCGGTCAGCTCGTCCACCGAGAATCTGGCACCGGCCACCGCGTCGAGCGCCGCGATCGCGTACGGGAGGACCGCCTCGCCCGCCCTGGTGGGCCGTACGGTACGGCCCGAGCGGTCCAGCAGCCGCTGGCCGAACTCGCGCTCCAACTGACGTACCTGTGCGCTGACGCCGGACTGCGCCACATGCAGCTTCGCCGCCGCCTTGGTGAAGCTGGCCTCTTCCACCACGGCCACCAGGTATTCCAACTGCCTGAGTTCCATAAGCATTCATGCTAGATGGCAGCAGAACTAGCTGTTGGACTGCTGGCGTTGTGTGCATGACGGTGGGTGAGGTGAGCGCGATCAGCGTTCACAGACGTCGACCGTCATGTATGGCCGTCATGTATGGCACGCATGGCAGGTATGGAGGTAATGCCGGTGAGTACCGACGTGTTGATCGCGGGAGCGGGGATCGGCGGCCTGACCGCCGCCCTCAGTCTGCATGCCGCGGGCATCGGGGCCACCGTCGTCGAGCGCGTCCGCGAGATCCGCCCCCTGGGCGTCGGCATCAATCTGCAGCCGCACGCCGTACGGGAACTCATCGAACTGGGCCTGGGTGACGAACTCGCCGCCATCGCCGTCCCCACCGCGGAACATCGATATGTCGACCAGTACGGCACCACCCTCTTCACCGAGCCACGCGGCAAGGCGTGCGGCTATCGCTGGCCGCAGTACTCCATCCACCGGGGCGAGTTGCAGACGCTGCTGCTGGAGGCCGTATGCGACCGGCTCGGCCCGCAGGCGGTGCGTACCGGCGTCCAGGTCGAAGGAGTCGAAGGAGCTGAGAAGGGGGAGGGCGGCGAGTGCGGGGAGGGCGGTGAGCGCGGTGGTCGGGTACGGGTGCGCGTCACCGACCGGTCCACCGGGGCGGTCTCGCACCTGACCGCCGGACTGCTGATCGGCGCCGATGGGCTGCACTCGGCGGTACGTACCGCACTCCACCCCGGCGAGGGACCGCTGCTGTGGTCGGGGGTGCGGATGTGGCGCGGGGTCATCGAGACCGACCGCTTTTTGAACGGCCGTACGGCGGTGATCGCCACCGGGGAGTCCGGAGCTGCCGGCGTCTCCGGGACCGCCGCGTCCCATGCAACTGCCGCATCCCACGCAACCGCCGCACCCCACGCAACCGCCGGAGTGCCCGGTGCCCAGTTCCTCGCCTACCCGATCTCCCGCACCGCCGATGACCGCGGCCGGTCCCTGGTCAACTGGGTCGCCATGATCGCCGTGACGGCGCCGCAGCCGCTCGACGCCACGGCGGTGGACTGGAACGCCCCCGCCCGCCCCGAGGACGTACTGCCCCACTTCGACGGCTGGCGGGTCGGCGACCGCCGGGTCCGCGACCTGATCACCGGCAGCCGGACGCTCCTGCGCTACCCCATGGTCGACCGCGATCCGCTGCCGCGCTGGGGCGAGGGCCGGGTGACGTTGCTGGGGGATGCCGCGCACCCGATGTACCCGGTCGGCGCCAACGGTGCCAGCCAAGCCGTCCTGGACGCCCGTGTCCTCGCCCACCGCCTGGCCACCGCGCCCGACATCGCCACGGCCCTGGCCGCGTACGAGTCGGAACGCCGTACGGCCACCGCCCGCATCGTCCACGCCAACCGCCGGATGCACCGCTCCGAGCACACCGTCCGCGACGGCATAGCCGCCACCACCGCCGCCTACCGGCAGGCGACCGGCAGCGACGTCGCCGACCTCAACAACCGCCCCTCCCTCTCCGTCGCCTGACGGGGTCAGGTCAGGCCCGGTCAGGTCAGGTCAGGTCAGCGCCGGTTCCGCGGCGGGTGGGTGTCGTCGTAACGGCGCCGGTTGGTGTTGATCTCACGCCGGTGTGTGGTGGCCCATTCCCCGAGGGCGATGGCGGAGTCCAGCAACGTCGTGCCGAGTGCGGTCAGGGTGTACTCCACGCGTGGCGGAACCTCGGCATGGACGGTACGGGTCAGCAGTCCGTCACGTTCGAGCTGTCGCAGCGTCAGGGTGAGCATGCGCTGTGAGATGCCGGTGACGGCACGGTGCAGTTCACCGAAGCGCAGGGTTCGGTCCCGGAGTTGCCCGATGACCAGAATGCTCCACTTGTCGCCGATGAGGGCGAGGATGTCCAGCACCTGCCGGCACACGTCCTCCTGCGACTCGGTGGGCTCCGTCGCGTCCATGCCGTCATTCGCAAAAGCGTCAATGCCACCCATGTGTGCGGTGGATGACGCGTCGCTGTGTGGGGTCAACGGTTACCTCCGTGTGCGTCACCGACAGAAATGTGCCGTCTTGTCGTGCTCCTCATCGTGACGAAGCATGTGGCTACGCACAAAGAGTAAGTGCCGGGGTGCGAGCCGGGGTGATGTTTGCGGACGGTGACGTGCGCGGACTGTGACGTCTGACCTTGCTCCGCCCGGGCGCGGTGATCGAGGGGCAGGAAGAACCGCTGTGGTGAAGACGCTTGTTGTGGTGGGTGCGGGGCCGGGGCTGGGAATGGGGGTGGCCCGCGCGTTCGGCCGTCGGGGCTTCAGGGTCGGGCTGATCGCTCGTACGAAGGAGAAGCTGCAAGCCCTGGTTGACGAGCTGACCGGGCTGGGCGTGACCGCGTCCGCCTTTCCCGCCGACATCCGGGACCGGCAATCCCTGACCGCCGCTCTCGACGCGGTGCGCAACGCCCTGGGGCCGGTCGACGTGCTCGCGTTCGGCCCGGGCCCGACCGCGCCGGTCGGCGGGGCCGCGCGGACGACGGTGGCCGCGGTCACCGCGCAGTTCGAGTTGCAGGTGCTGGGGCGGTGACCGCCGTGACGCACGTACTGCCGGACATGCGCGCCCGGGGCACCGGCACGCTGCTGCTCGCCACGGGCGTGTCCTCGATGGTCCCGGCCCCCTTCCTGGCCGACGTCGGCATCGCCATGGCCGGCCTGCGCAACTGGGCGCACGCGCTGCACACCGAGCTCCGGCCGGAGGGCATCCATGTGGGCACCGTGACCATCGCCGCCGCCATCACGCCCGACGGCGGCGAGAGCGACCCCGACGCGATCGGTGACCGCTGCTACGGCATGTACGAGCGGCGGGACCGGGCCGAGGAAGTCATCGGTGACCCGAGTGCCTTCCGGGCCCTGGTCGAGAAGGCCGGCCGGCGGGGTCCGTAGGGCGTGGGCGTGGCACTCTTGCGCGCCGCCAGGGGCGAGTCACTCGCGGACCCGGGCTCCGGGTGTGGGGATGGTGCGGGGGTGGTGCGGGGATGCTGCCGGTCGTGGGGAGGGGATGTGTTGTTGTCAGGTGGAGTGGGCAGGGGTATCGGCGGGGTGCGGGGCGGAAGTGCCGGCGGGGCGGGGGAGGTAGCCGGAGTCGAAGAAGTAGTTCAGGTAGCGGTCCAGGAGGGCCGCGTCCACCGGGGGGCAGTGCAGGCCGCTGCCGGCCAGGGCTTGTTCGATGTTGTGGCGGCTCAGACGGGGGAAGGTGTCGCGCAGGTACATCTCCTTGACCGAGATGTCGGCCTTGTTGCCGCGGTCCACACACAGTGAGACGAACGGCATGGTTGCGCTGGTGGGGTTGCGTGCCACATGGCGTACGAGTTCGCCGACCCAGGCGCCGTACGGGAGGGTGCGCAGCCGGTAGCCGGCGGCCTGCATGCGGGCGAGCATGTCGTGCAGCATCGCTGGGCGCGGGTTGGTGTGGTGGTGGGTGCGGCCGTCGGCCGGGTGACGGGTGGCGATGTGGACGATCGCCTCGGCGACATGGTCGACGGGGACGAAGTCCATGGGCAGCATGATGTCGGGCGCCAGCCCCGTCTCGGCGATGGTCTTGAACAGTGAGCAGATCGCCGTCTCGGTGTTGCAGGCGCCGCTGCGGCGGTCGCCGGTGATCTCGTACGGGCGGTGTACGGCGACCGGCAGCCCTTCGCGGGCGGCGTTGCGCAGCAACTGCTCGGCGACCCACTTGCTCTCCGCGTAGCCCATGGTCAGGCGGTCGGCGTGGTCCAGCGGATCGTCCTCACGGACCTCGTGGGTGCCGGCGGTGCCGAAGCCGGCCAGTACCGCGACCGTGGACAGGAAGTGGACGGGCACCCGGCGCGGGGCGGCCAGGCGGATGAGTTCGCGGGTGCCCTCGACGTTGGCGGCGCGCAGTGCGGCGTACGGGTAGAGGAAGTTGACCTGGGCGGCGCTGTGCACCACCAGGTCCAGGCGGCGGCCGAGTTCGTCGGCGTGCGTCGGCTCCAGGCCCAGCCGGGGCGCGGTCAGGTCGAAGGGGAAGCAGACCACGCGGGCCTCGGACAGCACACCGGTGTCCAGGCCGTAGCGTTCGAAGGCGGCGTGCACCCTGCGGCGGGCGTGGTCGGCGGAGTGGGCGCGTACGGGACAGTGCACCCGGGCGCCGGTGGCACGCAGCAGCCGGTCCAGCAGGAACGCCCCGACGAAGCCGCTGGCGCCGGTCAGCAGCACCTCACTCGGCCGGTCGGGGCGCGGCGGCGGTCCGGTGACCGGCGGCAGCGCGAAGCCCAGTTCGGCGTCGCGGGCGAAGTCGGCGGCGGTGGTGGCGGGGCCGGACGGGGAGGCGCCGGACGGGGAGCCGGCGCCGTCGCGGGCCGCCTGGACGGCGCGGGTGTAGGCGGCCAGCGTGGCGTCGTTGAGCAGGGCCCGTACGAGCGTGCTGCCGTGGGCGGCGTCCAGGCCCAGCACCGTGACGGTACGGGTGACCACTTCGGCCGCCAGCAGGGAGTCGCCGCCGATGAGAAAGAAGTCGTCGCCGGGGGCGGGCCGTACGCGCAGCACGGTGTGCCAGACCTCGGCGAGCACGTCGGTCAGGCCGTGCACGGTGTCGCAGTCGGGTTCGGTGGCGGTGAAGGGTTCGGTGGAGGGGCGTGCGGACTGGCCGGTCGTCGCCTCCGAGACGATGGCTTCCGCCTTGGTCACCACGGCTTCGAAGGCGTCCACCGCGTCCGCGAGCGGCTCACCGCTGGCATGCGCCGCCGTACGGGGGTCATCAGGTCTGCCAGCGGGCCTGCCAGCGGGCCTCTCAGCGGACCTGACGCCGGGTCTGTCGTCGGGGCTCGGGTCCGTGACTGCGCCCGGGTTCGTGACGGTACGTGCGCCGGCTTCCGTACGTGCGCCGGCTTCCGTACGCGGTCCGGTGTACGGCGGGGTGCCGGCCACCAGCCGGCGCCGGTCGACCTTGCCGGCGCTGGTCACCGGCAGACTCTCCATGGCGATCAGTTGCGGTACGGCCGCGGCGGGCAGCCACTGGGCGCAGTGCTGCCGCAGCTCGTCCAGCGGCAGCGCAGCGCCGGGCGTGGCCGGGGTGACGTAGGCCAGCAGGGTCCGGGCCTCGGCGTCGGGTTCCACCACGGCCTCGCCGACGTGCGGGTGGCTGCGCAGCCGCGCCTCCACCTCGTCCGGCTCCACGCGGTGGCCGCGCAGTTTGAGCTGCCGGTCCAGGCGTCCCAGGTGCTCCAGTACGCCGTCGGGGCCGCGCAGGACGCGGTCGCCGGTGCGGTACAGGCGCTCGCCCGACCCGAAGGGGGACGGCACGAAGCGTTCGGCGGTCAGCGCCCGGTCGCCGAAGTAGCCCAGCGCCAGCCCGTCCCCGCCGACCGCCAGCTCGCCTTCCTCGCCAGGGCCCGCCTGGCTGCCGTCCGGGCGCAGTACGTAGCAGGTCGAGGCACCGAAGGGGCGGCCGATCGGGACGCTGACGGCGTCCGGGGCCAGCCCCCGTACGAAGTGGAAGGTGGAGACGACCGAGTTCTCCGTGGGGCCGTAGAAGTTCACGACGGTGGTGTGCGGGCAGGCGCGCAGCACGGCGCGCGCCAGGTCGGCGTCCATCGCCTCCCCGCCCGCCGAGACGAACCGCAGGCTGCCCAGTCCCTGTGGCCGGGACCGGGCCATGTGGTGGAAGACGCTGGTGGTCAGCAGGGCGATGCTGACGCCGCCCTCGCGCAGACAGCGTTCCAGGGCGGGTGGTGAGAGCAGGTCCTCGCGGTCCACCAGTTCCAGTCGGGCGCCGCTGAGCAGCGCGGCCCAGATCTCGATGGTGGAGGCGTCCGAGGACAGTCCGTAGGCGTGCAGGACCACGTCGTCCGGGCCGGGCGGGGGCAGCCGCGGCTCGGACAGGACCAGGCGCACCACGCCGCGGTGCGGGATCGCCACGGGTTTGGGGCGGCCGGTCGATCCTGAGGTGAACATGACGTACGCGCAGTCCAGGGCGTCGCCGGCCGCCTCGGGGGGTGCCGTGCCGGCGGCCCGGGCCGGCACCGGGGTGCCGCCGGGCGTCAGCTCGACCCGGGCCCGCAGCCCGCGCACCCGGCAGGCACTGCCCGGCAGCAGCACGACGACCCGCACCTCGGCGTCCTCGGCCATCGCCCGCAGCCGGGCCGGCGGCAGGTCGTCGTCCAGGGGTACGTAGGCGGCGCCCGCCTTCAGGACACCCAGGAAGGCGACCAGGGCCTCCAGCGAACGCCTGCCGCAGACGCCGACCTTCGTGCCGGGCCGTACGCCGCTGTCGTGCAGGCGGGCGGCCAGCGCGTCCGAGCGGACGCGGAGCTCCTCATAGGTCAGCAGGCGGTCGTGGTGGCGCGCGGCCACCGCTCCGGGGTCGCGGGCCGCCTGCTCGTCGAAGAGCTCGTGCAGACGCCGGTCGCGGGCCTGTTCGTACGGGGGTGCGGTCATCACGGGCAGGGGTTCGAGGCGGGATTCGGTGGTGGACACCTGGACAGTCACCTTCCTGCGCGCGGGGACGCGGGCACGCGGGGCGCGTGCAGCACGCGGGTTATGCGCGGTATGGAGAACATATAGGGCATATAGAACATAGGGGGCACGAAAGGTGCGCGGGGCGCAAGGGGCGCGCGAGACGCGGAGCGCATTTGGCGTACGGGGGAGGCCGGCGGCAGTGGCGGGAGCCGGCCGCGCTCAGACCAGTGCCGCGGCGAAGGAGGCGAAGTCGGCGGACCGCCAGCGCTCCGGGCGCATCCGGAAGGTGACGTCCTGGACGAGCTGGTCGGCGGTGCCCTGGAGGTAGGCACGGGCCTCGTCCTCCGGGAGGTAGCGCAGGGCCAGCGCCGTGCGCTCCGCCGGGTCGGCCGGGTCGGTCTCCTGGACGACGGGTCCCTCGACGCTGACGTACCGGTAGGGCGCACGCTCGTCCTGTACGCAGAGGCTGAAGCGGCCCGCCTGCCGGATGAGCCGGGCCTTGATGCTCTCCCGCGCCGTCTGGACGACCACCTCGCCGCCCGGCTCGTAGCGGTACCAGATCGGGACCAGCAGCGGGGACCGGGGCGGGGAAGGGGGCGCGGACGCGGGGGTGGACTCGGGGGCGGACGCGGGCGCGGACGGAGAGGCGCCGCGGGTGTCCGGTACCCCGAGCACTCCTACATGGAGGCCGGCGAGGAACCGCTCGCGCTCGTCACTGGGCATGGTGGGCAGCACCCGTACCTCCTGGGCAGTTCCGGTCGTGGTCCGTGCGGACGCCGAGGGCGCAGGCGTCCGTGGCGCCGACGCTCCACCTCTTTGCCCTGCTCGTCGGCGGCACCAACCTGCTGTCGGGTGCCGTCACACGAGGGAAGTAACGGAGTAACGCTTCTTCCGTCTGATCGCCGTAACGCGCCGGGGCGCGCGCCGGTCCTCGCATGGGTCTGTACGCCGGTCCGCACGCCGATACGCACGCCGGTTCGTATGCCCTTTCGCGCGCCGGTTCTCGCGCCGATGGTGCGCACCGGCACGCGCGCCGGGGTGCAAGCCGGGGTGCGGGCTCTTGTGCGCCCCTCTGTACGGCCTTCGCGCGGGCCGCCGCGCCGGTCCGTGGAGTCACCGTCGGACGCCTCGGGCCACGGCTCGTACGCCGTGGCGGGCGAGGTAGGCCAGGGGGTCGGTGTCCGAGCCGTAGCCGCGCCGGGTACGTACCTCGAAGTGCAGGTGGGGGCCGGTGGCGCGGCCGGTGGAGCCGCTGTAGCCGACGCGGGTGCCGGCCCGTACCCGGCGTCCGACGCGTACCGAGATACGGGAGAGGTGCCCGAAGAGCGTGTAGTGGCCGTCCGTCATATGGATGGTCACCGCCTTTCCGTACGCGCCGTGGCGCTTGGCGAGGACGACCGTTCCCGGGCCCACGGAGGCGACCGCGGTGCCGGCGGGAACGGCGAAGTCGACGCCGGTGTGGTGCCCCGCCTTCCAGTGGCCGCGCACGCCGTACGGCTCGGAGATCCGCGGCCGGCCGGACAGCGGACGGACCCACGCCCCGGCCGCGGCGGCGTCGGTGGTGTGCGGCGCCGTCAGGGCGAGCAGGGTGCTGATGACCGCCGGAGTTATGCCGTACAGGAGCAGACTGCGGTGGGTGGTCATATCTGCGAGGACACGCCTTACGGCGGACGGACGCATCCGGAGGCGGCGGTGCGGGCCGCCGAACGGGTGAGGAGAGCGGCGGACGGGCGGGTGACAGGGTCGCTGTGGAGGGTTCGCGGTGGGGGAGGATGAGCGGTTCGCTGTGGAGGGTTCGCGGTGGGGGAGGATGAGCGGTTCGCTGTGGAGGGTTCGCGGTGGAGGGGAAGGGGAGCGGCTCGCGGTCGACGGGCGGTACCGCTGCCGGCATCCGTCAGGCGTCGCGGCCGTCGGCGGCGAAGGAGGTGCTCTCCCGGATCTCCAGGCGGGGGAGTTCGGCCTGTACGTGGCGGACCGGTCCGCCGTCGAGCAGGGCCAGCAGCTCCCGCGCGGCCAGCCGGCCGAAGCCGGCGGTGTCCCGTACCAGGGAGGTCAGACGCGGATGGGTGACCCGGCACAGCGCTGAGTCGTCCCACGCCACGACGGACAGCGCGGCCGGGACGGGTACGCCGAGCCCGGCGGCGACGAAGGCGCCGGCCACCGCCATGACGTCGTTGTCGTAGACGATCGCGGTGGGGGGCCGGGGCGAGCCCAGGAGGCGGCGGGTGGCCTCGGCGCCCTCGGTGTCGGAGTAGTCGGTGGGAACGGAGAAGACCTGGCCGGGGTCCAGGCCGAGCCGCCGTGCCTCGGCCCGCAGGGCACCGACGCGACGCGCGGTGTGGGCCAGGCCGGGCAGCCCCGCGACGTGGGTGATGCGGCGGTGTCCCAGGCCGTACAGGTGGTCGACGACCGAGCGCATCGCGGCGGCGTCGTCGGCCCGGACGGTGGACAGGGGCGGGGGTAGCGGGGCGGGTGCGCCGGGCGCGCCGGACGGCGTACGGAAACCACCGGAACCCCCGGGCCCGTCCTCCAGGCCGCCGATGAAGACGGCGGGCAGGCCCAGCGCGCCCAGCAGGCCGGGGCGCGGGTCGGCGACTCGGGGGTCGACGACCAGGACGCCGTCCACCCTGCGCTCGGCCCACCACCGCCGGTACGTCGCGCACTCGGCGTCCAGGTCCGCCACCACCTGGAAGAGCAGCGCCACCCGCCGGGCGCCGAGCGCCTCTTGGATGCCGGAGACCAACTGGAGGAAGAAGGACTCGACGCCCAGGGTGTGCGCGGGGCGCGCGAGGACCAGCCCCACGCAGCCGGTGGGTTCGCCGGACAGCGCGCGGGCGGCGCTGTTGGCCTGCCAGCCCAGTTCCTCGGCGACCCTGCGGACACGGGCGCGGGTGCCGGAGGAGACGCCGGCCCGGCCGTTGAGGGCGAAGGAGACGGCGGTGGGGGAGACCCCGGCGCGTACGGCGATGTCCTTCATCGTGGGGCGGCGGGCGGGTGCCGGACGGCGGACGGCGGCGGAGGCACCGCCGGAGACACCGCCGGAGACACCGCCGGGGCCGCCACCAGGGCCGTCACCAGTGCGTGCACCAGGACCGTCACCGGTGCCGGCACCGGACCCGGCTTCGGAGGCGTCCGCGGCGGGCTTCCCCGGGGTTTCGCTGCCGTTTCCCATGCCGGTTCCCCTGTCTGGCCGTTCTTCCCGCCCGAGGCGCCGCCCGCGACCCCGCCGTACCAGGACCCCGTACCCGGACCCGTACTCATAGCCGCAGCCGCGCCGGGAAATGCCGGGACGGGCCGGAGTGAACCGCATCAGTGACGGTAAACCGCATTAGTGACCACGTCCTAAAGCGCTTCAGCGCCCCAACTCCCGGCAGCGGCCCGCCAAAAGTCCAACGTCGCACGGATCGCCGTCCGCGGGAACGGCCCGGCCGCCCGTTATGAAAACGACACCCTTCCGGGCGGACGCCGGGCTTTACCGCATCAGTCCAGCTCATGCGAGTGACACGGCGGTACGGACAGGCCGTCGGCGCCTTCCGCGGGCGGGGCGCGAACGCGCCGGAGCGCAATTCCTCCGTTACGGCGCATTGACGGGAGCGGACCCGGCCGACAACGCTGTCATCGCTGTCCGGCGGCGCGTCCGGCCGGGCGTGCCGTGCCGGGCACGGATTCCTCAAGGAGGAGCGAGCATGACGCGCACGCACAGGTTCCGGCTCCGCCTCGCCACCGCGGTGGCGGGTCTGCTCCTACCGTCCGCCGCCGCGTGCGGCCTGAGCGGTGACGGCTCGTCCGCCGCCGAGGACGGACAGCCGGAGCGGACCGGAAAGATCTCCGGCGACATCACCTTCCGCACCCTCCAGCTCAAGCCGACGTTCTCCTCGTACGTGCAGGGCGTCATCGGTGCGTTCGAGCGGAAGTACCCGGACGTACGGGTGAAGTGGGAGGACGTGCCGGGCGAGGGCTACAACGAGAAGCTGGTCGCCGACGCCCAGGCGGGCGCGCTGCCCGACGTCGTCAACCTCAACACCGACTCCTTCCAACTCCTGGGCGACCGCGGCATGCTGGCCGACGTCGCGCGCCTGGACCCCGGGGTCTCCAAGGAGTACGTGCCCGGCGCCTGGGAGCAGTACAAGCTGCCCGGCAAGGGCGACGGCGTGTACGCCTACCCCTGGTACGTCACCCCCGAGATCCTCACGTACAACAAGAAGCTCTTCGAGAAGGCCGGCCTGGACACCGGCCGGCCGCCGACGACCGTCGAGCAGTTCTTCGACCACGCCGAGCGGATCGCCGAGCGGTCCGGCGGCGCGTACTTCGCCTTCATGGCCGACCCCAAGGGCCGGCTCCCTGGCGACTGGCAGAAGATGGGCGTCCCCCTCCTCAACGGCAAGCGGGACGCGTTCACCTTCGACACGCCCAAGGCCGTCGAGTGGGTCCAGCGGATGAAGAAGCTGTACGACAAGGGCGCGATGCCCAAGGAGTCGCTGACCAAGTCGGACGACCTCGCCCAGCTCTACGGCGCGGGCAAGCTGGTCTTCGGGCCCGGTTCCCCCGGCTTCATCAAGGACATCAAGCGCAACTCCCCGCAGGCGTACGCGCAGACGCAGGTCGCCCGGGCCGTCACCGGTACGCTCAAGCACATCGGGATCTACACCCAGTCGCTGGGCGTCCGCAAGGACACCAAGCACCCGGACGCGGCGGCCGAGTTCGCCAAGTGGGTCACCAACGGCCCCAACCAGGTCGCGTTCTCCAAGCAGGTGACGATCTACCCGTCCAACGCCAAGGGACTGGCCGACCCGTACTTCTCCGGCCGGGGCGACGGCAAGGACCCCGAGACCGTGGCACGGGCCGTGGGCGCCGATCAGCTCAAGGAGGCCGATCTCGACGCCAACACGCCCGTGGAGTGGACCAACCAGGTCGGTGACGCGGTGGTCCGCGAGATGCAGAAGGCCATCAAGGGCGAGCAGGACGCCGCCACGGCGGTGCACAACGCCCAGGAAGCGGCCAACGGGATCCTCGCCCGGCAGAAGAAGCGCTGATGGGGCCGGCGTCCGCGCCCGCGTCGGCGGCCGGTAGGGGCCCGGACCCGGGCCCGGGGTCCGGCGAACGGTCCGGCGGCCCCGTACGCACCAGGCCCGCACCCCGCCGTGACCGGCTCCGCGACCGCCGCCGGGACCGGCTCCGCGACCGCCGCCGTGACCGCCGCCACGAGCAGGCCCGCCGCGCGGCGATGGAGACGGAGACCGGCCTGGTGCACCGCCGCTGGTGGTCCCCGTACCTGTTCCTGCTGCCCGGCCTGGTCATGGTGGCGCTCTTCAGCCTCTGGCCGTTCGTCAACACCGTCGTCCTCTCCCTGACCGACGCCCAGATCCTCAAGGGCGGCACCTTCGTCGGCCTGGACAACTACGGCCGGGCGCTGGCCGACCCCGACTTCTGGACGGCGACGACCAACAGCGTCCTGTACCTGGTCGTGGTCGTGCCGTGCCTGGTCCTGCTGCCGCTGGCGCTGGCCGTCCTGGTACAGAAGAAGATCCCCGGCATCGGCTTCTTCCGCTCCGCCTTCTACACCCCCGTCATCGCCTCGGCGGTCGTCGTCGGCCTGATGTGGCAGTGGGTGCTGCGCAGCGACGGGCTGGTCAACACCGTCTTCCAGAAGCTGGGAGTGATCGCCGGGCCGATTCCCTTCCTCACCGATTCCACCATGCTCCTGGTGTCCGCGATGATCGTGACGATCTGGAAGGGCCTGGGCTACTACATGGTCTTCTACCTCGCGGCCCTGGGGAACGTACCGGTCTCCTTGTACGAGGCCGCGGCGCTGGACGGCGCCGGGCCGCTGCGCCGCTTCCTCAGCGTCACCGTGCCGTGCGTGAAACCGATGATGCTGCTGGTCGGCACGCTCTCGGCGATCTCCGCGCTGCGGGTGTTCACCGAGGTCTACATCCTCGGCGGGGAGAGCGGCGGGCCCGGTGGCGGCGCCCGTACGCTGCCGTTCCTGGTCCGTCAGGTGGGCCTGGGCTTCGCCGGCGAGACCGGGTACGCGGCTGCCGTCTCCATCCTGCTGTTCCTCCTGACGCTGGGCTTCAGCCTGCTGGGGCGCAAGCTGTCCAAGGGGGACGAGGGATGAGCGCCCTGCTGTCCCCCGGCCGCTCGCGGCGGGCGCCGGCCGGTCCGCACGGTGGCCCTGCCGTCGCGGGACGGCGCCGGGGCCGCGCCCTCGCCGGGCTCACCGGCCGCTATCTGACGCTGTGCCTGATGCTGGTGGTGATGCTGGGACCGATCGTCTGGCAATTCCTGACCTCCCTCAAGGGCCGCGAGGAGAACGTGTACGGGGGCGTGCTGCCCGGCAGCCCGACCCTGGACAACTACGCGCGGGTCGCCGAGTCCTTCCCGCTCCTGCCGTACGTGGGCAACACACTGACCGTCGCCGCCCTGGCCGTCACCTCCAACTGCCTGTTCGCGGCGATGGGCGGCTACGCCCTGTCGCGGGCGGGCTGGCGGGGACGCAGGACGGTCTTCACCGTGCTCGTCGCCACGCTGATGTTCCCCTTCGAGTCCGTGATGATCTCGATGTTCCTCACGGTCCGCTCCATGGGCTTGGTGGACACCCTCATCGGCGTCTGGCTGCCCGGCGCGGTCTCCGTACTCAACCTCATGATCATGCGGGCGGCGTTCCTGGCCGTGCCCAAGGAGATCGAGGAGGCCGCCGTCCTGGACGGCGCGAACGAGTGGCAGCGCTTCACCAGGGTGTTCCTGCCCGCGGCCAAAGGCGCACTGGCGGTGGTGTGCATCACCAGCTTCATGGGCGCCTGGGACGACTTCCTGTGGCCGCTGATCGTCCTGACCGACCCCGAGCACTACACGCTTCAGCTCGGCCTCAAATCCCTGGCAGGCGCCACCACCGTCAACGACCAGCGCCTGATCGCCGCCGGGGCGATGGCCGCGCTGCTCCCGATGATGGCGCTCTTCTTCGCCCTCCAGCGGTACTTCTTCAAGGGCGTGGGGGAGGGGGCGGTCAAGATATGACGGGCTCTGAAGACAGGGGCGGTGAGGTGACGGTTCCCGAGGGGCGGCCCGGCCGGCCGGCGCCCCCGGCCGGCCGGCCGTTCGTCCCTCCCCGCGTCCACCCGCCCGCGGCGCCGCGCATGGGCGCCAACTACACGCCCGGACGCGGCTGGTTCCACCACTGGCTCGACTTCGACCCCGACGACGTACACCGGGACTTCGACGCGCTGGCCGGGCTCGGCCTGGACCACGTACGGGTCTTCGCGCTCTGGCCGGTCTTCCAGCCCAACCGCGCCCTGGTCCGCCCCCGCGCCCTCGACCAGCTCGGGCAGCTCGTGGACGCCGCCGCCGGACACGGCCTGGACGTCGCCGTGGACGCCCTCCAGGGCCATCTGTCCAGCTTCGACTTCATGCCGTCCTGGCTACGGAGCTGGCACCGCCGCAACATGTTCACCGACCCCGAAGCCATCGACGGCGAGGTCCGCTACCTGGAGGCGCTGGCCCGTACGCTCGCCGGACGGCCCAACTTCCTGGGCCTGAGCCTGGGCAACGAGGTCAACCAGTTCTCCGGCCCGCCGCACCCCGACCCCGACACCTGTACGCGGGAGGAGGCCGGGGCCTGGCTGGAACGCCTGCTGGCGGTGTGCGAGCGGGCCGCGCCCGGCAAGCTGCACACCCACTGCGAGTACGACGCGGTGTGGTTCCAGGACGGCCACCCCTTCACCCCCGCCCACGCCGCCCGCCTCGGTGCCGTCACCGCCGTCCACTCCTGGGTCTTCAACGGCACCGCGCAGCACCACGGCCCCGGCGGCACCGCCACGGTCCGGCACGCCGAGTACCTCATCGAACTGTCCAAGGCGTGGGCGCGCGACCCGCGACGGCCGGTGTGGCTCCAGGAGGTCGGCGCGCCGGCCCCGCTCGTCCCCGCCAGGCAGGCCGCCGCTTTCACCGAGGCCACCCTGACCAATGCGCTGACCTGCGAGGACCTTTACGGCATCACCTGGTGGTGCTCGCACGACGTCTCACGGGAGCTGGCCGACTTCCCGGAACTGGAGTACGGGCTCGGGCTGCTGACCTGCGAAGGGGACGTCAAGCCGGCCGGGCGGGCGGTGGCCGGGACGGCCGCCCGGCTGCGCGCCGACCCGCCGCGCCCGGTGCTCCGCAGGACCGCGCTGGTGCTGGATGCGGGAGAGGCCGAGGGCGCGGGAGGGGGCGGGGAAGCGGGAGGGGGCGACGCGGCGCCGGGCCGCTCGGTGTGCGCGCCGGGCGGCACGTTCTTCGAGGCGTGGGCCCGGCTGGCGGACCAGGGGGTGCGGGCCGCGGTGGTGCTGGCGGGGCGGGCGCGGGACGCGGGGCACCTCGCCGCGCGGGGCATCACGGAAGTGGTGCGTCCGGAGGATGTCGGCTGAGCACCGAGGCCGGCCGAGCACCGGGGGCGGCCGAGCACGCGAGTACGTACGACGGGCACGACACCGAGGACGAAAACCGAGGACGAAACCAGGAGCGAGCAGTGGCCGACAGACGGTTGCCCGACCCGGGCACCAGCACCCGCACGCCTTCACCCGCACCCCGTACGGTCCCCGCGGTCTCCCGCCGTGCCGTGATGGCGGGTGCCGTCGCCACGGCGACCGTACTGCCCCTCGCGGGACCAGCGGCCCCGGCTCCGGTCCCGGCACGGGGCCCGGCCCCCGCCGCCCCCGCCGCGTCCCTCCAGCCGTACGCCTCGTACTGGTTCCCCGACAGCTTCCCCGAGGGGCGGCAGCCCGACCCGGGAGCCGTCTGGCGCAGCCTGAAGACCTGGCGCCCGCAGGACGACCCCGACCTGCCGTACAACACCGCGACCGTGCCGCTCGCCGAACGCTTCACTCCGGTCCCCGCCACCCCCACCGCCCGCCGTGACCAGGCGCGCGTCACAGCGCTGGTCTCCTTCGCGGGTACCGCGGCCAACCCCTCCCAGGGCGTGCCCTCGGCCGACTACTACGCCCTGACCCACTGGGCTTTCCTGGAGGAGCTGGTCTTCTGGGGCGGCTCCTCGGGAGAGGGCGTCATCCTCGCCCCCAACGCCCCCGTCGTGGACGCCGCGCACCGCAACGGCGTCCGTGTGCTGGGCACGGTCTTCCTCCCGCCGGCCGCCTTCGGCGGCGACCTGAAGTGGACCCGTGAACTGGTCCAGCGCGACTCCCTGGGCCGCTTCCCGCTCGCCGGCAAGCTGGTCCAGGTTGCCCGTACGTACGGGTTCGACGGCTGGTTCCTCAACGCGGAGACCGACGGCGGCGACGCCCAACTGGCGCGCGACGTCGCCGACTTCCTCCAGGCGCTGCGGGCCGCCGCGCCCGAACTGCGGATCACCTGGTACGACGCGCTGAACGCGGACGGCCGGGTCGGCTGGCAGGGCGCCCTGAACGACCGGAACGCGATGTTCCTCCAGCGCGGCGCGGGGAAGGTATCCGACACGATGTTCGTGGACTTCCGCTGGAGCGCCGCCCGGCTCGCGTCCTCGGCCGCCCACGCCCGGCGGCTGGGGCGTTCCCCGTACGAGCTGTGGGCCGGGGTGGACGTGGAGGCGAACGGCTGGGGGACCGGCGTCGACTGGGAGGCGATCGTGCCCGGGGGCCGTGACCACGTGGTGTCCTACGGGTTCTACCGGCCGGAGTGGACCCGCCGGGCGGGCGAGGCGCCCGGCCGCTTCCACGACCGGGACGACCGGTTCTGGTGCGGCCAGAACACCGACCCGTCCGCACCGGCCGGCCCGGGTGCCTGGCAGCCGCCCGCCCGGCACGTCGCCGACCGCTCCACGGTCACGGCCGTGCCCTTCGCCTGCTCCTTCAGCACCGGGCACGGCACCGACTGGTACGAGAACGGGGTGCGGACCGGCGAGGGCGGGTGGAGCCACCTTGCGCTCCAGGACCGGCTGCCGGGCCGCCGCTGGTCCGTCCGTACGCGCGGGGCGCGCCCGCAGGTGGCGCTGGACTTCGACGCGGCCTGGCGCGGCGGCAGCAGCCTGCTGGTCGAGGGCGACCTGTCCGACGGGCCGGTGACGCTGGAACTGTTCCGTACGCGGCTGCCGCTGCGCGAGGGGACCGTACTGGAACTCGTGCACCGGACCGAGGCGGGCTCCGCGCCCGTCACCGTCACCGCCGCCGTGGCCCACCACGAGCCGAAGGCCGCCGGGACCCCGCCCGACATGCGGTTCCTGCCCGTCAAAGCCGTACGGACCGTGGCCGGCTGGACGACCTCGGCCGTACGGATCGGGGGCGGCGCGGCACGTACCGCCTGCGTGCTCGGGGTGCGGCTGGAAGCGCCGGAGGGCGGTGGCGGGGCCCGCTGGCGGCTCGGCGCGCTGGCGGTACACGACGGCGCGCCCGGAAAGGCGACCCCCGCGCCACCGCGCGGCCTGACGGTCGCGGCCCGGCGGGACACCGGCCGGGACACGGCCGAACTGCGGCTGACCTGGCGGGCGGCGGCCCGCCGCACGGGCCCCGTACCCCGGCACTACGAAGTCCACCAGCTCCTGCCGGACGGCGCGCGCCGCTTCCTCGGCGGGACCTGCGGCACCGCGCTGTACATACCCGCGGTGCGCCGGACGGCGGGGGAGCGGGCCACCCGCCTGGAGGTGCGGGCCGTCGGCGAGCTGTACACCTCTTCAGCCCCGGTGCCGGCCGTGGTGAGCTGGTAGTTCCCGGCCCCCGGACCGCGACCGTCACCGCCCCGACTCCTGCACTCCTGCCCTGCACCCCCACATCCCTGCCCTGCACCACCGCCCCCGTGCCCCGCACCCACCGGAACCGGAGCCCGTCATGCACGACGACCGCAGCATCGTCGAACACCGCCTTCTCCGCGTCCTGAAGGACCGGATCAAACCCGCCGTCCGCAGCCGTTCCGTGCCGCTGACCGTCGAGCGCTGGGAGGCGCCCGGCGAACCCGTACCGGTCGCCGAGGGGCTGGCCGCCGCCTACGAGCCCGCCAAGACGGGCGAGAGCTGGGGCCCCGCCTGGGGCACCACCTGGTTCAAGGTCACCGGCCGCGTCCCCGAGGAGTGGGCCGGGCGCACCGTCGAAGCCGTCCTGGACCTCGGCTTCGACCGCATGACGCCGGGCTTCCAGTGCGAGGGGCTGGTCCACCGCCCCGACGGCCACGCCGTGAAGGGCCTCAACCCGTACAACGACTGGGTCCGGTTGGGCGATCCGGCGGCCGGCGGCGAGGAGGTGGAGCTGTACGTCGAGGCGGCCTCCAACCCGGTCCTGGCCGACCAGACCCCCACGTACGAAGGCGACCGGCTCACCGCGAGCCACCGGCCGCTGTACCGCCTGGAGCGGATGGACCTGGTGGTCTTCGAGACGGAGGTGTGGGAGCTGGTTCAGGACCTGGAAGTGCTGTACGGGCTGATGAGGGAGCTCTCGGAGACCGACGCGCGCCGGTACGGGATCCTGCGCGCCGTCGAACAGGCCCTGGACGCCCTGGACCTGGCCGATGTACCCGCCTCGGCCGGCCGGGCCCGCGCGCGGCTGGCGGACGTCCGGTCCGCCCCGGCCCACGCCTCCGCCCACCGCCTGAGCGCCGTCGGCCACGCCCACATCGACTCGGCCTGGCTGTGGCCGCTGCGCGAGACGGTGCGCAAGGTGGCCCGTACGTGCTCCAACGTCACCGCCCTGATGGACGACCACCCCGAGTTCGTCTTCGCGATGTCGCAGGCGCAGCAGCTCGCCTGGATCAAGGAGCACCGGCCCGAGGTCTTCGCCCGGGTGAAGGAGAAGATCGCCGCCGGGCAGTTCGTGCCGGTCGGCGGGATGTGGGTGGAGTCCGACACCAACATGGTCGGCGGGGAGGCGATGGCCCGGCAGTTCCTCTACGGGAAGAAGTTCTTCCTGGAGGAGTTCGGGATCGAGACGCGGGAGGTCTGGCTGCCGGACTCCTTCGGCTACACCGCCGCCATGCCGCAGCTCGTCAAGCTCTCCGGCTCACGGTGGTTCCTGACCCAGAAGATCTCCTGGAGCCAGACCAACGCCTTCCCCCACCACACCTTCTGGTGGGAGGGCATCGACGGCACCCGCGTCTTCACCCACTTCCCGCCCGTGGACACCTACAACTCCGACCTGGGCGGCGGGCAACTGGCGCATGCCGCCCGCAACTACCGCGAGAAGGGGCGCGGTTCGCGCTCGCTGGTGCCCTTCGGGTGGGGTGACGGCGGGGGCGGGCCCACCCGCGAGATGCTCGCCCGCGCGGCACGGCTGCACGACCTGGAAGGCTCCCCGCGCGTGACGGTCGAACGCCCCTCGGCGTTCTTCGAGAAGGCACACGCCGAATACCCGGACGCGCCCGTATGGGCGGGCGAACTGTACCTGGAGCTGCACCGCGGTACGTACACCTCGCAGGCCAGGACCAAGCAGGGCAACCGGCACAGCGAGTCGCTGCTGCGCGAGGCCGAGCTGTGGGCCGCCACCGCCGCCGTACGCGTGCCGGGCCACACCTATCCGTACGAGGACCTGGAGCGCCTGTGGAAGACGGTGCTGCTGCACCAGTTCCACGACATCCTGCCCGGCTCGTCCATCGCCTGGGTGCACCGCGAGGCCCGCGAGACCTACGCGCGGGTGCGGGCGGAGCTGACGGCCGTGGTGGAGGCCGCACAGCGGGCACTGGCGGGGGAAGGGAGAGAGCGGATCGTCTTCAACGCCGCTCCGCACGCGCGGCACGGGGTACCGGCGGGCGGCGCGGCGGTGGTGACCGGCCAGGCCGGCGAGCCGGACGCGGATGTCGCGCCCGTCACCCTGGAGGAGCGCCCGGAGGGCGGCTTCACGCTGGCCAACGGCCTGCTGCGGATCGAGGTCGACGGGCGCGGCCTGGTGGTCTCCGCGTACGACATCCAGGCGCGCCGAGAGGCCGTCGCCCCCGGGCTGGCCGCCAACCTCCTCCAGATCCACCCGGACTTCCCCAACATGTGGGACGCCTGGGACCTGGACGCGTTCTACCGCCACCAGGTCACCGATCTGACCGGGGTGGAGGAGCTGACCGCGCGGGGACCCGGGACCGGGCCGGACGAGGAGGACCGGGCGGCGCGCGTCAGGGTCGTACGGGCCTTCGGGTCCTCCCGCGTCACGCAGGTGCTGACGCTGCGGGCCGGAGCCAAGGTCCTGGACATCGACACCGAGGTGGACTGGCACGAGACCGAGACCATCCTCAAGGCCGCCTTCCCGCTGGACGTCAAGGCCGAACGGTCCGCCTCCGAGACCCAGTTCGGGCACGTCTTCCGTGCCACGCACACCAACACCTCCTGGGAGGCCGCCAAGTTCGAGATCTGCGCGCACCGCTGGATCCACGTCGAGGAACCCGGCTGGGGCGCCGCCATCGTCAACGACTCCACGTACGGGCACGACGTCACCCGCGACATCCGCGCGGACGGCGGCCAGACCACGACCGTACGGCTCTCGCTGCTGCGCGCCCCGCGCTACCCGGACCCGGAGACCGACCAGGGGCGGCACCGGCTGCGGTACGCGCTGGCGCCCGGCGCGGGCGTGACCGACGCGGTCCGCGAGGGGCACTGGATCAACCTGCCGGAGCGCACGGTCGAGGGCGCGGACCCGGTGGCCCCGCTGGTCTCGGTGGACAACGACGCGGTGGTCGTGGCGGCCGTCAAGCTCGCCGAGGACCGGGGCGGCGATGTGGTCGTGCGCCTCTACGAGTCGGCGGGCGGGCGCGCACAGGCCGTACTTAAGACCTCGTTCCCGCTGGCGGGGGCGGTGGAGACGGATCTGCTGGAGCGGCCGTACGGGGGCGGGACGGGGGAGGCGGGTGCCGCGAGGTATGAGGCACCGAGCGGTCCGTCCGGTGGCGGCCGGGTGCTGCTGGCCCTGCGGCCGTTCCAGATCGTGACCGTACGGCTGTCGCGGGCGGACGGCTGACGGAGGCGGACGGCTGACGGAGGCGACGGGAAACCCCCTGAGCCACGGAAGCCACAGAGACGCGGCAAACGGGAAAGAAACAGATACGGGGTACGGCGGCGGCCCGCATCCGGCCCGCCGCCGTACCCCGTACCCCGTACCCCCTACCCCGTACCGGCGCCCGCGCTCAGCCCAGCCGGCAGTGCGCGCACTGACCGCGCCGGCGGAGGTAGTACGCCAGCGTCGCCGCGCCCAGGGCCACGCCCCACAGCGCCCAGAAGATGCCAGGACCGTTGGCGCCCCACATCTCGGCCGTCACGTGCCGGATGTTCATCAGGCCGCCCGGCACCAGCACCAGCGCCACGACCGTGGCCGGGACGATCGCCGTGGCCGGCCGCACCGGCTTGCCCGCCTTCCACCACACCCAGCGCGGCCACACCTCGCCCCACCGGCTGATCAGCCCGTGGGTGAGCAGACCGCCCGCCGTCGAGGCGAGCGCCAGGCCCAGCGCGATCTCCATCATCCCGGGCGTGCTCTGCATGTCCTTCAGGAACTCCTCCGTGATGCCCAGGGGCCAGTCGAAGTACCAGGCGAGCCGGGTCAGGTCGTAGGGGATCGACGCCGCGGCGGCCGTCCAGACCGCCCAGCGTCCCCAGCGCCGCGTGGCCTCCGGCGTGGTCCAGCGCGCCGCCGGGGTGTGCCGGTTCCGGCCGCAGTGGACGCACGACCCGGCGGTGCGCCGCTGGTAGGCCAGGGTCGCCAGGGCCCACAGCAGTCCGCCGACGAAGATGATGACGAGGTTGCCCCGGTGCCAGTAGAGGACGTCACCCACCCCGTCCTGCGGACCCGGTACGCCGGTGAACGCGAACACCACGAGCAGCGGCGAGAAGACCAGCAGGCCCAGCAGCGAGTAGTCGGGGACGACCAGGGCCAGGAACACGGCGGTCCCCCAGCCGTAACCCAGCAGCCAGGCACGGGCCCGGCCCTGCACCCGGCCACGGGCCATCAGCAGCCCGGCGACCACGCCGAGCGCACCCAGCGCGGCGATGAAGGGACCCACCACCTCCGCCCGGCTCGGTTCGAGCAGCGAGGCCGAGGCACGCTCGGGCCGGGTGGCCGCGAACGGATAACCGGCGCCGCCCGCCGCCCAGTACGCTCCGGCGACCCCGTACAGCAGGGACCACAGGGCCGCCAGATAACCGGCCCAGTCCGGCCACAGCGACCACCACCGCGTACGGGTCGCGGAGGTGTGGGCGTCGGCATGGGCATGGGCGCGAGCATGGGCGTCGGTACGCGTGCCGACATCGCCACAAGGAACGTCTGGAAGTGGTTCGGCGCCCGCTGTCCGCCCGGCCATGGTCGTAGTCCTTTCTCACCGCCCGGCGGCCCTCCCGCCGGTGCGCCTCCAGCTTTCCGCCGGACGCGGACCGGCAACATCTGCCGATCAGCGGAGACCACCGGCCCCGCGGGCGCGCGGGTATGCCGTTCGGCAGAGAAGACCGGGCGCACCCTCCCGTTCGGGTGGTTCAAGGGCCTGCCGGGCTTCCGGACCGGGCCGAGCTTCTGTCGGGCCCGTAGGTCGGCGGCCGGGTGTCAGGGGGCGTCGTACTCGGCGATCTCCAGCCTGACTCCGGCCGCTTCCACGTCCGCCACCACCTGTGGCCAGCATTTCCACGTGGCGCGCATCCGGTCGCGGATGGCCCGGCCCGGGATGACCAGTACGGGGATCTGCTCCTTGGTCAGGAAGGCCGCCAGGTTGTGCGAGGGTTCGAGGATGGACCAGATCTCGTAGCCCGCGCGTTGATAGCCGTGCTTGTCAACCCAGTGCTGGAAGAGATCGAGTTGCCCGTCCCAGTCCTTCTCGGGGTCGGTGTAGATGGGAAGTCCGGTGTCCGTGTCGTCGATCTCGCGGGCTCCGAACAACCAGCCCCATGCACGGATGGGGGTATGCTGTAAAGCCGCAGGGGCTTGGGACTCGGCCATGGGAGGACGCTAGCCGTTCGCCCGGCCCGTCGTGTACCGGACGCGGATGGTGATCACCGGTTTGGGTGCGGCGTGGTCCGGGTTGCGTCGTACGGGTCCGTACGGGTCCGTGCGGCCGGCCGGAGCGCGGTCGTGCCGCACCTGTTGTGCCGTGGGTTCAGGCGATCCGTTCGACCGCCTTGAGCACCTCACTCGCCCCGTCCTCCGCCGCCATGCGTCGGGCGGCGGCCGAGGCGCGCCGGCGGTAGGACGCCTCCTGTACCGCTTCGGTGATGGCGGTGGCCAGGCGGGCCTCGGCGTGGTCGTCGGACAGGGAGGAGAAGGGGATCGGGGTGGTGGCGGCGCCCAGTGCGGCCAGGCGGGCGGCCCAGAAGGGCTGATCGGCGGTGACCGGTACGGGGACCGTGGGGACGCCGGCACGCAGGCCCGCCGCGGCCGTACCCGCTCCGCAGTGGTGCACCACGGCGGCCGTGTGCGGGAAGAGCAGGGCGTGCGGGACCTCGCCCACCGTCAGTACGTCGTCCGTGGCGCCTTCCGGTCCGGTCAGCCCCGCCCAGCCGGACTGCAGGACGCCGCGCGCCTTCGCCCGGCGCAGCGCACGTACGGCCAGCTCTCCCAGCCGCTCGCCTTCGCCGGACGCCATGCTGCCGAAGCCGATGAAGACCGGGGGCGGGCCGGAGGCGAGGAAGTCCGCCAGGGCGGGCGGGAGTTGGGCTTCGGGCGGCACGTAGGGCCACCAGTTGCCGACGACTTCCAGGCCGGGCCGCCAGTCCGCGGGGCGCGGCAGGAGGACCTGGCTGAAACCGTGCAGGACCGGCCGGCCCGCCTTCTCCTCGCGGGTGCGCAGGGCTGTCGCGGAGGCGGGCGGCAGGCCCAGTTCCGTACGCAGTTCCCGTACGGCACCCGCGTACAGCCGGTCGACGACCCGCAGGGAGAGGCGGCCCGCGGCGCGATTTCCCCAGCGGCCGAGCGAGCGGGTGCCGCCGACCACCGGCGGGAAGTCCCCGGTGGGGTGCGTGGGCTGGAGGTGGAGGCTCAGGGAGGGGGTGCCCGTCGCCTCGCCGGCCTGCCGGCCGAGGGGACCGGTCGTGGGGGTGAGCAGCAGCAGGTCGGCGCCGGGAGCGGTGGCCTCGGCGACGCCCTTGCCCAGTTCCCGGACGAAGGCGGCGGCTCGGCGCATCAGCTCCCGCTTGCCGCCGGAGGCCGGTTCCTGGCCCGGGCCCCGGCCCGGCTGCCCCGAGTCGGCACGCGGGTCGGCCGGCAGCCGGCGGAACTCCAGGCCGGCCGTCTTCACCAGAGAAGCGTAGGAGTCGTGGGTGGCCAGAGCGACCTGGTGACCGGCTTCCTGGAGACGGGCCCCGAGGCCGGTGAACGGCGCGACATCGCCGTACGAACCGGCCGCCGCTATGACGATCTTCATGAGCTCTTCGCCTCCGGGGTGGGCTCCGCCGCCGGGACGGCGGTGAGCGTCGAACCTGCGCCAGGGTCTGTGTTCGTAGCTGTGTCTGTGTCTGCGTCCGTGTCCGTACTTGCGCCTGCGCCGGTGTTCGTCCGGGGCGCCGCCCGCCGTACGGCGTTGGCGTGCACCGCCGTACACAGGTAGGAGGCGAGCCCGGGCCGCTGCTCGGAAGGCGGTACGACCAGGGCGAACGCGCGCGGGTCGGTGACGAAGTCAGCGGCGATCCGGCAGTGCATGTCGGGCGGGCAGGGGGTGAACCAGCGGGTGATGTGCTGCCGGTGCTCCTCCGCCAGCTCCATGGCCCGCTCGCCGTCGGCCGGCTCGCCGGCGTCGAAGGCGCCGGTCACCCGGTGGCGCCACCCGGCCGCCTCGGCCATGATCCGCGCCCAGTCCTCCTTGGTGTGCGCCGCGGCGCGTGCCATCGAGCGCTGGTGGCCCTCGCTGTGCTGCCATTTCAGGTGGGCGTCGGTGGCGTAACTGAGGTCGAAGGTGACCTCGCCGAACACCTCGAACCGCTCCTCGGGGGTCAGTTCCACCCCCGTACGCTGCACCTCCATCGCCCGCTCGGCGACGGCCACCAGCCGCTGGAGCTTGCCGATCTGCTCGTTGAGGAGCCGGTGTCTGGCCCGTAGCTGATCCAGGGCGTTGGACTGCGGGTCCTCAAGGATGGCCGCGATCTCCTCCAGGGAGAAGCCCAGCTCGCGGTAGAAGAGGATCTGCTGGAGCCGGGCGAGGTCGGCGTCGCTGTAGAGGCGGTAGCCGGCGGGGCTGCGGGCGCTGGGGGAGAGCAGGCCGGTCTTGTCGTAGTGGTGCAGGGTACGCACCGTGATCCCCGCGAAGCCGGAGACCTGCCCGACCGAGTACTCCATGGAACCGCCTTCCGCCGCCGTGGGCCGGGGCCGGGCGTCGGAGGGTGTGCCGGACGGTGTTCCGCCGGTCCGCGACGCGCCGGTCCGTATCGGCCCGGTCCGTTCGAGGACAGCGTGCGGCCTGACGTCACGTGAGGGTCAACCGGGGCGGTGGGGCGGCCCAGTGCCGGTGGGGGCGGTCCGGTGCCGGTGGGGCCGGCGCTCAGCCCGCCGGGTACCGGTCCTCCAGCACCGAGTTCAGCAGCGCCCGTACGTCCTCCCGGTCCAGGCCCTCCGCCCGGGCCCGGTCCATCCACTTGCGCAGTTCCTCCCGCAGCAGGGAGTCCGCCGCGGACTGCGGCCGGGCGAGCGAGCGGCTGACGAACGTGCCCAGGCCCGGCCGGGGCTCGACCAGGCCCTCGCGCTCCAGTTCCCGGTACGCCTTCAGAGTCGTGTTCGGGTTGACCTTCGTCGTGGCGGCCACCTGCGCCGCCGTGGGCAGCCGGTCCCCCTCCACAAGGATGCCCAGCCGCAGCGCCTGCTGGACCTGCTGGACGATCTGCAGATAGGTGGCGACGCCGCTGCGCCGGTCGATGCGGAACTCGACCATGCTCACCACCCCTCCACCGTTGTCGCCGTCGCTGTCGCCGCCGCGCCCGCCGGCCGGCCGCTGCCTGTCGGCTCGATGATCCGGCCCCGCGTACGGGGTGTCAAAGCACCCATGACACCCACGACGCCCATGACACCCACGACGCCCATGACAGCCATGACGGCCGTGTCCCACACGGCCCCCACGACACCCGAGCTCCCCGACCCCCTCATGACGCCGCCCCCGGTGCCGCTCAGAGCGGCCGTCGGCGGGCCCACCACACGATGAGGGCGGCCACGGCCACGGTCAGCGCCAGCAGGATGCCCGCCGCCCGCCACTGCATGCCCCCCATCTGGTCGTACGAGAAGTACTCCACCACGTTGTTGACGATGCCTTTCTGCGCCCGGCAGGCGTCCGGGTGGGCGTCGCCGACGCAGGTCCCGAAGCCGTAGAGCCGGCCGTCCGCGGTGCCGACCCAGTTGTCGACCTGGACGCTGTCGGCGGGCATCGGCGGGAAGTCCCCGCTGAAGGGGTACGTCAGGACGCGCGGCGTGGCCAGCCGGGGGACCACGCGGTCCCACAGCATGCCGAAGGCCACGGTGAAGACGAACGTGATCGCCATGCCGGGCCGCACCCGCCGTACGAACATCCCGATCGCGACGGCGCACACCGTAAGGAAGAGGGCGCTTGCCACCGGGACGGGGCCGGTGGCGTCGAAGATGCCGGTGTGCAGCCAGTCACCGCCGTCGACCAGCTCGTGGGCGGGCTCCCACAGCCAGGTGAAGGCCGCGGACAGCGCGGTGGTGCAGAGCAGCACCATCAGCAGTGGCAGGCTGAGCTTGACGGCGATCCAGCGTCCGCGGCTCGCGGACTGGGTGGTGACGAGCTTGACGGTGCCGTGCTCCTGCTCCGCGGCGATCAGCGGCGCGCCGAGGAAGATCGCGGCGACGGCGGGCAGATAGCCGAGGAAGGAGCGGGTGTTGTCGAACAGCCAGCGGTACTGGTTCTGGAACCTCTGGGCGAGGTCCTCGTACGCCTGGCCGGTGGTCTTGGTGCCGGGCGAGTCGGCCAGCTCCATCACGCCCGCGCGGTGGTACGCGAAGACCGCGCAGCCGACGACGGCGCAGGCGATGCCGATCCAGAAGGCGGTGCGGTGACGGCGCCACACCAGCCAGGTCATGCCGTGCAGGATGCCGCGCCGGGGCGTGGCGGTCCTCGTCGCGTCGTCCGCCGACGCGGTGGGTGTCACCGTGTTCATACCGCCGCTCCTCGCTGCCCGCTGCCGCTCGGCCTGCCGCCGTCCCTGTCCCCGTCTTCGCCCCTGCCCCCGTCCATGCCGCCATCCCCGCCATCCCCGTCGACGTCATCGACGTCACCGCCGTCACCGCCGTCACCGCCGGCCCCCGTGCTCGCGCTCCGCACCCGGGCCTCGGCCGAGATCAGCGGCGGTGCCTGCGGCGAACGGAGGTAGGCCAGCAGCACTTCCTCCATGCTCGGGACGTGGGTCTCCCAGGCGTCCTCGAACCGCCCGCCGGGCCGTACCAGAGCGGTGAACTGCCGCCCCGTGACGCGGGATTCGACGACGGTGTGCTGCCGGGTCAGCTCCTCCGGCACGCCGGTGCCCCGGGCGACGCCGGTCACCAGTGCGTGCGCCGGCACCAACTCGTCGGTCTGCCCGGCCATCCGCAGCCGGCCCTCCGCCAGGACCAGCAGGTAGTCACACATCTCCGCCATCTCGGAGAGCATGTGGGAGGACATCAGTACGGTCGTGCCGTGCTCGGCGGCCTCGGCCATCAGCAGCCCGGACATCTCGTGCCGGGCGAGCGGGTCGAGGTCGGACATCGGCTCGTCCAGCAGGAGCAGCCGGGGCCGCTTGCCGAAGGCGAGCGCGAAGGCGACGCGGGTGCGCTGGCCGCCGGAGAGCGTGCCGACGCGGGCGGTCGGCGGGATGTTCCCGGCGCCGACGATCCGCTCGGCCGCCGCCTGGTCCCAGCGCGGGTTCAGCTCCCGGCCCATGCGCAGGGTCTCTTCCACGGTGAAGCGCGGGTAGAGCGGTTTGTCCTGGGATAGGTAGGCGACGTGCTCCAGGACGGCCGGGTCGGTGACCGGCACACCGAACAGCCGCAGCGTCCCGGTGGTCGCCTGCACCAGCCGGGTCGCCAGCCCCAGGAAGGTGCTCTTGCCGGCGCCGTTGGGGCCGACGAGCGCGCAGACATGCCCCGCCGGGAGGCGGAAGGAGCAGTCCCGCAGCGCCCAGCCGCGGCGGTACTTCTTCCCGAGGCCGTACGCCTCGACGGCCCATGGGCCCGGATCGCTCACCCGTGTCCCCCCTTTAGCTAGTTAATTAGTGGAATGAGTATGGAGAGCGGCCGAGACGTGTGTCAACAGAAACGATCAGCCCGCCCGCCGCCCTGGGGCCCACTCACCCCACGACACTCACCAGGCCGCCGGCCGCACCCCCGGCGTCCTACGCTGCGCAGGGACCCGCGCCCCCTCCGCGACCAGCGGCTTCGCCATGCACCGCAGCCCCTCGTACGCCTGGTTGAAACCGAACTTCTCCACCACCCGGTAGCCGCAGGAGGAGTAGAGCGCGAACGCCTCGGGCTGCTTGTACCCGGTCTCCAGCACCATGCGCGTACGGCCCGCGGCGCGCGCGTCCGCCTCCAGGGCGGCGAGAATGCGCCGGGCCAGCCCCCGCCCGCGCGCCTGCGGCACCACGAACATCCGCTTGACCTCGGCGTCCCCGTCCGCGTAACCCAGCTCACCGCGCTCCTGCGCCCGCCAGCCCCCGCTCGCCAGCGGCCGGCCGTCCTCGTACGCGATCAGATAGGCCCCACGCGGCGGGGCGAACATCTCGGGGTCCAGCGGCGTGAGATCGCCCTGACCGCCGTAGCGCCGGATGTACTCCTGCTGCACCATCGCGTCGAGCGTGACCGCGTCGGGGTCGTCGAACCGCACAGAACGAATCTCCATCCGAAAATCGTACGGGCGCCCCAGACCTCCCCCAAACACCCCCAGACCCTCAACCCACCCCCGAATCGGACGCAAACCCCTCCCACTAGGCAAAATCGCCCCGAGTCGCCGCCATCGCGTAGGCTGCGCTGCCGCCAGCGCGAAGAGGGAGCTTGCTTTGCTGACCGTGACCACCGTGAACGTCAATGGCCTGCGCGCCGCCGCCAAGAAGGGTTTCCTGCCGTGGCTGGCGCAGACCGACGCCGACGTGATCTGCCTCCAGGAGGTACGCGCCGAGCCCGGCCAGCTCCCCGAGGAGGTCCGCGCACCCGACGGCTGGCACACCCTGCACGCCCCCGCCGCCGCCAAGGGCCGGGCCGGCGTCTCCCTCTACACCCGGCGCGAGCCCGAACGGATGCAGGTCGGCTTCGGCTCCCAGGAATTCGACGGCAGCGGACGCTACGCCGAGATCGACCTCCCCGGCGTCACCGTCGCCAGCCTCTACCTGCCCTCCGGCGAGGTCGGCACCGAGCGCCAGGACGAGAAGGAACGCTTCATGGCGGAGTTCCTCCCCCACCTCGTCCGCCTCAAGGAACGCGCCGCCGCCTCCGGCCGCGAGGTCCTGGTCTGCGGCGACTGGAACATCGCCCACCGCGAAGCGGACCTGAAGAACTGGAAGGCCAACCAGAAGAAGGCCGGCTTCCTCCCCGAGGAGCGCGCCTGGCTCACCCGCGTCTTCGACGAGGCCGCGTACGTCGACGTCGTCCGCGCCCAGCACCCGGACACCCAGGGCCCGTACTCCTGGTGGTCCTACCGCGGCCGTGCCTTCGACAACGACGCCGGCTGGCGCATCGACTACCACGTCGCGACCCCGTCCCTCGCCGCCCGCTGCATCAAGGCGTACGTGGAACGGGCCGCCACCCACGACCAGCGCTGGAGCGACCACGCGCCGGTCACGGCGGTGTTCGACCTCTAGGGAGCCGTCGCGCATCCCGTACGAAGCCCCGTCCGCGCGCCTCACCGGTAGGGCGCAGACGCGGCAGGGCGGCGGTGAACTCCTTCGGTACGCAGATGCGCGGGGTGCGCGCGGTGCCCTTGTCGCACACCTGGGCCCCGGCGCGCGGAACGGTCGGCGTCTCGTACCCGGCGTCGGCGACCAGGGCCTGCGCCGGTACGGCCGCGGCGGTCAGACAGCACAGGCCCGCCGCCGCCCTCACCAGGCGGCTGCCCCGGCGGACGGACGCCAGCAGTACCCCGGTCACGGCGCCCGCCATCAGCAGGGCGGGGGCGAGCAGCACGCCGGGGGCGATGCTGTCGGTGACGGTGGCGGCGTCGACCGGGAGCCCGTTGAGGTAACGCACCCACGGCGTCTCCAGCGAGGCCGGGATCAGGATCCAGAGGGAGAGGACGAGGGTGATCGCCGGGGCCGCGAGCGTGCGTGGCAGCAGGCATCCGGTGCCGAAGCCGATGACGGCGGCCCCGCACTGGAGGGTGAGGGTGAGGGCGAGCTGGGGCAGGTCCTCGAACCTGGGCAGGGCGGACACCCGTAGCGAGGCGACTGCGAGGACCGCGGTGTCCAGGAGGACGATGAGGAGGAGTACGGGGCGGGCCGTGTCCAGGGCGATGCGGTACCGGCCGCGGGAAGGGGTCAGCGACCACACCTGCCCCGCCCGCAGACGCCCCGCCTCCCAGGCGGCGATTCCCGCGAGCACTCCGGGTACGGGGCCCAGCGCGCGTGCCGTGACGAAGACGGTGTCCGCGCCGAATCCCGTGGCGCGGGTGCGCCAGGTGAAGGCGTAGAAGAGGGCGATGCCCATGAGGACGGGGCCGGCCCAGGGCAGCGATGACCGTCGTAATGCCTTGAGGAAGCTCATGCCCGGCTTCCCTCGGTCAGTACGTGGTAGGCGGAGTCGGCCTGCCGTCCCGGCGTCGCGCCCGGGGCGGCATGGGAGAGGAAATCGTCCACGGTGCCTTGGAAGGTGAGCCGTCCGTCGAGCAGCACGAGCACGTTGTCGTACACCGATTCGAGATCGGCCGTGTCGTGGGTGGACAGAAGCACGTGGACCGAGCGCGGCAGATTGCCGAGGATTTCATGGAAGACGGTCCGCTGCCGGGGGTCCATGCCCGCGGTGGGCTCGTCCAGCAGCAGCACCTCCGCGCCGTGGACGAGGGACTGCGCCACCCCGACCCGGCGCTGCTGTCCTCCCGACAGTTGACCGATCTTGTCGTTGCTCCGGTCGCCCAACTCCACCTGCTGAAGCGCCCGGAGCGACCTGTCCCATGCCTCGGCCCGCGACATGCCTTTGAGCCAGCCGACGTAGGCGACCTGTTCGCGCGCCGTCAGGCCGGGTACGGCGCTCAGGTGCTGAGGCATCCAGGCGACGCGCCGTCGGTAGGCGGATAACGCTCTGCGGTCGCCGGTGGCCAGGCCCTGGTAACTGACGCTTCCCGTTTGAGGGGCCAGTGCCGAGGCGGCGAGTCCGAGCACGGTGCTCTTCCCCGCGCCGTTCGGGCCGAGGAAGACGGTGCGCCCTTGCGGGATCAGGCAGTGGAAGCGGCGGATGACGCGTCGTCTGCGGCGGTATCCGAAGGCACAGGACGAGAACTGTATGGGCATGAGGGCATCAGAGTAGACATGAGCGGACATTGTCGAACGGCCGGCGGCAACCTTGATCAACTTGTGACGGTGCGCCCGTTCGGAGGTGGGGGTGATCAGTTGTCCGGGGTGGGGGATTCGCTCAGCCAGGTGTCGAGTTCGGTACGGATGCGGCGGTCCATGGCCATGGAGACCTCGGCCTCGACGACGGCCTTGGAGACGGGGCGGAGTTTTTCGATGATGTCGGTGAGGCGGGTGATCTCTTCTGGGGTGGGGGATCACCGGGGGTGGAGCGGCTGAGGATGTCGGACAGGGCGTGGGTGCGTATGAGGGTGGTGAAGATGGCGGCCAGGGCGTCGGCGTGGGCACGGACCTCGCGGCCTGCGGCCAGGACGGCGGCCAGGGGGACGCCGGCGGCGACCAGTTCGGTGGAGGCGTCCAGGAGACGGCGGCTGACGTGGACGAACTCGTCACCGTCCACGGCGAGATAGCCGATGTCCAGGGACGCGGAGAGATTCTCGGCGGTGACGTCGTCGCGGAAGTGGTCGGCGAGTTCCTCGGGGGTCAGCCGGACCGGTGTCTCCTCCGACCAGGGCGCCACGATCGTGGATTCCAGGCCGAGCAGTTCGCCGACGTCCCGGCCGCTTTCGAAGGCGGAGAGGAGTTCGGCGATGCCGCCCAGGGTGTGGCCGCGTTCCAGGAGGGCCGTGATCGTACGGAGCCGGGCGAGGTGGTGCTCGGTGTACCAGGCGATCCGGCCCTCGCGGCGCGGGGGCGGGAGCAGCTTGCGCTCGCGGTAGAAGCGCAGGGTGCGGACGGTGATGCCGGCTTCCTCGGCCAGTTCGGACATGCGGAATTCGCGAGGGGACGAGGGAGACGAGGGAGGAGGCGGGGGCGGGGGTGTGTGCGGTGTGGGGTGCCGGTCGGGGGCCGGGCCGCCGGGGGCCTCGTTCGTCTTCCGCTGGTTCGCCACGGGCTCAGCCTATGACGTGGGCCCGGCGGCGGTCCGGGGTGCGACCGCCGGTAACTTCCTGGCCCGTACCCCCTACCGCTCGGTACGAGGCTGCCCTACTCTCCCATCGTGCCAGTGATTGCTGGCGCGGTTCAGCCGATCTCGGGAGGCGGTGGCATGACCGAGCGAGAACACGGACACGTGCGGGGGCGTGGGCAGGAGCGTGAGCACGTACGGGTGGCGGTGATCGGGTCCGGATTCGGCGGGCTGGGGGCGGCCGTACGGCTGCGCCGCCAGGGCATCACCGACTTCGTGATCCTGGAGCGCGCCGGCGCGGTGGGCGGCACCTGGCGGGACAACACGTATCCGGGGTGCGCATGCGACGTGCCCTCGCACCTGTATTCATTCTCCTTCGCCCCCAACCCCCACTGGCCGCGCAGCTTTTCGGGACAGCCGCACATCCGCGCGTACCTGGAGCACGTCACCGACACTTTCGGGCTACGCCCGCACGTACGGTTCAACTCCGAAGTACTGGGCCTGCGGTGGGACGGTGACGCACTGCACTGGGAGATCGAGACCACGCGCGGGGAGCTGACGGCGGATGTCGTGGTCTCGGCCACCGGGCCGCTGTCCGACCCCCGGATCCCGGATGTTCCCGGACTGGACACCTTCCCCGGCCGGGTCTTCCATTCCTCACGCTGGGACCACGACTACGACCTGCGCGGAAAGCGCGTCGCGGTGGTCGGTACGGGCGCCTCGGCGATCCAGATCGTCCCCTCGATCCAGCCGGCGGTGGACCGCCTCACTCTCTTCCAGCGCACCCCCGCCTGGGTGCTGCCGCGCCTGGACCGCCGGGTGAGCGGCGTGGAACGGTGGCTGCACGGTGCCGTACCGGCGACCCGGGCCCTGCGCCGCGGGATTCTTTGGAGCATCCGTGAGTTGCAGGTCAGCGCGTTCACCAAGCGGACGCAGGAGATGAGACTGGTCGAGGTCGTGGCCAAGGCGCATATGAGGCGGGCGGTCAAGGACCCCGCGCTGCGCGCCAAGCTCGTCCCGGACTACCGCATCGGCTGCAAGCGCATCCTGCTGTCCAACGACTACTACCCGGCGCTCGCCCGGCCCAACGTCGAGGTGGTGGCCACCGGGCTGAAGGAAGTGCGGGGCAATGTGCTCATCGGCTCGGACGGTACGCGTACCGAGGCCGACGCGATCGTCTTCGGTACGGGTTTCCGGGTGACCGACATGCCCATCGCCCACCGGGTCACCGGCGCCAACGGGACGACGCTGGCCGAGGAGTGGAAGGACGGCATGGAGGCGCTGCGCGGCACCAGCGTGGCCGGCTTCCCCAACTTCCTGACGATCATCGGCCCCAACACCGGCCTGGGCAACAGCTCGATGATTCTGATCATCGAGTCCCAGCTCACCTATCTGAGTGATTTCATGCGGCAGCTCGACACCCTCGGCGGCAAGATCGCGCTGGATGCCCGGCCGTCGGCGATGCACGCCTGGACGCGCCGTATGCAAAAGCGGATGGAGCACACGGTGTGGAACGCCGGCGGCTGCACGAGCTGGTACCTGGACGCCGAAGGCCGCAACACCACCGTCTGGCCCGGCACCACCGCCGAGTTCAAGAAGGTGACCCGGCAGGTGGACCTCGCCGAGTACCAGGTGCTGCGCGCCCCCGCCCGTACGGCGGTCCCCGGTGCGCGGCCCACGACGACGGGAGCGGTGGCATGACACGTCCGGCACTGATGACATCCGCCGTCCCTGTGAAGCGTCCGGCACATATGACGTCCGGGCCGTACGCGCCTCCGGCACCGCGCCGCGAGCTGACCGTGACCTCGGCCGACGGCACCCGGCTGTACGCGCAGATCCACGGGCCAGGTGACGGTGACGGTGACGGGGGCGCGTACGGCCCGTCATCAGGAGCCGTCCTCGCCGCCTCCACCGTGCCCGCCGCCTCCACCGGCCCCGCCGTCCCCACCGTCGTCCTCTCGCACGGCTGGACCTGCTCCACCGCCTTCTGGGCGCCGGTCGTCCGCGACCTGGCCGCCGACCACAAGGTGGTGCTGTACGACCAGCGCGGGCACGGCCGCACCCCGGCCGTGGGACCGGCCGGCTACAGCACCGACGCGCTGGCCGACGACCTCGTGGCCGTCCTGGACGCCGCCCTCGCCCCGGGCGAGCGGACCGTACTGGCCGGGCACTCCATGGGCGGCATGACGATCATGGCCGCCGCGGACCGGCCGGCCCTGCGCGAGCGGGCCGCCGCCGTCCTGCTGTGCAGCACCGGCAGCGCGAACCTGGCGGCCGAATCCCGGGTCGTACCGCTGCGTACGCCCGGCGCGCGCCGCCGCGCGCACGCCCTGCTGCTGGGTTCCCGCGCCCCGCTGGGACCGGTCACACCGGTCACCAAACGGCTCCTGAAGTACGCCACGATGGGGCCGGCTGCCACACCCGAGCAGGTGGAGGCGTGCGCCCGGATCGTACAGAGCTGCCCGGTGGGCGTACGGGCCAAGTGGGGCAGGGTGCTCTCCGGCCTCGAACTCACCGGCGGCGCGGGCCGGCTGACCGTACCGACGGCCGTGATCGCGGGCACCGCCGACCGGCTCACGCCTCCCGTACAGGCCCGCCGGCTGGCCTCCGTACTGCCCCACTTCCTCGGCCTGACCGAGATAACCGGCGCCGGACACATGACGCCCATGGAGGAACCGGCGGTGGTCGCGAGCCGCATCCGCGAACTGGTGCGTGATCACCTTCTCGGCACGGACCGGGAGGCCGAGGCGTCGTGGAGTCCCCGGTCGCGGTGGCAGGAGCAGGAAGAGGAAGAGGAAGAGGGGGAGAGGACCGCATGAGTGCACGCATGAGCACAGGCATGAGAACACATACGAGCGCGGGCACGGGCACCGGCAGGAACGCCCGCAGGGGCCTGGAGGGGCAGGTCGCGGTGGTCACCGGCGCGGCCCGCGGGGTCGGTGAGCTGCTGGCCCGCAAGCTCTCCGCGCGCGGCGCCACCCTCGCGCTGGTCGGTCTGGAGCCGGCGGAACTGGCCGGGGTCGCCGCCTCGCTGTACGGAGAGGCACACCACTGGCACGCGGATGTCACCGACCACGAGGCGATGGCCCGGGTCGCCCGCGAGGTCGAGGAGCGGTTCGGGAAGGCCGACATCGTCGTGGCCAACGCCGGGGTGGCGACCGGCGGCCCGTTCGCCGACTCCGACCCCGCCGCCTGGAAGCGGGTCATCGAGGTCAACCTCGTCGGAAGCGCGGTCACCGGCCGTGCGTTCCTGCCCGCGCTGACGGCCTCCCGCGGCTACTTCCTCCAGATAGCCTCGCTCGCCGCTCTCACCCCGGCGCCCATGATGACGGCCTACTGCGCCTCCAAGTCCGGTGTGGAGGCGTTCGCCCACAGCCTGCGGGCCGAGGTCGGCCACAAGGGCGTACGGGTCGGTGTCGGCTATCTGAGCTGGACCGACACCGACATGGTGCGCGGTGCCGACCAGGACGAGGTGATGCGCGAGCTGCGCGCGCGGCTGCCGTGGCCCTCTAACAAGACCTACCCGCTGGGGCCCGCCGTGGACCGCATCGTCGCCGGTATCGAACGCCGCTCCGCGCATGTGTACGGGCAGTGGTGGCTGCGCGGCATGCAGTCCGTACGCGGCTGTCTGCCCTCGGTCATCGGCACGGTGGGGCAGCGCGAGATGCGGCGCTTCGGGAACCGGATCGAGGGCCTGCGGACCGGGCTGGTGGGCGCGGGCGGCGCGGCGGACGAGAAGGCACGGGCGGACGGGAGGGCTCGGGCGGACCGGTGAGGGCTCGGGCGGGCCGGTGAGGGCGGAGGAAGCGGGTGGGGTCCGCGGGCTCTGTGTGCGGACAGGGACGGCTGGCCGGATATGAGCGTTGCCGCCGGCCGGAGCCGGGGCGAAGATGGCCCGCATGGCAAGCCCGGGAGACAGCCGCGGGCACTGGCGCCCCCAAGTACCCTGCCGCACCGACGAGTTCATGGCGCAGCTCCGCCATCTGAAGGACCACGCAGGTCTGACGTACCGGCAGTTGGAGCAGCGGGCGGCGGCACACGGCGATGTCCTGGCGCGCAGCACGATCGCGGACGTGCTGCGCCGGCCGGCCCCGCCGCGCCCCGATGTGCTCGCCGCGTACGTACGGGCCTGCGGCTGCCAGGAAGCGGAGGTCCGGGAGTGGCTGGCGGCGGGCGCCCGACTGGAGGGGCGGCAGACCGCCGGCACGTCCCGGCCCTGCGCCGCCGACACCGGGCGCGTGACCGCACGTGTCGACGCGAACGCCGGTGAAGAGGATGGCGGCGTTGAGGGTGACGGCGTTGCGGGGGAGGACGTCGCAAGCGACAACGTTGCGTGTGATGACGTTGCGGGCGACGGCGTTGCGGGAGCTGCTGAAGCACGCAACGGAGATGCCGGGGCTGGTGATGCGGGTGACGGTGACGACCGTGGCCCGGTCGGCGCCATCAGGAAGCCTGCCGCCGCCTTCGGCTCTCCTTCTCCCGCCATCCGTGCCGCCCCCATCGACGAGCAGGCCGTCGCCACCCCGGGTGAGTTCCCCGCCGACACCCTGGTCTCGCACCCCCCGCGCCGCGCCCGCCCGTCCCGCAGGGCGTGGCTGCTCAGCGGCGCCGCGGCCTCCGTACTGCTGCTCGCGGTGGCGGCCCGGCTGCTGACGCCCGGTGACGGCGACGGCGGACCCGCTTCCCCGGCGCCCGGCCGGCACGCGCCCGGCGCCGTGCCGACGGCCGGCGGCACCGGGACGGGCGAGGGCCGCGGGGCCGGTCCGGCCGGCCGGCCGCCCGACGGGCTCACCCGCATCCGTCCGGCCGCCGCCCCCGGCCTGTGCCTGTCGGAGGCGACGGAGGACCGCACCGGCGGGAACAGGACGATGGCCGGGCTGCGCCCCTGTTCCCGCGCGGTACCGCCGCGCACCTACCTGGTGCCGGTCGGCCATGGCCGCTTCCTCATCAAGTGGACGCACCCCGACAAGGGCGGACCCGGATGTCTGACCGTGCTGCGGGAACACGGGGCGGCCGACGGCCTGCTGGAGCCGTATCCCGAGCAGCACTGCTCCGAGCACGGCCCCGACCAGCGGCTGCGCATCGAACGGGTCACCGGGACGCGGGAGCGCCCGGTCTACCGGATGCGGCCCGCCGAACGCGAGGGCTGCATCGGTCTGCGGGATGGCGACGACGAGCGGGCGGCCGTGTCCGGCGCGCTGTTCCAGCGCGAACCCTGCACGGGAGGGGCCGACCAGCGCTTCCTGATCGGACTCAGGTGAGGCCCGGGGCCGAGCCCGGATACGAGCCCGAGGCCGAACCCCGGCCCGGGGCCGAGGCCGAGCTCGGGTCCGACGCCGAGCCCGGGTCCGAGGCCGAACCCGGATCCGACGCCGAGTCCGGGGCCGGGCCGCCACCGTTCCGGTACGGCCGTGCGGACAGAGCACCCACGCTCCCGCCGCCGCCCGCGTGCCCGTTCCCGTGCCCTGCGTTCCCGTTCCCGCGCCCTGTGTGCTCGTCCTCCGAAGGTCGCGCCCCGCGCGGCGGCAGCGTCGGCCGCCGGCGGTCCGGCACGCCGGAGAGGTCCGGCGCGACCGCCGCCGGGTGGCGTTCGAGCAGGTCCAGGGCCGTACGGACGGCGACGCCCAGTTGCGGGTGGCGGCCCTCGGCCCAGTGCAGCGGTGAGCGCAGCGCCTCGATGTCCGCCTCGACGCCGTGGTTCTCCACCCCCCAGCCGTACGCGTCGAACCACGCGGCGTTCATCGGCACGGTGATCGCCGTACCGTCCACCAGCCGGTGCCGGCCGGTCATCCCCACCACGCCGCCCCAGGTCCGCATGCCCACCACCGGCCCGATGCCCTGGAGTTTGAAGGCGGCGGTGATCATGTCGCCGTCGGAGGAGGTCATCTCGTCGGCGACCGCGACGACCGGTCCGCGCGGGGCGTTGCTCGCGTACGAGACCGGCTCGGCGTCGCGGGTCAGGTCCCAGCCGACGATCGTACGGGTGAGCTTCTCGACGACCAGTTCGGAGATGTTGCCGCCCGCGTTGCCCCGTACGTCCACGATCAGCGCGGGCAGCGAGACCTCCATGCGCAGGTCCCGGTTGAACTGGGCCCAGCCGGACCCGCCCATGTCGGGGATGTGTAGATAGCCGCACTTGCCGCCGCTCAGCTCCCGTACGACCGCGCGGCGCTTGGCGACCCAGTCCTGGTAGCGCAGCGGGCGCTCGTCCACCAGCGGGACGACCGCCACCCGCCGCGGCGGCCCGACGTATCCCTTGGCGGGGGTGAAGGTCAGCTCGACGGTGGTGCCGCCGGCCGCGGCCAGCAGCGGGCCCGGCCCGGTCACCGGGTCCACCGGGCGGCCGTCCACATGCGTGAGCACCGAGCCCTCGCGGATGCCCGTACCGGCCAGCGGGGAGCGGGCCTTGGGGTCGGAGGACTCGCCGGGCAGGATGCGCTGCGCCAGCCAGCGCCCGTCGCGGCACACGAAGTTGGCACCGAGCAGGCCGATGGCGCGCTGGTAGTGCGGCGGCCCCTCGTTGCGGCGGCCTCCGGTGACGTACGCGTGGGAGGTGCCCAGCTCGCCCAGCACCTCGCGCAGCAGGTCCGCGAACTCGTCCGGGGAGGCGACGCGTTCGAGCAGCGGGCGGTACTGCGCCAGCACCGCGTCCCAGTCGATGCCGCACAGACCCGGGTCCCAGAAGTACGCGCGGATGATGCGGCCCGCCTCCTCGTACGCCTGGCGCCACTCCGCCGCCGGGTCCACGTCGTGCAGGATGCGCCGAGGGTCCAGGTAGACGGTCGAATCGCCGTCGGCGGTCTCGGTGGCGGGCACCGCGCGCAGCTCGCCCTCGTCGTTGATCACCAGCCGGCTGCCGTCGCCGCTGAGGGCGAAGGAGTCCAGGGAGCTGGTGAGTTCGGTGCGCTTGGCCTTGACCAGGTCGAAGTGTTCCAGGGTCGGCTGGCCGGAGGTGTTGTCGGGGCTGGCGAAGGTCTCACCGAGCGCGCCGGAGATCGGCCAGCGCAGCCACACCAGCCCGCCGCCGCTGACCGGGTACAGCGAGGAGTACTTCGAGGCCGAGACCGGGAAGGGGGTCACCCGGCTGGCCAGACCCTCGGCCTCCACCAGCACCGGCGCGCCGGTCTCGCCGGGGTGCTCGGCCGGGTCCAGGCCGCCCGCCGCGGGCCGCCCGTCCGGTAGCAGCGCGAAGGGCGAGGGGGTCGCGGAGGACAGCGGTACCAGGTGCGGTCGGCAGCCGAGCGGGAAGGACAGGTCGCCGGTGTGCACGTCGTAGACCGGGTCGAAGCCGCGCCAGGACAGGAAGGCGAGGTAGCGGCCGTCGCGGGTGAAGACCGGCTGCTCGTCCTCGAAGCGGCCGTTGGTGACGTCCACGACCGTGCCGTCGGACAGCTTGGCGATTTTGATCTTGCGCAGGGAGCGGCCGATGCCTGGGTGGGACCAGGTCAGCCAGTTGGAGTCGGGGGAGAAGGCAAGATCGCGTACGGGGCCGTTGGTGGAGCGGACCAGTTCGGTCACCGGCGCGGAGGCCCGCGCGGCATCGGTCTGTACGGCATCGGTCTGTACGGAACCGTTCTGTGCGGGGCCGTTCTGTGCGGCATCGCTTTGCGAGGCAACGTTGCGTGCGGCAATATCCTGACCGGCATCACTTTGTGCGGCATCGTTCCGTGCGGCACCGTTCCGTGTGGCGTCACCCTTCGCGGCGTCGTCCCCCGTGCCGCTGACGTCCTCGCCGCCGCTGTCGTTGCCCCGTACCTCCGCGCTGCCGCTGTCGCCGTCGTCCCGTACCTCCGTGCCGTCCTCGCCGGTGTCCACCAGCAGCAGCCGCCCGTCGTGCGCGGCGACCGCCAGCCGCTCGCCGTCCGGTGAGGAGACCAGCTCGTGGACCCGGCCCAGCGCACCGGCCGCGATCCGGCGCGGCGGGCGCGCGGTGCCGGCCCTGGGCAGATCGGCGATCTCGACGGCGTCCTCGCCCTCGGCGTCGGTGACGTACGCGATCCGGCCGGTGGAGCCGAGCATCTCGGGGAGCCGGACCCGTACGCCCGGGACGTCGTGGATGGTGCGGGCCGGGCCGTCGCGGTGGGTGAGCCAGTACAGGCTGCCGCGGACGCCGAGCGCGCTGGCCCGGCCGGTGGTGTCCACGGCGACGGAGTTGATGTGCGAGCCGGCCGGTACCTGGTACGGGCGGCGGCCGGCGCGCGGACCGCCCAGCCGGACCCGGAGCCGGCGCGGCTCGGCGGTGGGGGCCAGGTCGTCGATCAGCCACAGTTCGCCCGCGCACTGGTAGACGATGCGGGTGCCGTCGGTCGAGGCGTGCCGGGCGTAGAAGTCGGTGTGGTCGGAGTGCCGGCGCAGGTCCGTACCGTCCAGTCGGCACGAGTAAACGTTGCCTACGCCCTCGTGGTCGGAGAGGAACGCGATCCGGCCCCGGGCGCCCCCGGAGCCCCTCACGCCTTCCCCGCGCCCGTCGCAGCCCACGAACATCACCGAGTCCAGGTGGCCGTTCAGGCCGGGCAGCAGGCGGGTGCCGTGCAGCCACAGCCGGCCCGTGGCGCCGCCCCGGTAGCGCTTCCAGGCGGCGGGCTCGTGCGGCGGCTTACCCGTCAGCAGGAGGGTGCGGCGCTCCGTACCGCCGTGGTCGTGGCCGTCCTCGCCGCCGGAGCGGGAGCCGGAGCCGGAGCCGGAATCGAAACCGGAACCGGAACCGGAATCGCCGGAGGTGGGGGCCGGGTCGGCGGTGACCGGGCCGGGGCCCGCGGGGTCCACCGCGTCCACGTCGCAGGGCGGCAGCTCGCAGGCGGGGAGGTCGGCGACGGCGATGTCGGCCACCGGGCCCCAGGGCAGCTTGCGCCCGGGGCTGCCGTCGGTCGGCACGCTGTAGGCCCAGGAGTAGTACGAGAAGGGCTGGCCGTGCGAGGAGACGGCGAGGACGTCCCCGTCCGGGCCCCAGCCGCACACCCGGGTGTCCGTACTGCCCCAATAGGTCAGCCGGCGGGCCGTACCGCCGTCGACCGGGGCGAGGTGGACCTCCGGGTCCAGGCTGCGCCAGGTGGTGAAGGCGACGTGCCGGCCGTCGGGGGAGAAGCGCGGGTGGCCGACGCGGGTGCGGTCGACGGTGAGCCGCCAGGCGCGCGGGACCGGCCCGCCGTCGGTGGCCAGGGGGGCGATCCACAGATCGTCCTCGGCGGCGAAACACAGCATCTCGCCGTGGAGATGCGGGAACCGGAGATACGCGCCGTCGCTCACGTCCCCATGGTTTCGGCACCCCGTACGGGCGGCAACTCGACCCCGCGACCTCCGTGACCGCCTGACGGCCGCCGCCCCGGGATCTCCGTGGCCGCGCGACGGCCGTTGTCCCGCGACAGCCGTTGTCCCGCGACGGCCGTTGTCCCGCGACCTCCGTGACCGCCCGCGCCCGGTCGTCACCTCCTGGCTCCGTGACGCAGAACACCGGCCGGAGGTTCTCGTTCGGCCGCCGGGAGGAGTACCGTCGTACCGTCGATGTGTACGAAACCGTTTCGTTCATGTCGAGGGACGTGGAGGTGCCCATGGGCCGCAGCCGACTGACGCCCGAACGGGAGGCCGAGCTGTACGCGGCCGTGCTCGACCTGCTCCGGGAGGTCGGTTACGACGCCCTGACGATGGACGCCGTCGCTGCCCGTACGCGCTCCAGCAAGGCCACCCTCTACCGCCAGTGGCAGGGCAAGCCCGAGCTGGTCGCCAGGGCGCTGCGGCACCGTAAACCGGTGCGCGCGGCGGGCATCGACACCGGGACCCTGCGCGGCGACCTCCACGAGATGGTGGCGCGCGACGACGACCGGCGCATGGAGCGCGACTCAGCCCTGATGCGGGGCCTGGTCCGGGCCGTGCACGACAACCCCGACCTGCACCGGGCGCTGCGCGAGCAGCTCATCGAGCCGGAGGTCACGGGACTGGACGCGATGCTGCGGCGGGCGGTGGACCGGGGCGAGCTGGCCGCCGACCACCCTGCGCTGACGTACGTGCCGCACATGCTGGTGGGCGCCCTGGCGGCCCGGCAGCTCATCGAGGGCCGGCCGGTGGACCGGGCGTTCCTCACCGGATACCTGGACGCGGTGGTGCTGCCCGCCCTCGGCGTCTGACGCCGCGCCCGCCTGCTGCCGGTGTGCCGCCGCGTACGGCCGGCGCCGGGACAACTTCACACACCTCACAAGCCTCCGAAGGCGCCGTCAATGAGCGGAGCGGCGCCACGGAGTACGCGCCCGCCCGTGGGGACGGGGAACGGCGCGCGACGAGGACCCGGCGGCGGCCTCCCCGGACGGAGGCCCGCCGGGCCACTCGGAATCCGCTCCGGCCCGGACACCGGTGCCCTCTCCAGTCGTACGAGGTCCAGCCGTACGAGCTCCAGCCGTACGAGCTCCAGTCGTACGAGCTCCAGCCCTACGAGTTCCAGCCGTACGAGTACGAAGCGCCGAGACATCACCCGAAGTGCGGCCCGAGCGCCACCAACTCAGGGCACGGTGATGATGATCTTTCCGCGTGCGTGGCCGGCGGCGCTGGCGTCATGGGCCGCGGCGGTCTCCTTCAGCGGGAACGCGGCGTGCAGGGGGACGGTGAGGCGGCCCTGATCGGCCAGGTCCGCCGCAAACGGCAGCCCTGCCCAGCCCGGTGACCCTCCTGCCTCGGAGCGGGAGAACCGCACTCCGTGCCGGGCGGCGTCGAAGTCCGCGATGGTCACCACGCGGTGCGGGTCGCCGACGATGGACACCAGTTCGGCAAGGGAGCCCTTGCCGGCCGCGTCCAGAACCACGTCGACACTGCGCGGAGCCAGTGCAGCAAGGCGATCGGCCAGCCCCGGCCCGTAGGTGACCGGTACGACGCCGAGTCCCTTGAGGAAACTGTGATTGCCCTCGCTGGCGGTGCCGATCACGGTGAGGCCGCGGGCCCGGGCGAGTTGCGCGGTGATGGTGCCGACACCGCCGGCGGCACCCTCGATCAACAGGGTCATGCCCTCGACGGCGTCCAAGGCTTCCAGTACACGCGTGGCCGTGTCGATATTGCCCGCGGCGCCACCCGCTTCCCCGAAGGACCACGACCGAGGCTTGGGCGCCCACGCCTCCAGCACGGCGTACTCGGCCGCGGCGCCGCCCCGGTCCGCGTAGGGAACGAGACCGAAGACCGCGTCTCCCACGGCGGTGCCGGTCACTCCCTCCCCACCTCGTCGACGATGCCCGCGGCATCCATGCCTGGTATGTGGGGCAAGTCCAGGGAGACGACGTCCTGCAACATCCCTGAACGCAGGTACCAGTCGGCAGGGGTGACTCCGGTGGCACGTACGGCGATGCGGACCCGGCCGGGCCCGGCGTGCGGCTCCTCGACCTCTTCGACGGCAAGAACCTCGGAACCGCCATAGCGGTGGTACTGCACAGCCAACACGGACAGCCTCCATACATACGGCACGTCGTTCGACAGGAGAACCCGCAGCCGCTCACCTCCGCGGCCGGGAGCCGGCTGCGGGAGCCCGCAGCATCACGTCACGCTAACCCTGCTAAACGGTCGACCTCTTCCGTTTGTGCTTAAGTGGGAGACATGCCTGACCAACTGTCTCGGAACCCACCCACCTCCCCCGACGGAGCCCCCGCCCCGAGACAGCGAGCCGACGCCCGGAACAACCGCGCCCGGCTCCTCCAGGCCGCTCGCGACGCGTACGCCCTCGACGGCACCGACGTGCCCTCCAGCGCAATCGCCCGCCGAGCCGGTGTGGGTGCCGCCACCCTCTACCGGCACTTCCCGACCCGCGGCTCGCTGATCGCGGCTGCGTTCTCCGAACAGCTCGGCCAGTGCGTTGCGGCCGTTGACGAGGCCCTCAAGGACGACGATCCCTGGCGCGGACTTCGTACCGCCCTCACCGAGGTCTGCCGGATGCAGGCCGAGGACCGCGGCTTCAGTGCCGCGTTCCTCGCCGAATTCCCCGACGCGCCCGACGTCCGGCGTGAACGTGCCCGCGCGGAGTCGGGCCTCGCCCGGCTGGTACAGCGTGCGAAGGACGCCGGACAGTTGCGCAAGGACTTCGACAGCAGCGATATCACGCTGCTGCTCCTGGCCAACAACGGCGTCCTGCGCGACTCCCCGGCGGCTTCCATGGCCGCGTCGCGCCGCCTGCTCGCCTACTTCCTCCAGTCCTGCCGGCCGGCGGACGAGATGCCGCTGCCCGAACCCGCGCCACTCCGCCTCGACGACCTGTACAGGGCACCGCGTCGAACGGGATGACCGGATTGTCGAAGACGCGTTCGGTGATTCGGCGATTCCGTGATTCGGTGGCTGGTCGGCAGGCGGTGTGCGGCCGGGGTACGCAGGACCGCGCGGGTTCTGCGCAGCTTCGGCGGCTGTGTCCATGACGCCGACCTTCGCACAGATGCCCGGCTTTGCCGCTTTTCGGACGGCGCGGGGGTGACGCAACCGTTGTCGTCTCGCATGGCGAGCGCTCTTGCGACTTCATTGCAGTACGGCTCACGATAGGGGAATCCCGGCGCTCGGAGCGAAAGAACACTTGGCATGCACGTACCAGACGGCTTCATCAACGCACCGGTGTCGGCGGGGGCCGGAGCGCTCGCCGCGGTCGCCGTCGCGGTCAGCCTCCGGGGTGCCCGCCGCGAACTGAGCGGCGGCACCGGCGGCATCACCGCGGCCGACGGCACCACCGGCGGCGGCGAGCGCACGGCGCCGCTCGCGGGCCTGGTCGCGGCCTTCATCTTCGCCGTCCAGATGCTCAACTTCCCGGTCGCCGCCGGCACCAGCGGCCACCTCCTGGGCGGCGCGCTGGCCGCGATCCTGGTCGGCCCGTACACCGGCGTGCTCTGTGTCTCCGTCGTGCTGCTCATGCAGGGAGTGCTCTTCGCGGACGGCGGGCTGACCGCGCTGGGCGTCAACATCACCGACATGGCGATCGTGACGACGGTCGTCGCCTACGGCATCTTCCGCGGCCTGGTCAAGGTGCTGCCGCGCCGCCGCCGCTCGGTCACGGCCGCCGCGTTCGCCGCCGCGGTCGTCTCCGTTCCGGCCGCCGCCGTCGCCTTCACCGCCCTGTACGCGCTCGGCGGCACCACCGACGTCTCCATCGGCACGGTCTTCACGGCCATGGTCGGCGTCCATGTCCTGATCGGCCTCGGCGAGGCGGCGATCACCGCGCTGACGGTCGGCGCGGTGATCGCCGTACGCCCGGACCTGGTGTACGGCGCCCGCGGACTGGCCCGGCCGCTGGAACTGCGGACGGTCCCGCTGACGCCGGTACGGCCGGCCGGGGCCGAAGCGCCCGGGGCCCAAGCGCCCGGGATCCAGCCGACGGCCGACGGGGCCGGCGCCATGGCCGGTACCCCGCTCGCCGCGGCGGCCGGGAGCACTGCCGCACCGGACGCCGTCGCCCGTACGGCCGCCGCCGCTGACGCCAACCCCAGCACCAGCAGCACCGACGCCACATCAGCCGGACCGGTGCCCGCCGCGGCACCTGGAGGGCGCCCCCGTTCCGTCCGCCGGGTGTGGCTGGCCGGCCTCGCCGCCGCGCTGGTGTGCGCGGGCGGCGTCAGCTACTACGCGTCCACCAGCCCGGACGGCCTGGAGAAGGTCGCCCACGACAAGGGCCTGGACACCAGGACCGAGGAGCACGCCGCCAAGGACTCCCCGCTCGCCGACTACAGCGTCAAGGACATCGCGAACCCGCGGATCTCCGGCGGCCTCGCCGGGGTGATCGGCGTCGGCGCAACCCTGGCCGTGGGCACCGGCGTCTTCGTCCTCGTACGCCGCCGCAGGTCCGGCGCACAGCAGGACGCCGCAGAGCAGCACACCGCCCCCACGGCGCCGGGCAGCAGCACACCGCCCCCCACGGCGCCGGGCAGCAGCACACCGCCCCCCACGGCGCCGAGCCGCACGGCGAGGCCCTCTGACATGGCCACCGGCACCCATACGGTCCGGCCCCCCGCCCGCCCGGCCCCCGGCGGCCCGGGCGTCCGCGCGCTCTACCGGCACGGCCACTCGCCCGTGCACCGGCTCCCCGCGCAGTGCAAGATCGCCGCGGTCTTCTTCTTCGTCCTGACCGTGGTCGCCACCCCGCGCACCGCGCTGTGGGCCTTCGCCGCGTACGCCCTGCTGCTCGCGGCCGTCGCCGGGGCGGCCCGCATCCCCGCCCGCACCCTCCTCAAGCGGCTGCTGATCGAGGTGCCCTTCGTGGCCTTCGCCTTCCTGATGCCCTTCGTGGCACAGGGCCCGCGCGTCCACATCCTGGGGATGACGCTGAGCGAGTCCGGACTGTGGGGCGCCTGGAACATCCTGGCCAAGGGCACGCTGGGCGTCGCCGCCTCCGTCCTCCTGGCCTCCACCACCGAGCTGCGCGCCCTGCTGCTCGGCCTCCAGCGGCTGCGGATGCCCCCGCTGCTCGTACAGATCGCGTCCTTCATGATCCGTTACGGCGATGTGATCACCGACGAGATGCGGCGGATGCGTATCGCCCGGCTCTCCCGCGGCTTCGAGGCGCGCGGCGTACGGCACTGGGGCGTGCTCGCCAAGTCCGCGGGCGCCCTGTTCATCCGCTCCTACGAACGCGGCGAACGGGTCCACCTGGCCATGGTCAGCCGCGGCTACACCGGCAGCATGCCCGTCATCGACGAGACCACCGCCACCCGGGGCCAGTGGTGCCGCGCCGCCGCCCTCCCCCTGGCCGCCCTCGCCGTCTGCCTGCTGGGATGGACCCTATGAACACCGGCATCACCACTACCGGCATCACCACCACCGGCACCGCGCCTTCCCTGGAGGTCCGCGGTCTGGCCTACGCCTATCCCGACGGCCACCAGGCTCTGTTCGGCGTCGACCTGACCGTCGCACGCGGCGAGCGGGTCGCGCTGCTGGGCCCCAACGGCGCCGGGAAGACCACGCTGGTCCTGCACCTCAACGGCATCCTGGAGGCCGGCGCCGGGACCGTACGCGTGGCCGGACTGCCCGTCGGCAAGCGCGACCTGGCCGAGATCCGCCGCCGGGTGGGCATCGTCTTCCAGGACCCCGACGACCAGCTCTTCATGCCCACCGTCCGGGAGGACGTCGCCTTCGGGCCCGCCGCGGCCGGGCTGCGCGGCGCCGAACTGGAGGCCCGCGTCACCGAGGCCCTCGACCAGGTCGGGATGGCCGGTTTCGCCGACCGGCCGCCGCACCACCTCTCCTTCGGGCAGCGCCGCCGGGTCGCCGTCGCCACCGTCCTGGCCATGCGCCCGGAGATCCTCGTCCTGGACGAGCCGTCCTCCAACCTCGACCCCGCCTCGCGCCGCGAACTCGCCGACATCCTGCGCTCCCTGGACGTCACCGTGCTGATGGTCACCCACGACCTTCCGTACGCGCTGGAGCTGTGCCCGCGCTCGGTCGTGCTGTCCGGGGGCGTCATCGTCGCCGACGGCACCACGCAGGACCTGCTGTGCGACACCGGCCTGATGCGCGCCCACCGGCTGGAGCTGCCCTTCGGCTTCGACCCCCGCTCGGTGACCCTGCCGCAGTGACGAACCCCGCCGTCCCTGTTGCCAACCCTCTTGCCCCAAGGGGGAGGGTCACCCATGGCGTTTGGCGAACTGCACAAGACCGGCGAACCCCGCACGGGTCAGGGCCAGGCGCGGGCCGTTCGGGTCCTTGCTGTCACGGACCAGGAACTCACCCGTTGCGCGCGCGTGATCGGGCGCCCATTCGATGCATTGTCCCCCGTCGCCGCCGCTGTGGGTGCTCTTGGTCCACCGCATGGGCTGAGGGTCGGGTGTGCTGCTCATTTGGCGTGGTCCTCCATGATTCTGTGAATCAGGGCTAGCGACTCTTCCTCTGACAGTGCCCCCATGCGAAGCCGATCGAACATGCCGACGGCTTCCGCCACCACGCCAGAGGTGTCGTCCACTTGACCACCATGGGTGGGCGTCTCGGTGTAGACCGCGTGGGATGCGCCGTTCAACGAGAGCAGCGTGAACGGCAGGTGGCTGGGTGAGGCGCCTGCTTCGTACGGCAGCACCTGAACCGTGACGTGGGGTGACGCCATCTGCATGGCCAGGTGTGCTGGAGTGCAACCCCAATGGCCAATGGGCGTGGCTCGAAGACGCGGCCGGACTGCCGATCACCACCGCAATCGCAGACTTGTTGGAGAACGGAGCGAGTCAGCATGAGTGAACCCCTGCCGTCGGAACACCTGCGGGCCGGCCTCGCGCGGTGCCTGTCCAAGACCGGTGCTTTGCGCAGCCCGGAATGGGAAGCGGCCGTCATGTCGGTGCCCCGTGAGGCGTTCCTCTCGCGCGGCTGGTTCGAGTACGAGGAGGGCGGCTGGTACCGGCCTGCGGCCGGGGGCTCCGCGGAAGGACTCGCGCGGATCTACGAAGACGACACCCTCGTGACACAGGTGGCCGGGGGTGTCTTCCCCGACCAGGTCGAGGGGCGCATCGCCGCGGCCCCCTCGTCGTCGTCCACCCTGCCGAGTCTGGTCGTGCGGATGCTCGAAGACCTGCGAGCGGTCGAGGGGCTGCGTGTTCTGGAGATCGGCACGGGTACGGGCTATTCGACGGCGCTGCTGTGTCATGTCGTTGGCGAGGACAACGTGACCACGGTCGAGGTCGACGCCGAGGTGTCCGCCCTCGCCGGGATCGCGCTCGCGGGCGCCGGTTACCGGCCTGCCCGCGTGGTCGGTGACGGACTGGCGGGCTACAAGGAGGGCAGCCCGTATGACCGCGTGATCGCCACGTGCGGCGTGCACACCGTGCCGGCCGACTGGCTCGCGCAGACCCGGCCCGGCGGTGAGGTCCTGGTCACGGTCGGCGGGTGGATGCACGCGTCCGAACTCGTACGGCTCACGGTCGCCAGCGACGGCACGGCCGGCGGCCCGGTTCTCGGCGGACAGGTCTCGTTCATGCTGGCCCGTCCCCACCTTCCGCCCCCGCTGGGCATCCTGCCGAACCTCAGCGAGGGCGACGCGGTGCCCGCGGAGCTGGGCGCGGAGGTGCTTGAGGACTGGACGGCCCGATTCGTCGCCCAGACCGCCGCGCCAAGCGCACAGCGGCTCACGCTGCAACGGGACGGTCGGACGGAACACGTCGTGATCGACGTGGACGCCGAGGCGTGGGCGGTCGTCTTCCAAGACGGCGGACGGTGGATGGTCCGGCAGGGCGGTACGGCGCGCCTGTGGGACGAAATCACCGCGCGCCTTACACAGTGGCAGTCGGACGGGCGCCCGTCGGCCGACCGCATGCGGCTGCACGTCGGCCCCGACGGACAACGCCTCACGTGGGCGTGACCGAACGCTGACACCTCGAACTGCCCCCTCCGTCCGTCGTTCCCCCGCGGCGGACGGGCGGGGCCGTTCCGTGAGTGGGTGTTGCGCGGGCATCTTGGCCGTGACAAACCCCGCCGTTCCTGTGATGAACCCCACGGCCCGCCGCCCTGGTCATCAGCACTGATCCACACGTTGCACCATTGATGGGTCACAAACGCGACGGATGAGTGGGAAGCGGGAACCAGTGGTGGACGTCCAGGGCACGGTCGCGGACGGCTTCGAGCCGGTCCGGGACGCCTTCGCGGCCAACTTCGCGCGGCGCGGTGAGCGCGGTGCGGCCGTCGCCGTCTACCGGCACGGCCGCAAGGTCGTCGACCTGTGGGCCGGCACCAGGGACGGTGACGCGCCGGACACCGCCGACGCCGCGCCCTGGGAGGAGGACACCGCCCAGGTGATCCGCTCCGCCACCAAGGGCATCGCCGCGATCGTCCCGCTCCTGCTGCACCAGCGCGGCCTGCTGGACCTGGACGCCCCCGTAGGGACGTACTGGCCCGAGTTCAAGGCCGCCGGCAAGGAACGCGTCCTGGTGCGCCACCTGCTCTCGCACCGCGCCGGGCTGCCCGTCCTGGACACCCCGCTGACCCCCGCCCAGGCCGTCGACGGCCTCAGCGGTCCGGCCGCGCTCGCCGCCCAGGCCCCGGCCTGGACGCCCGGCGAGGACCACGGCTACCACGCCCAGACCTATAGCTGGCTGCTGTCCGAACTCGTCCTGCGGGTCACCGGGCGCAGCATCGGCACCTGGATCGCCGAGGAGATATCCGGCCCCCTCGGCATCGGCCTGTGGGTCGGGCTGCCGTCCGCCCTGCGCTCCCGCGCCGGCCGGCTGGCCGAGATCCAGGCCCCCGAGCCTCCTGCCTCCAGCGGCCTGCGCGTACGCCCCAAGCGCGAGGTCGTGGACGCCTACAACGACCCCGCCTCGCTGACCCGCCGGGCCTTCGCCGCCATCGACCCGGCCCCCGACGAGAACGACCCGGCCTACCGCGCCGCCGAACTGCCCGCCTCGGCCGGCATCGCCACCGCCCGTGCCCTGGCCCGCTGCTACGCCGCCCTGATCGGCCCGGTCGACGGCCACCCCCGTCTCTTCGCGCCCGCCACCCTCACCCTGGCCCGCACCGAGGAGTCCGCCGGCCCCGACCGCACCCTGGTGGTGAGCACCCGCTTCGGCCTGGGCTACATGCTGCACGGCCCGGCCTCGCCCCTCCTGGCCCCCGGCTCCTTCGGACACCCCGGCCGCGGCGGCTGCCTGGCCTTCGCCGACCCCGAGTCCGACACCGCCTTCGGCTACGTCACCAACGGCATGCAGCAGAACGTGACCGCCGACCCGCGCGCCCAGGCGCTGGTCCGTGCCCTGCGCACGTCGCTCACCGCGTAGCCCGTACGCACCCGTACGTACCTGTAAGGCGCTTTCCGTGTCTCAGCCCGCGTGCAGCATCAGGCCGATACCGAGGACCATCAGCCCGGCCGCGGCGATCCGCGGTGTGCCGAAACGTTCCTTGAAGAAGAGTGCCCCGATCGCGGCGCCGACGATGATCGAGGACTCGCGCAGCGCGGCGACGGGCGCCAGCGGGGCCCGGGTCTGGGCCCACAGGACCAGGCCGTACGCGAAGACCGACAGTGCCCCGCCGAGCAGCCCGCGCACGGCGACCGGCCGTAGCTGGGCGAGCAGCAGGCCCCGCCGTGAGGCCAGCGCGTACGCGGGGACGGCCAGGCCCTCCAGGATCATCAGCCAGGCGATGTAGCCGGGCGCGGTGCCGGAGGCGCGTACGCCCACGCCGTCCACGACGGTGTACGAGGCGATGGCCAGGCCGGTGGCGACGGCGGCCACGAGCGCCGGCCGGTGGACGGCCGCCCGTGGCCCGTCCCTGCGGGCGCGGCGCGCGGCGCCGGTCGGCAGCAGGCCCCACAGCGCCACTCCGACCAGGCCCGCCGAGGCGAGCGCCACCCCCGCGAGCTGCCAGGCGTCGGGGAGTTCACGGACGAAGACGGCCGCGAGCACGGTGACGGCCAGGGGAGCGGTGCCGCGCGCGATCGGGTACATCTGCCCGAACTCGCCCAGTTGGAAGGAGCGCATGAGCAGCACCTGATAGACGACGTGCAGGGCCGCGGAACCGATCAGGCAGGGCCAGGCGCCGGCCGCGGGCAGCGGTGCGAAGCACGCCAGGGCGGCGCCGCACACCGCTCCGCCGCCGCCCACCAGCGTGAAGGCCAGCACCTGGTCCTTGATGCCGTGGGCGATGGCGTTCCAACTGGCGTGGGTGACGGCCGCCATGAGGACCGCCGCGACGACCAGCGGGGTCATGGGGCCGAAGTGGGCCGCGTACAAAGGTTCATGGCCGCACGCTAACGAAAGATGTACGGGCCACGCGACCGGTTAAGGCGGAGGGGCCCGCCCGAGAAGGCCCCACCCGAAAAGGTTCCGCCCGAAGAGGTCCCCCGCCCGCCTCAGCCCGCCGTCAGGATGGACCGTACGACCGGACCGGCGTTGGAGCCGCCGTGTCCGCTGGCCGGGACGACGGCCGCGGCGGCCAGGTCACCGCGGTAGGCGGTGAACCACGCGTTGGGCTTGTCCTGCCCGTCGACCTCCGCGGAGCCGGTCTTCGCGCCGATGTCGCCGCCGACGCCGGACATCGCCTCGGCGGCCGTGCCGGACGTGGCGGTCAGCCGCATCAGGTACTTCAGGCCCGAGGCGGTGTCCGGCTTCATGGTGCGTGCGGCCTTGGCGAGGGCGCGGTCGTCCAGGGAGGGGGAGACGATGTAGGGCTGGTGGAAGGCGCCGTTCTGTACGGTCGCGGCCAGCGACGCCACGTTCAGCGGGTTCATCCGTACGCCGCCCTGCCCGATCAGCGAGGCGGCCATCTGCGCGTCGCTCTGCACCGGGACCGCCCCGTCGAAGGTGGGGATGCCGGTCTGCCAGTTCAGGCCGATGCCGAAGACGTCCCGGGCCTCCTTCGTCAGGTCGTCCGCGGCCAGCTTCCCCGCCTGCGAGATGAAGGCGTTGTTGCAGGACGCGGCGAAGCTCTGGGCGAAGGTCCCGTCCTTGATCTCGGACTTGTTCAGGTTCTGGAACTTCCAGCCGCCGACCGTCACGAACTTCTCGCACGGGTGCTTCTTGTCCGGCGCGGTCAGGCCCTTGTCCAGCAGCAGCGCGGAGGTGACGATCTTCATCGTCGAGCCGGGCGCGAGCGAGCCCTGCGTGGCGGTGTTGAAGCCGGTCGCCGGGGAGTTGGCGATCGCCAGGATCTCACCGGTGCTGGGCTTGAGCGCGACCGCCGAGGCCCGGCTCTTGCCCTTGACGGCCTTCTCGGCCGCGGCCTGGAGCTTGCTGTCGATGGTCGTCCGCAGCGTGCCGGGCCTGCCCTTGGCGAGCACCTTGAGCGTCTCGTCCGGCCGCTGGGTGCTGCTCTTGGCGCTCTTGGCCCGGTGGATGTAGAACTCCACGTCGGGCTTGCCGTCCGTCTTCTTCCCGTACTTGTCCCGCAGACTGCCCAGGATGCCGGCCAGCGCCGGGTGGGCCTCCTTGGTCAGCTCGGCGCCGTTGCGGTCCACGGCCTTGATCGGCGGGGCCTGGGACTCGCCGGTGAGCAGGGTGTCGCCCTCGCCCATCTTGGGGTGCAGCAGGGCGGGCCGCCACGCGATCCGCGGCTTGCCGGTGGCCGTGTCGCGCTTGACGGTCAGTGAGGTGGCGTAGGAGACGGGTGCCTGGTGGCTCTTGTACGCGATCTCGCCGGCGACGGTGTAGGGCACCGTGTCGCCGCTGCGCCGGCCGGGGGTCAGCGTCATCTTCGTCAGGTGGGTGCGCTTGCCGTAGTCCTTGAGCGCGGCGCCGGCGGCATCGGCGTCGTCGGTCATCGCGGCGGCCTTGGCGGTGTCGCCGGAGCGCCAGGCGGTGAGGAAGTCCGTGGCGGTGGTACGGACCTCCGCCGCACTCAGCGGCCCGGAGGGCACCTTGGCGGCCTCCGGGCCGGGCTTGCCGTCGGCCGCCCGTACCTGCGCGCCCGCCGTCTCCTGCCCGTCGGAGCCACCCAGCAGCGTGTAGCCGCCGACACCGCCCGCGACCAGGGCCACGGCCCCGCCGATCAGCCCGTACCTCACCTCACGGCGCATGACACCGATCCCCTCCGAATCCTCGTTCTTCGACACGCATCGATACGCACACAAGAACGTGCCCTGCACTCTATGGGACACGGGGTGCGCGGGGGCGTCTCGACCGGCGGACGGGCCGGTGACGGACGTCATATGACGCCCGGTCACACAGCTTGGGGCAGCGGCCCTTTCACACCCAGGTGTCGAACCACATCCTGTTGTGCCAGGCGCTCTTCGGTATCGGCATACCGGTATAGATCGGATAGAAGTAGATGAAGTTCCATACGATCAGCAGGACGAGCACCCCCGCGCCGACCGCGCCGATCGCCCGTCTGCGTTCCGCGGCGGCCAGCTCCGGTTCCGTCCGGGCCGCCGCGCCGTGCCCCGGGGCGGGCGGCCCGGCCAGCGCGCCGATCATCATGGCCACCGCCAGGCACACGAACGGCACGAACACCACCGCGTAGAAGACGAAGATCGTCCGCTGCTGGTAGAGGAACCACGGCAGATAGCCCGCCGCGATGCCGCACGCCACGGCGCCCGCCCGCCAGTCGCGCCGGAACAGCCAGCGGTACAGGACGTACAGGAACGCGAAGGCGCCCGCCCACCACAGCAGCGGCGTGCCCAGCGCCAGCACCTCACGGGCGCAGCCCCCGGCCACCGTGCAGCCGTCGTGCCCGAACTTGGGGTCCTCGTAGAAGTACGAGACGGGCCGGCCCAGCACCAGCCAGCTCCACGGGTTGGACTGGTAGGTGTGCGGGGTGTCCAGGCCGGTGTGGAAGTCGTACACCTCGGTCTGGTAGTGCCACAGGCTGCGCAGCCAGTCCGGCAGCCAGGTCCCGCCCGCCGCCCGGCCCTCGGCGGAGGTCGCCCAGTCGCGGTAGTAGCCGCCCTTGGTGAAGATCCAGCCGCTCCAGGACACCAGGTACGTGGCCAGCGCCAGGACGACCGTGGCACCGAAGGCGGGCAGCACGTCGCGGCGCAGCGCCGAGCGGTAGGGGCGCAGGGCCCCGGCAGTACGGCGCCCGGCCGCGTCCCACAGGACCGACAGCAGCGCGAAGGCCGCCAGGTAGTACAGGCCGTTCCATTTGGTGGCGGCGGACAGGCCCAGGCACACCCCGGCCGCCAGCCGCCAGGGCCGCCACCCCAGCCGCAGCCGGTCACCGACCTGCGCGCTGGGCCTGGCCACCCCGTCCTCGCCGACGGGCAGCGCGGCGGCCAGCCGGGCCCTGGTGCGGTCGCGGTCCACCAGCAGGCAGCCGAAGGCGGCGACCACCCAGAACATCACGATCAGGTCCAGCAGCGCGGTCCGGCTCATCACGAAGTGCAGCCCGTCCACGGCCAGCAGCACCCCGGCCACACAGCCCAGCGCGGTGGAGCGCAGCAGCCGGCGGCCGATGCGGCAGATCATCAGCACCGACAGCGTGCCCAGCAGCGCGACCATGAACCGCCAGCCGAAGGGGTTCAGACCCCACATCCACTCGCCCAGCCCGATGATCCACTTCCCTATGGGCGGGTGGACGACGTAGGAGTGCTCGGGGCTGAGCAGGATCCGCTGCGGGTCGGCGACCAGCGCGTCGTTGGCGTTCTTCGCCCAGGTGCCCTCGTACCCGTACTGGAGCAGCGACCAGGCGTCCTTGGGGTAGTACGTCTCGTCGAATATCACCTTGCCCGGGCTGGCCAGGTTCCAAAAACGCAGGATTCCGGCGAACAGGGCGACCAGCAGCGGGCCGCCCCAGCCCGACCAGCGCGCGCAGCGGGCGGCGAGGGCCGGGCCCAGCCCCAGCCGCGTCCACACCCGGGTCCCCGGCCGGGGGAACGCGGGGACCAGTTGCTCGCGGACACCGGCCCGCGGACGGGCGGCGTAGCCGAAGTGGCGCAGCCGTCGCTGCCACGCACCGGGCGCTCGGTCGCGTTCCTCGGCGCGGTGGGCGTCTGTCGCGGTGTCACTCGTCACCGGGCCATCGTAGGGAAGCGGCCTGTGAACCGGGCCCGGCCGCGCGGCGGCCGGATGGGAGGAGCGGCGCGGCGACTGCGAGGATGGGCGGCGTGACAGGAACGCTCGTACTTGCAGGGACGCCCATCGGCGAGGTCGCGGACGCGCCGCCGCGGCTGGCCACCGAACTGGCGGCGGCCGATGTGATCGCCGCCGAGGACACCCGGCGGCTGCGCCGCCTCACCCAGGCCCTGGGCGTGCACACCACGGGCCGCGTCGTGTCCTACTTCGAGGGCAACGAGTCCGCCCGTACGCCGGAACTGGCCCAGGCGCTGGCCGACGGCGCGCGGGTGCTGCTGGTGACCGACGCCGGGATGCCGTCCGTCTCCGACCCCGGGTACCGGCTGGTCGCCGCGGCCGTGGAGCGCGGGGTGCGCGTCACCGCCGTCCCCGGGCCCAGCGCCGTGCTCACCGCGCTGGCCGTCTCCGGCCTGCCCGTGGACCGCTTCTGCTTCGAGGGGTTCCTGCCGCGCAAGGCCGGCGAGCGGCGCTCCCGGCTCCAGGAGGCCGCGGCCGAGCGCCGCACGCTGGTCTACTTCGAGGCGCCGCACCGCTTGGACGACACCCTCGCCGCCATGGCCGAGGCGTTCGGTCCCCGGCGGCGCGCGGCGGTGTGCCGGGAGCTGACCAAGACGTACGAGGAGGTACGGCGCGGCCCCCTGGAAGAGCTGGCGCGCTGGGCGGCGGAGGGCGTACGGGGCGAGATCACCATCGTCGTCGAGGGCGCCGCGGACACCGGCCCCCAGGACCTGGACCCCGGTGAGCTGGTGCGCAGGGTGCAGGTACGCGAAGAGGCGGGGGAGCGGCGCAAGGAGGCCATCGCCGCCGTCGCGGCGGAGGCGGGCGTACCCAAACGCGAGGTGTTCGATGCCGTGGTCGCGGCAAAGAATGCGGCGCGGACAGCACCGCCGGAAGGTAAATGACTAGCCTGGAAGGTAAAGCGTCGGTCCGCGCAGCGGGTCGCTTTACCTGCACCCTGTCAAATCTGGGCCAATAGGTAGAAGCACTGCTGCGTCACAGCCGGGAAAGGCGTCCACTGGGAGGTGGGACGTTCGTCCCCGGAGACCTTGTCCAGCGGGCAAGAGGAGCGGCTATGAGTGACATCGCGGGAACGCCGGGCACCACCAGTGGCACCCACCCCACCACCAGTACCGAACCCCCGGCACACGAGGCGTACGCCTTCGCGTGCATGAGGTGCGGCTACGGCTGGGAGCAGTCGTACGAGATAGTCCACCACGTCGACGCCCAAGGGCGCACCCACTGCTGGTACTACGCGGACGGCGAGCGCGTCCCGTCACCGCTGACCCGGCCCACCTGCCTGAACTGCGGCGGAAACGTCGTACGCATCATGCGCTCCGGGCAGGTCTCGATGGTCTCCGACGCCATGGCGAACATGTACCGGCGCTATCCCTCGGGCGCCGCGGAGGCCAGGGGCGGGGCCGGCGCGGGAGCCGTCCCCCAGCAGGGCACGGACTCCTCGGACGGCGTGGGCACGGCAGGCGTGGGCAAGGCGGGCACCGGGCCGGCGAGCGCGGGCGCGGCCCGGGCGGCGGACGGCACGCGGGAGCGCGCCGGCCACCACCACTGGCACCTCTCCGACCTGCTCCACCCCTTCCAGCACCACCGCAAGTGAGCCGCTCCGGCCGCCACCGCATCGGCGGCGGCCGGACCGCACCGGATGCCGTGGCCGCCTTCCTCGTAGGATCGCGGCCATGAGCAGCAGCACTGTCGGCAACCCGGGCAACCAGTCCCCCTCCCGCGGCGCGTCCAAGGACGCGCCGCCGCCGCTGCCCGAACCGCTTCGGGTACCGGTCGCCGACTCCCACACCCACCTCGACATGCAACAAGGCACGGTCGAGGAAGCCCTCGCCAAGGCCGCGTCGGTCGGCGTGCGTACGGTGATCCAGGTGGGCTGCGACCTGGCGGGCTCGCGCTGGGCCGCCGAGACGGCCGCCGCGCACGAGAACGTGCACGCCACCGTCGCCCTGCACCCCAACGAGGCGCCGCGGATCGTGCTCGGGGACCCGGACGGCTGGTCGCGGCAGGGGGCCCGTGCGGCGGGCGGGGACGCCGCCCTGGACGCGGCGCTGGAGGAGATCGAGGCGCTGGCCGCGCTGCCGCACGTGCGCGGCGTCGGCGAGACGGGCCTGGACCACTTCCGTACGGGCCCTGAAGGCATGGCCGCCCAGGAACGTTCCTTCCGCGCCCACATCGAGATCGCCAAACGCCACGGCAAGGCGCTGGTCATCCACGACCGCGAGGCCCACGACGACGTGCTGCGCGTGCTGCGCGAGGAAGGCGCGCCGCCCGTCGTCGTCTTCCACTGCTACTCCGGCGACGCCGAGATGGCCAAGGTCTGCGCCGAGGCCGGCTACTTCATGTCCTTCGCGGGCAACGTCACCTTCAAGAACGCCCGGCCGCTGCGCGAGGCGCTGGCGGTGGCCCCCGCCGAGCTGGTGCTGGTGGAGACCGACGCGCCGTTCCTGACCCCGGCGCCGTACCGCGGACGGCCTAACGCCCCGTATCTCATTCCGGTCACGCTGCGCGCGATGGCGGAGGTCAAGGGGATGACCGAGGACGCGCTGGCCACGGCCGTGGCCGCCAACACGGCACGCGCCTTCGGCTACCGGCCCTGACCGACGGCGGCGGCGCGGCAGGATAGCGCGGCGACGCTCCGTAGCGGGTCCGCTTTGGAGAGTCACCGCCGCTCCGCTACATTCCGGCCGACAACCGGTTCCCGTGGCACGTGGAGCGTCGTGAGTCATTCGCAGGGCAGCCACCGAGCCGCGCGCAGCCGCCGCGGCGTCGAAGCCGAGCCGCGCCATGAGGCTCCTGAGATCCACGAGTTCCGTGAGGCGTACGGAGCGCACACCCCCCTGTACGGCGCGCCGGACGCCTACGCCGCTCCCGTCTCCTACGCCGCCCCCGCTTCCTACGCCGCTCCCGCCACCTATGGCGGCTCCTACGGCCCGTACAGCGCTCCCGCCGCCCCGGCCGCCCCGGAAACCTACGACGGCCGGTACGGCAGCACGTACGAGGCGTACACCACGTACGAGACGTACGGCATGAGCGGCAGGCAGGGCTTCGGGCCGCCCCGCACCCACGACTACGCCTACCCGGCCCAGGACCCCTACGGGCCGCCGGAGACCTCCGCCGCCGGGACCTACGAGGCGTACCAGGCCCGCGACGCGCCCGGAGGGCAGGACACCCCCGGCGCCTCCGCCCAGCGGAGCCGGGTGCCCCGCCAGTCCCCTGGCGCCGCCCCCGAGCCCCCGGACCGCTTCCCGGGCTTCGGGCCGCTCACCGGCCTCGGCGACCCGGACGGCACCGACGGCCCGGACGCCTGCGAAACCCGCGCGCCGGGAGGCGGGCGGGCCGCCGCGCGCCGCGCCGCCCGCTCCACCCGCCGCCGGCGCGGCTCCTGCGGCGACCGGCCCGACGCCCTGCGCCGCCTGGTGCCGCAGGCCCTGGTGATGGTCTTCCTCGCGGGCGGCACCTCCGCCTTCGTCGCCGATGACAAGGCGATCCGGCTGAGCGTCGACGGCACCCCGCGCGACCTGCACACCTTCGCCGACGACGTCGGGGAACTGCTGAGCGCGGAGAACCTGGAACCGGGCGAGCACGACCTGGTCTCACCGGGCCGCGACGCCCCCCTGACCAACGGCGAGGAGGTCGTCCTGCGCCACGGCCGCCCCGTCCGGCTCACCCTCGACGGCGAGCGCCGCCAGGTGTGGACGACCGCCGACACCGTCCAGGGCGCACTGCGCGAACTGGGCGTACGGGCCGCGGGCGCCTACCTCTCCAGCCCCCCGACCAGCACATCGCCCGGCACGGCATCGACCTGGCCGTCCGCACCGAACGCACGGTGATCTTCATCGCGGACGGGCGGGAGCACCGGGTCCGCACCAACGCCGCCACCGTCCGCGAGGCCCTGGACGAGGCGGGCATCGAACTGCGCGGCCAGGACACCACCTCCGTCCCGCCCGACACCTTCCCGCGCGAGGGCCAGACCGTCTCCGTCCTGCGGATCACCGGCACCCGGGAGATCCGCGAGGAATCGATCCCCTTCGAGACGGTCAAGAAGGACGACCCCACGCTCTTCAAGGGCACGCAGGCGGTGGTCCAGCAGGGCGAGCCGGGCGTGCGCCGGGTCACCTTCCAGCTCCGTACGGTCAACGGCGTACGGCAGAAACCCCGCAAACTGGGCACGGAGATCGTCAAGACGCCCCGGGAACAGATCGTGCACGTCGGCACCAAGACCATGCCCGCCAGCGTGGCCGGCGCCGACCACCTGAACTGGGACGCGCTGGGGCAGTGCGAGGCCGGCGGGCGCGCCAACGCGGTCGACGCCTCGGGTACCTACGGCGGCCTCTACCAGTTCGACGTACGGACCTGGCACAGCCTGGGCGGCCGGGGACGCCCGCAGGACGCCCCCGCGCAGGAGCAGACCTACCGGGCCAAGAAGCTCTACATCAGCCGGGGGGCGAGCCCGTGGCCGGTCTGCGGCCGTAAGCTTCACCGGTGAACGAGCGCAGCGAGCGAACAACGGAAAGGCGCGCCCGGTGCCACCGCACGGCCGGGCGCGGCGGGGCCCAGGCATGAGCGACAGCACCACCACCGACGAGTCCGGCCCCCTGCTGGGCGCCGCCGACATCCGCGAACTGGCCGCGGCGCTGGGCGTACGCCCCACCAAACAGCGCGGCCAGAACTTCGTCATCGACGCCAACACGGTGCGCCGCATCGTACGGACCGCCGAGGTACGGCCGGACGACGTGGTCGTCGAGGTCGGGCCGGGGCTCGGCTCGCTGACCCTGGCGCTGCTGGAGGCGGCCGACCACGTCACCGCCGTGGAGATCGACGAGGTGCTGGCCGCGGCCCTGCCGTCCACCGTCGCGGCCCGCCTGCCCGGCCGCGCCGACCGCTTCGCGCTGGTCAACCAGGACGCCATGCAGGTCACCGAGCTGCCGGGCCCGCCGCCCACCGCGCTCGTCGCCAACCTGCCCTACAACGTCGCGGTGCCCGTGCTGCTGCACATGCTGGCCACCTTCCCCACCATCGACCGCACCCTGGTCATGGTCCAGGCCGAGGTCGCCGACCGGCTCGCGGCCCGGCCCGGCAACAAGGTCTACGGCGTCCCCTCGGTCAAGGCCAACTGGTACGCCGAGGTCAAGCGGGCCGGCGCAATCGGCCGCAACGTCTTCTGGCCCGCGCCCAACGTCGACTCCGGCCTGGTCTCCCTCGTACGCCGCACGACTCCCGTCCAGACCACCGCGAGCCGCGAGGAGGTCTTCGCGGTCGTCGACGCGGCCTTCGCCCAGCGCCGCAAGACGCTGCGCGCGGCCCTGGCCGGATGGGCCGGCTCGGCCGCCGCCGCCGAGGCCGCGCTGGTGGCGGCGGGCGTCTCGCCGCAGGCCCGCGGGGAGGCGCTGACGGTCCAGGAGTTCGCCCGTATCGCCGAGCACCGCACCTCCCAGGGACCCCGAGGAGCAGCCGCGTGACCCGCCCGCCCGCCGACGGCCCGCCCGCCGCACCGGCACCCGACGCCGCCCCCCGCGCCGGTTCCGGCCGGGCCGCCGTCACCGTCCGCGTCCCCGCCAAGGTCAACGTCCAGTTGGCCGTCGGCGGCGCACGGCCCGACGGCTTCCACGACCTGGCCAACGTCTTCCTGGCCGTCGGCCTGTACGACGAAGTCACCGCCGCCGCCGACGACACGCTGCGGATCACCGCCACCGGCCCGGACGTGGACCGCATCCCCCTGGACCGTACGAACCTGGCCGCCCGCGCCGCCGGACTCCTGGCCGCCCGGCACGGCATCGCCCCCGGCGTCCACCTGCACATCGCCAAGGACATCCCGGTCGCCGGCGGCATGGCCGGCGGCAGCGCGGACGCCGCCGCCGCGCTGGTGGCCTGCGACGCCCTGTGGGGCACCGGCGCCACCCGCGAGGAACTCCTGGAGATCTGCGCCGAACTGGGCAGCGACGTGCCCTTCAGCCTGGTCGGCGGCGCCGCCCTCGGGCAGGGCCGCGGCGAGCTGCTGACCGCACTGCCCACCGGCGGCACCTTCCACTGGGTCTTCGCGGTCGCCGACGGCGGACTGTCCACCCCGGCCGTCTACCGCGAGTTCGACCGGCTCAACGAAGGCACGGACATCCCGGCGCCCCAGGCCGCCCCCGGGCTGCTGGAGGCGCTGCGCACCGGGGACGCGGCGGCACTGGCCGCCACCGTCTCCAACGACCTCCAGCCCGCGGCGCTGTCCCTGCGCCCCTCCCTCGCCGCCACCCTGGAGGCGGGCGGCGCGGCCGGCGCGCTGGCCTCCCTGGTCTCCGGCTCGGGGCCCACCACGGCCTTCCTCGCCGCGGACCGGCAGGCGGCCGAGGATGTCGCGCGGGCCCTGTCGGCGTCCGGAACCTGCCGTTCCGTACGGGTGGCCGTCTCGCCCGTACCGGGAGCCCGGGTCCTGTAAGAACCGGCCCCGGGCGGCTGCCGGCCACATGGGATCCTGGAGTGGCCCACAGTGCGCGGCGGCCGGAGCCGCGCCGGCCGGTAGCAAGGAGCCCAATGGCCACCAACCTCGTCAATCTGGAAGCCGTCGGCAAGGTGTACGGCACCCGTGCGCTGCTCGACGGTGTCTCGCTCGGCGTCAACGAGGGGGACCGGATCGGCGTCGTCGGGCGCAACGGGGACGGCAAGACGACCCTGATCCGTATCCTCGCCAAGCTGGAGTCCGCGGACGCCGGACGCGTCACCCACGCCGGTGACCTGCGGCTGGGCGTACTGACCCAGCACGACTCGCTGGACCCGGCCGCGACCGTACGCCACGAGGTGATCGGGGACCTCGCCGACCACGAGTGGGCGGGCAACGCCAAGATCCGCGATGTGCTGACCGGGCTGTTCGGCGGTCTGGACCTGCCCGGCTTCCCGCTGGGCCTGGACACCGTCATCGGCCCGCTCTCCGGCGGCGAGCGGCGCCGGATCGCGCTGGCCAAGCTGCTGATCGCCGAACAGGACATGATCGTCCTGGACGAGCCCACCAACCACCTCGACGTGGAGGGCATCTCCTGGCTGGCCGGGCACCTGCGGGCCCGCCGCTCCGCGCTGGTGGTCGTCACCCACGACCGGTGGTTCCTGGACCAGGTCTGTACCCGCATGTGGGACGTCCAGCGCGGCGACGTCCACGAGTACGAGGGCGGCTACAGCGACTACGTCTTCGCCCGGGCCGAGCGGGAGCGGATCGCGGCCACCGAAGAGGCCAAGCGGCAGAACCTGATGCGCAAGGAGCTGGCGTGGCTGCGGCGCGGCGCCCCGGCCCGTACGAGCAAGCCGCGCTTCCGTATCGAGGCCGCCAACGAACTGATCGCGGACGTGCCGCCGCCCCGGGACACCGCAGAGCTGATGAAGTTCGCCGGCTCCCGGCTGGGCCGGACCGTCTTCGAGCTGGAGGACGTGACCGTACAGGCCGGTCCGAAGGTGCTGCTCAAGCACCTGACCTGGCAGCTCGGCCCCGGCGACCGGGTGGGCCTGGTGGGCGTCAACGGCGCGGGCAAGACCTCGCTGCTGCGGGCGCTGGCCGAGGCGGCCCGTACGGAGGGCGAGGCGCAGCCCGCGGGCGGCCGGATCGTGGTCGGCAAGACCGTGAAACTGGCCTATCTCTCGCAGGAGGTCGGCGAACTGGACCCGGCGCTGCGGGTGCTGGAGGCCGTCCAGCGGGTGCGGGAGCGCGTCGACCTGGGCAAGGGCCGGGAGATGACCGCCGGCCAGCTCTGCGAGAAGTTCGGCTTCACCAAGGAGAAGCAGTGGACGCCGGTCGGTGACCTCTCCGGCGGCGAACGGCGCCGGCTGCAGATCCTGCGCCTGCTGATGGACGAGCCCAACGTCCTGTTCCTGGACGAGCCGACCAACGACCTGGACATCGAGACGCTGACGCAACTGGAGGACCTGCTCGACGGCTGGCCCGGCTCGCTGATCGTCATCAGCCACGACCGGTACTTCATCGAGCGCACCACCGACCGGGTCTTCGCCCTGCTGGGCGACGCCACGCTGCGGATGCTGCCGCGCGGCCTGGACGAGTACCTGGAGCGCCGGCAGAAGGTCATCGACGCCGCCTCCCCCGCGCCCGCCCCGGAGGCGGCCCCCAAGCAGAAGCCCGCCGCCGTCAACCGCGCCGCACAGAAGGAACTCCAGCGCATCGAGCGCCAATTGGACAAGATCGGCGAAAAGGAGACCAAGCTCCACGCGCAGATCGCCGAACATGCGACCGACTTCGCGAAGGTGGCCGAACTCGACGCCCAGCTCCGGCAGTTGACGGGCGAGCGCGAAGAGCTGGAGATGCGCTGGCTGGAACTGGCCGAGGACGCCTGACCCCCGTCCGCCCGTCGGTGCGCGCCACCCCCTTTCCGGCACGCCGGCCAAGCCTTGGCCAAAGATGACCGCTTGCGTTCTGTGGCCTTGTCCGTACTATCCGCGTACGGACGAGGTCACATCGGCGTGCCGGAAGGCCCAATAGCACCTGGGGAAGCCCGTGATGCGCAATGGGCAGGATTACGGCGTCCCGGAGCCCTTCTTCTTCTCAGGGGGGCGCGCAACGTCGAACAAGCGTGTAGCTTCCGGGGTCAAGAGGCCTGGCGAGGGCCGGGGGGCTGAGATCGCCGGGAAAATTGGGGGGTGCTCTATGGGCGTGCGGCTCATGGTGGTCGACGATCACCGATTGCTCGCCGAGGCGCTCGCCTCGGCCTTGAAGTTACGCGGGCACCGGGTGCTCGCGGCAGCCGCGCCGAGCGCCGGGGCGGCGGACCTGGTGGTCAGCAGGGCACCGGAGGTGTGCCTGCTGGGCACGGCCGCGCCCGCCGAGCCGGGGGTCTTCGACCCGGTTCTGCGGATAAAGAAGGAACGGCCGCAGGTCGCGGTCGTGGTCCTCGGGCCGGTGCCCAACCCGCGCGGCATAGCCGCCGCGTTCGCCGCCGGCGCCTCCGGCTACGTACGGCACGACGAGCGCATCGAGGGTGTGGAACGCGCCATGATGAAGGCGCGGGCGGGCGAGGCGGCGGTCGCCCCCCAGCTCCTCCAGCAGGCGTTCGAGGAGCTGCTGCACCCGGCCGCGCAGCCGGACGACGAGGGCGCGCGGCTGCTCCAGATGCTCACCCCGCGCGAGGTGGAGGTGCTGGTGCGGGTCGCCGAGGGCGAGGACACCCGGCTGATCGCGGCCGGCATGGGCATAGCGCCGAGCACCGCCCGTACGCACGTCCAGCGGGTGCTGATGAAGCTGGGCGTGGGCTCCCGCCTGGAGGCGGCGGCGCTGGCGGCGCGCACCGGGCTGCTGGACCGGGCGGCGACCGGCGGCGCGGGGCAGGGCGACGCGCTGGGGCCGGCGGGCGGGGCACCGCCGGTGTGAGGGGCGGCGGGATCCGGATACGGCCGTACGGTCAGCCGGAGGCGTCCCGTACGGCGTCCCGTGCCGTGTCCTGGGCGGCACCCCGTGCGGCGCCCCGCGCGGCGTCCGTGTCCTGGGCGATGTCCCGGGCCGCCGGTGGCACGGCCGGCCTGAGCTTGAGCCACACCAGGAAGAACAGCCCCAGCGCCAGCATGCCCAGCCCCGTCCACAGGTTGATGTTGATGCCCTGTGCCTTCTTCAGGTCCGCGTCCGAGGCCGTCAGGCCGGCGGCCGTGACGAGCACGCCGTACAGGACGAACAGCCCGCCGATGATGCGCCGTACGTCGAAGAGGCGGGCCGCGGTCGCCGACTTGCGTTCGAGTTCTTCGACTTCTTCGACCTGCCGCTGGTGATCGGCCATAGGAGTTCCTCGGTTCCTCGCATCGGAAGGGGGATGGAGCGGGAGCGGGGGCAGGGGTAGGAGCAGGGGGTCAGAAGGAGAACGGGACATAGCAGACGGCGGCCAGGATCAGCGCGCCCCAGCCCAGCAGCGCGGGCCTGCGGTACCAGGCGTCGTCGCCCTCGGCGGGCAGTTCGGCCGTACCGGGGACGGCGGTCCCCGCGCCCATGGACCGGGGGAGCGTCCCGTAGACCAGTCCGGCCAGCGATGCCTCGGGCCGGGGCCGGGTGACCAGCGTGACCGCCACCATCACCACCGCGCCGACGGCGAAGGCCACGATCGAGGAGACGAAGTTGGCTCCCTGGTCGGAGGGCAGGGAGATGACGCCCTGCTTGTAGAGCCAGAAGTAGTTGACCATCGCCGCGACCGTGCCGGACAGCAGGCCCCAGAACCCGGCGGCGGCGCTGGTGCGCTTCCAGAACATGCCGATGATGAACACCACGAACAGCGGGACGTTGAAGAAGGAGAACAGCGTCTGGAGGTAGTTCATGATGTTGCTGAAGCTGGCGGCGATGAAGGCGGTGCCCATGCCGATCAGTACGCCGACCGCGGTGACCACCCGCCCCGTCTTGAGGTAGTACGCGTCCGGGCGGCCCTTCTTGAGGTACGCGCCCCAGATGTCGTTGGTGAACACCGTGTTGAAGGACGAGACGTTCGCCGCCATTCCGGCCATGAACGCGGCGAGCAGTCCGGTGACGGCGATGCCCAGCACCCCGTTCGGCAGCAGGTCGCGCATCAGCACCGGAATCGCGTCGTTGTACTGGAGCCCGTCCTTGCCCCGGCCCAGCGTCGGCTCCATGACCAGCGCTATCAGGCCGGGCACGACCACCACCAGGGGGATCAAGATCTTGGGGAAGGCGGCGATCAGCGGGGTCCGCCGGGCGGCGGAGAGGTTCTTGGCGGACAGCGCGCGCTGTACCTCGGCGAAGTTGGTGGTCCAGTAGCCGAAGCTCATCACGAAGCCCAGGCCCAGCACGATGGTCAGCCAGTTGGCGCCCAGCGGATTGCCCTCGCCGATGCCGGTGCCCTTCCAGGCCGTCAGAAAGGCGTCGCCGTGTGAGGAGGTCAGAGAATCAGACAGACCGTTCCAGCCGCCGACGCGCTTGAGCCCGACGACCGTCAGCGGGATCAGCGCCGCCAGGATGACGAAGAACTGGAGCACCTCGTTGTAGATCGCCGAGGACAGGCCGCCGACGGTGATGTACGCCAGCACGAAGAAGCCGGCCACCACGATCGCCACCCACTGCGGCCAGCCGAGCAGCGCCTGGAGGACGATCGCCATCGCGTACAGGTTCACGCCCGCGATCAGCACCGAGGAGACCGCGAAGATCACCGAGGACAGCAGGTGGGAGGACGGGCCGAAGCGGTGCAGCAGGAACTCCGGCACCGAGCGCACCTTGGAGCCGTAGTAGAACGGCATCATCACCAGGCCCAGGAAGACCATCGCCGGGATGGCGCCGATCCAGTACCAGTGCACGGTGTACGCGCCGTACTGCGCGCCGTTGGCGGCCATGCCCAGGATCTCGGTGGCGCCGAGGTTGGCGGCGACGAAGGCGAGCCCGGTGACCCACGCGGGCAGCGATCTGCCGGACAGGAAGAAGTCCAGGCTCGTCCGCACGCTGCGGCGGGCGGCGAATCCGACGCCCAGGACGACGACGAAGTAGACGGCCAGGATGGTGTGGTCGAGCACGTTTGTGGGGAGCCGTAGCCCTTCGGCCATATTGATCATGGGAACCCGCTTCGTTGCGCGATCGAATGCACAAAAAGCTACGCCCGGACGTTGAGAAACTGAACAGTATTGTTGGATCGCGTTGTGAAATCGCGATCAGGCGCGAGCGATATGGCGGTGTATGAGGGGAAATGCCCCATGCACCCCAGGCCGTTGACGCTGCTGTGCGCTTGTGCTTCATTGTGTTTGCTTGTGTTTGGTCGCCGCGGCGATCGGAGTGGTGAGGAGCTTCCGTGAAGAAGACGACGACCCGGCTCGCGGACGGCCGGGAGCTCATCTACTACGACTCCCGCGACGACGCCGTACGCGACGAGCCCGACCGCCGCCCCGCCGCCCCGGTCTCCACCGCCTCCGCGATCCGCCGCGACCCGCTCCTGGGGGACGCGGTCGTCATCGCCTCCCACCGCCAGGACCGCACCTACCACCCGCCGGCCGACGACTGCCCGCTGTGCCCCTCACGCCCGGGAGCCACCCCGGAGGGCCCGGACGGGGACGGCTTGAACGGGGGTGGCCCGAACGGCGGTGGCCCGAACGGCGTTCCGGGTGGCGGGCGGCTCTCGGAGATCCCCGCCCACGACTACGACGTCGTGGTCTTCGAGAATCGTTTCCCCTCCCTGGCGGGCGGCAACGGCCGCTGCGAGGTGGTCTGCTTCACCCCCGACCACGACGCCTCCTTCGCCGACCTCACCGACGGACAGGCCGCCCTGGTCCTGGAGGCGTGGACCGACCGCACCGCCGAACTCTCCCAGCTCCCCGGCGTCGAGCAGGTCTACTGCTTCGAGAACCGCGGCGCGGAGGTCGGCGTCACCCTCGGCCACCCGCACGGCCAGATCTACGCCTACCCCTTCGTCACCCCGCGCACCGAGCGCATGCTCGCCTCGCTCGCCGCACACCGCGAACGCACCGGCCGCAACCTCTTCGACGACGTCCTGGACCGGGAGCGGGCCGACGGCAGCCGCGTCGTCCTGGAAGGCGACCACTGGACCGCGTTCGTCCCCTACGCCGCCCACTGGCCGTACGAGGTCCACCTCTACCCCCACCGCCGGGTCCCGGACCTGCTCGCGCTGGACGACGCCGCCCGCGCCGAATTCCCGGGCGTCTACCTGGAGATACTGCGGCGCTTCGACCGGATCTTCGGCGAGGGCGAGCCACCGACCCCGTACATCTCCGGCTGGCACCAGGCACCCCTGCGGGCCGCGGGCCGCGCCGACTTCGGCCTCCACCTGGAGCTTTTCACGATCCGCCGGACTTCCGGCAAGCTGAAGTTCCTCGCGGGCTCCGAATCGGGCATGAACGTGTTCATCAACGACGTGCCGCCGGAGGCCGCGGCCGAGCGACTGCGGAAGGTAGCGAGCAAGTGAGCAAGAAATACCTGGTCACAGGCGGTGCGGGATATGTCGGCAGCGTGGTGGCCACCCACCTGCTCGAAGCGGGCCACGAAGTGACGGTGCTGGACGACCTGTCCACCGGGCACCGCGAAGGCGTCCCGCGGGGCGCGCGCTTCATCGAGGGCCGCATCCAGGACGCCGCCCGGTGGCTGGACGCCTCCTACGACGCCGTACTGCACTTCGCCGCCTTCTCCCAGGTCGGCGAGTCCGTCGCGGACCCCGAGAAGTACTGGCGCAACAACCTCGGCGGCACGATGGAACTGCTCGCCGCGATGCGCGCCGCCGGCGTACGCACCCTGGTCTTCTCCTCCACCGCCGCCACCTACGGCGAGCCCGAGCGCACCCCGATCACCGAAACCGCCCCCACCGCGCCCACCAGCCCGTACGGGGCGAGCAAGCTCGCCGTGGACCACATGATCGGCGGCGAGTGCACGGCCCACGGCCTGGCCGCGGTCTCGCTGCGCTACTTCAACGTCGCCGGTGCCTACAAGGACTGCGGCGAGCGGCACGACCCCGAATCGCACCTGATCCCGCTCGTCCTCCAGGTCGCCCAGGGCCGCCGGGAGGCCATCGCCGTCTTCGGCGACGACTACCCCACCCCCGACGGCACCTGCGTACGCGACTACATCCACGTCGCCGACCTGGCCGAGGCCCATCTGCTGGCGCTGGACGCGGCGGCCCCCGGCGAACACCTGATCTGCAACCTCGGCAACGGCAACGGCTTCTCCGTACGTGAGGTGATCGAGACCGTCCGCAAGGTCACCGGGCACCCCGTCCCCGAGGTCGTGGCGCCGCGCCGGGGCGGCGACCCGGCCGTGCTGGTCGCCTCCGCGCAGCGTGCGGTCGAGCGGCTGGGCTGGCGGCCCAGCCGTACCGACCTGGCCGGAATCGTCGCCGACGCCTGGGAGTTCGCCCAGACCCAGGGCCAGGCCCAGGACCAGGCCCAGGGACAGGAGAGCGCCGGGTGAGCGGGCAGGACCCGGGAGCGGGCGCGGCGCGGCCCGGGCCCGCACGGCTGGCCGGTGCCTTCCGCGCGGCGTACGGCACCGGCCCCGCCGGGATCTGGGCGGCGCCCGGCCGGGTCAACCTGATCGGCGAACACACCGACTACAACGACGGCTTCGTGATGCCGCTGGCCCTGCCGCACACCACGCTGGTCGCCGCCCGCCCCCGTACGGACGGTGTGCTGCGGCTGCGCTCGGCCCACCCCGCCGGCGCGTCCGCGCCCGTACGCGGCAAGGGGCGGACCGTGGAGCTGGCCGTCGAGGACCTGCGGCCCGCCGCCGTCGGGGGCTGGGCCGGCTACCCGGCGGGCGTGGTGTGGGCGATGCGCCAGGCCAAGCTCCCCGTGGGCGGCGCCGACCTCCACTACGACAGCACCGTGCCGGTCGGCGCCGGGCTGTCCTCCTCGGCGGCGCTGGAGGTCGCCACCGCCTTCGCCCTGAACGATCTGTACGGGCTCGGGCTCGCCCCGCAGTCCCTGGCGCAGCTTGCGCAGCGGGCGGAGAATGCTTTCGTCGGTGTGCCGTGCGGCATCATGGACCAGACGGCCGCCGCCTGCTGCACGCAGGGACACGCCCTCTTCCTCGACACCCGCGACCTCACCCGGCGCCAGGTTCCGTTCGATTTGGCGGGGGAGGGACTGCGGCTCCTGGTGGTGGACACCCGTGTGAAACACGAACTGGGGGACGGCGCGTACGCCGCTCGTCGCGCCGGATGTGAGCGGGGCGCGCGGGCGCTCGGCGTGCACGCCCTGCGCGATGTGGGATACACGCAACTGCCCGCAGCACTGGCCCGGCTCGACGGCGATCCGGTCGCCCAGAGGTACGTACGGCACGTGGTGACCGAGAACCGCCGCGTCCAGGACGTCATCGAACACCTCGACGCGGGCGACACCCGCGCCATCGGCCCCGTGCTGAGCGCCGGACACGCCTCGCTCCGCGACGACTTCGAGATCTCCTGCGCCGAACTGGACCTCGCGGTGGACAGCGCGCTGGCGGCGGGCGCCCTGGGCGCCCGGATGACCGGCGGCGGCTTCGGCGGCTCGGCGATCGTGCTCGTGGAGGAGGCGGACGCCGAAGCGGTCGGCAAGGCGGTCACCGAGTCCTTCGCGGCGGCCGGCCACACCGCTCCACGGATCTTCACCGCCGTACCGGGCCAGGGGGCCCACCGCGTGGAGTGAGGGGAGTGAGGGGAAGGGGGCCGGCCGCGATGACCGGTCAGGCGGTCACGGGCTCAACCACCGCATGGCGGCGGATGATCGGTTCGCTGCGCACGGCCGATCCGGGGCGAACGTATTGAGACGATCCTTGTCGACTTCTGTCCCTGAGCGGCCAATGTGCCCCACCCTGAACACTCCGGCCGGGCAGTTTTGCCAATTGTCTTCCGTTGCGGCACCCCGTCCGTACGCTGAATCCCAGCACCGGTGGGGGCCGGTGCTGATCAGGGGGCGAGACAGCCGGGTACGACGCCCGGGGTGGGGTGGCACGGAGCACGGCGGCGGCCGTGCGGTTCGGGTGAACTCCATTCCGGGCGTCGTGCCCGCTATGTACCGTTTCCCCGGGACAGGGGGTCTTCGTGCAACGCATCCGGGTTCTGGTGGTCGACGACCACCGCATATTTGCCGAGTCTCTGGCGGCAGCGCTCGCCGCCGAGCAGGACGTCGACGTGGCAGCGGCCGGCAGCGGCCCGGCGGCCGTGCGCAACCTGGAGCGGGCGGCCACCGACGGCCGCCGCTTCGACGTGATGCTGGTCGACGCCGACCTCGGTACGGTCGCGCCGCCGCTGGCGTCCGTGCCCGCGCAGCCGGCCGCGTCCCGGGACGGCGCGCCCGACGGCGTCCCGCTGGACGGCATCTCGCTGGTCTCCGGGGTCCGTACGGTCCACCCGTACGTCCGTACCGTGGTCCTGGCGGAGAAGGACGACCCGCGCCGCGCCGCCACCGCGCTCCAGGCCGGGGCCTGCGGCTGGGTCGCCAAGGACTGCTCGCTCTCCCGGCTGCTCGCCGTCATCCGCGGCGTCCTGCGGGACGAGACGCATCTGCCGCCCGCCCTGCTGACGGGGGTGCTGCGGGAACTGACGGCGGCGCGCAAGCACCGTACGGAGAGCGAGCGGCTGGTGGAGTCGCTGACGCCGCGCGAGCGCGAGGTGCTGCGCTGCATGGTGGCGGGCCTGGGCCGCAAGGCGGTCGCCGAGCGGCTGTTCCTCTCCCCGCACACCGTCCGTACGCACATGCAGAACGTGCTCGGCAAGCTCGGGGTGCACTCCACGCTCGCGGCGGTGGCGCTGGCGCGGCGGGCCGGGGTGGGGCCGGTGGAGCTGGAGCCGACCACCGCGGCGGCCTCGGTCTCCCTGCCCTGACGGCCCGGGGGCCAGGGTCTGAGCCGGGGCAGAGCCGGGGCCGGGGCCCTGGGTGGCGAGCGCGGTATCCGGAGCGGCCCTGCGCTTCTACGGCCCTTGTGCTGTACGGCCCTTCGGGAGCTGACCGCCCGGCCGGTCAGCGGCCCCGGGGACATCCTCGGCCCCGCTCAGGACCGCGACCCCACGGCCGGGCAGCGTCACCCGCTCCACCAGCGCCCGCTCCACCGCCTGCCGCCTCATCGGCGCCCCGCCCCGGCCGCTGCCACCCGCCGTACTGTCCGCCCCGCCGCCGTCGAGCAGGGAGACCATCGGCTGCGGCAGGGCGACCTCCACCGCCGCCGTCTCGTGGTTGAGCAGGAACAGGAAGCGCCCGCCCGCGCCTTCGCGGACGGTGGCCTGCACGCCCGCGGGCAGTCCGGCCAGTACGGGCCGCACACCCGCCGCCGCCCGTACCTCGTCCAACAGGGCCCGCAGCGCGGCCGGTTCGAGCCGGGTGCCCACGTACCACGCGGTGCCCCGCCCGTATCCGTGCCGGGTCACGGCCGGGCCGCCCGCCAGCGCCCCGTCCGCGAAGCGCGCCAGCACCTCGGCCCCTTCCGCGACGATCACCTCCGACCACAGGTCGGCCCGCCCCCGCACCGCGCCGTGGACGTGCACCGTCGCGCCCTCCTCCAGCGGCCAGAACTCCTCCACCCACAGGCCCAGCACCTCCCGCAGCGGCGCCGGACAGCCCCCCGGGTGCACCCGGTCGCAACGGTCCACGATCCCGCTGAAGAAGGACACCAGCAGATGCCCGCCGCCTGCCACGTACGAGGTCAGGCGCCGGGCGTCGGCAGCGGTGAGCAGATACAGGCTGGGCACCACGACCAGGCGGTAGCCGGACAGCTCCCGGCCGGGCGGCAGCACGTCACAGGCCACGCCCGCCTCGAAGAGCGGCCGGTAGTGGTCCAGCGCGAGCCGGGGCTGCTCCAGGGCCGTGGAGGGCCGGGAGTCCAGCTCCAGCGCCCGCCGGCTGTCCCAGTCGGCCAGCAGCGCCACCCGGGCCCGTGAGCGCGTCCCGGAGATCCGTGGCACCGACGCCAGCTCCCGGCCCAGCGCCGCCGCCTCGCGGAAGATCCGGGTGCCGGTGCCACCGTGCGGGACCACCGCCGAGTGGAACTTCTCCGCGCCGCCCAGCGACTGCCGCCACTGGAAGAACAGCACCGCGTCCGCGCCCTGGGCGACGGCCTGCCAGCTCCACAGCCGCATCGCGCCGGGCGGCTTGGGGCCGTTGCGGGCCCGCCAGTTGACCGCGCCCGGCGCCTGCTCCAGCAGCAGCCACGGCTGTCCGCCGCGCGCCGAGCGCATCAGGTCGAAGTTGTACGCGGCCCGGATGTGGTCATCCGGCACGAACGGGTCCTGGTAGAAGTCCAGCGCCATCACGTCCATGTGCGCCGACCAGGCGAAGGCGTCCACGGGCCGGTGGTCCGGCATGAGGTTGGTGGTCACCGGCACACCGGGGGAGTGCCGCGCCAGTACGGCCTTCTCGGCCAGGAAGCACTCCAGCAGCGCCCGGTCGCTGAAGCGCTGGTAGTCCAACTGCTGCGCCGGGTTGGGGAAGGTGGGCGCGGTACGGGGCGGCAGCACCTCCTCGAAGTCGCCGTAGCTCTGCGACCAGAAGGCCGTGGACCAGGCGTCGTTGAGGGCGCCGACGGTTCCGTACCGCTCGCGCAGCCAGCGCCGGAAGTGCCGCGCGGAGACCGGGCAGAAGCACTGGTGCGTATGGCAGCCGTACTCGTTGCCGATGTGCCACAGAGCGAGCGCCGGGTGGCCCGCGTACCGGGCGGCCAGGCGTTCCACCAGGCGCCCGGCGTGCTCCCGGTAGACGGGACTGGAAGGGCAGTAGTGCTGGCGCGCGCCGGGCCACCGCCGCCGCCCGTCCGCGTCCTCGGGGAGGATCCCGGGGTGCAGCCGGGACAGCCAGGGCGGCGGCGAGGCGGTCATGGTGGCCAGGCAGACGGCGATGCCCGCGCCGTCCAGGCCGTCCAGGACGCGGTCCAGCCAGCCGAAGTCGTACGTGCCGGGGCGGGGCTCGGCCCGCGCCCAGGAGAAGATGCCGAGGGTGACCATCGTGACGTGGGCCCGCCGCATCAGCTCCAGGTCCTGGGCCCACACCTCCTCGGGCCACTGCTCCGGGTTGTAGTCGGCACCGTAGGCGATCCCCACCGCCCCTCCTCTCCCTGCGGGCGCCTGGCGTCGGGAACCTGTCAGGAGGAGTGCTTCACCACGCTCCAGCCCCCGTCCACGACCAGGCTCGCCCCCGTCACGTACGACGCGTCCCCGCACAGCAGGAACGCGATGGCCGAGGCGACCTCCTCCGGGCGCCCCAGCCGCCGGGCCGCGGTCTCCTCGGCGCTCGCCCGCCGGTCCTCCTCGCCGATCGCCTCCCACGCCCCGGTCAGCACCGGCCCCGGCAGCACGCTGTTGACCCGCACGTGCGGCCCGTACTCGACGGCGAGCTGCCGTGCCAGGCCGGTCAGCCCCGCTTTGGAGGCGGCGTACGCGGGACGCCCCGGCAGCCCGAAATGGGCGTGCACCGAGGACGTCAGCACCACCGCGCCGTGCCGCTCCCGCAGATCGTCCAGGACGGCGCGCACGCCCAGGAACGCGCCGGTGAGATTCACCGCGAGCTGCCGTTCCCAGTCGGCCAGCGGCGTGCGGTCGGCGGGCGCGGTGTAGGGCAGGAAGGCATTGCTGACCAGCCCGTCCACGGGCCCGTAGCGCTCCCGGGCGGCATGGGCGGCGCGCTGCCAGTCCTCTTCGCGGGCCACGTCGCAGTGCTGGTAGGAGGCGGCCCCGCCGGCCGCGCGGATGCGCCGGGCGGTGTGCTCGCCGCGCTCGTCGTCGATGTCCAGGAGCAGCACGCGGGCGCCCTCGGCGGCCAGCCGGTCGGCGGTGGCGGCCCCGATCCCGCCGGCGGCGCCGGAGACCAGGACCGTACGGCCGGGGAAACGGGCTCCGTCCGGCGTACCGGACGGCCTGCGCTGCTGCTGGGGCCCCGGCCGGCCCGGTCCGCTCGGACGGCTCGGTCGGCTCGGCTCACGCTGCGGGCTCATGGCGGCGATCCAAGCCCACCGCGGGCCGTACGGGCAAGAGCCCCTCGGCCGCGCGACGCGCTCCCCGGCGGCGGCCGGCGCCTGCCGGACGGCGCCCCGCCGGGCCTGCGCCGCCCCGTGCCCTCAGCTCGGGATGTTGTCGAAGGGGGCCGTCAACTGCCGTAGCAGCGCGGCGAGTTCACCGCGCTGCTGGGGGGACAGCTCGCTGAGGATCGCGCGTTCCTGCGCCAGCAGCCCGGCCAGTGACTCATCGGCCGCCTCGCGCCCGTCCGGTGTCAGCCGTACGAGGACGCCGCGCCGGTCGCTGGGGTCGGGCAGCCGCTCCACCAGCCCCTTCTTGGCGAGCCGGTCGATCCGGTTGGTCATCGTGCCGGAGGTGACCAGGGTCTGGGTCAGCAGTTGTCCGGGGGAGAGCTGGTAGGGGGCGCCGGCCCGGCGCAGTGCGGTCAGCACGTCGAATTCCCAGGGCTCCAGGCCCACCTCGGAGAAGGCGATGCGGCGGGCGCGGTCGAGGTGTCTGGCCAGCCTGCTGACGCGGCTGAGGACCTCAAGCGGTTCCACGTCGAGGTCCGGGCGCTCCCGGCGCCATGCTGCGACCAGTCGGTCGACCTCGTCCTCCATATCGATCAGTGTAGAGGGTCTGTCGATGTGAAGTCTCTTGACATCAAGATATATTTGGACGGACCCTTGGGCATCGTCGGCGGGAGCTTCACGCTCACATGTGTTGGCACGTACCAGCCCTGTACCAGTGAAGGGGTTCGAACATGCACGTCGCACCAACCTGGGATCCACAGCAGTACCTGCGCCACGCCGGACACCGCACCCGCCCGTTCCACGACCTCCTCGCCCGCATACCGGAACTCCCCCGCCGCGGCCGTCCGGCCCGCATCGCCGACCTCGGCTGCGGCCCCGGCAACGTCACCGTCCAGCTCGCCGACCGCTGGCCCGAAGCCCGCATCACCGGCCTGGACAGCTCCGCCGAGATGCTGGAGGAGGCCAGGACCTACGCCGGGCCCACCCCGGGCGGCGGCCACCTCGACTTCGGCCTCGCCGACGCCGCGCACTGGCTGCCCGAGGAACCGTACGACCTGATCATCTCCAACGCGGCGCTCCAGTGGGTACCCAACCACGCGGACTCCTTCCCCGCCTGGATCCAGGCCCTCACCCCCGGCGGCACCCTCGCCTTCCAGGTCCCCGGCAACTTCACCGCCCCCAGCCACGCCCTCCTGGGCGAGCTGTGCGACGAGCCCCAGTGGCGGCCCCGCCTGCGCGGACACGGCCGGCGCTTCGTCCACATCCTGGACCCGGCCGGCTACCTGGAACGGCTCACGTCCCTGGGCTGCGCGGTCGACGCCTGGGAGACCACCTACGTCCAGCTCCTCCAGGGCGAGGACCCCGTACTGGACTGGGTCAAGGGCACGGCCCTGCGCCCCGTACTGACGGCCCTGGAGGGGGACCCGGCCGCCCGCGAGGAATTCCTCGACCAGTACCGGGACCTGCTGCGCAAGTCCTACCCACCGGGCCCGCACGGCACGGTCTTCCCCTTCCGCCGCATCTTCGTCGTCGCCCACAAGGAGTCATGACCAGGCCCACGGGACGGCCGCCGGCCCGCACACGAAGAAGACCGGCCGCCGTCCCCGTACAGCTCCGGCTCCGGCCCCGGCCCCGTCCACGGCTGGGACACCCCGGCCCCACCCCACCCGGCACGCCCACCACCCCCCACATCCCCGACGAGAGGTGACCAATCCATGATCGCCGGCCTCGACCACGTCCAGCTCGCCGCGCCACCCGGCAGCGAGCCCGCCCTGCGGGCGTACTACCGGGACCTTCTCGGCATGACGGAGGTCCCCAAGCCCCCGGCGCTCGCCGCCCGCGGCGGCTGCTGGTTCGAGGCCGGCACAGCCATGATCCACCTCGGCATCACCCCCGGCTTCCACCCCGCCACCAAGGCCCACCCGGGCCTGCGCGTCACCGGCCTCACCACCCTCGCCCACCGCCTCACCACCGCGGGCGCCCCGGTCCACTGGGACGACCACCTCCCCGGCCACCGCCGCTTCTACTCCCACGACCCGGTCGGCAACCGCCTGGAATTCCTGGAGGCGACGGCGGGGTGAGTCGAGGGTCGGGCAGGCGCACAGAACGCGGTCGTCGGCGGGCCCGATCCCACGGCCACCTCGCACCAAACAGCCACCCCTCGCACGTCCCCACGCCACCCCCACCGCTCGGCGAGCGTCTGCACGATCCGCAGGCCCCGGCCGCCCTCGCTCTCGCTCTCGCGCGCGGGCACTGCGGGCGTGACCATCGCCACCGCGCCCTCATCCACCACACTGATCACGGCCGTACGGTGCCCGGTGAGCCCCAGCACCACGACGATCTCCCGGCTGCCGCTGTGCTCCAGCGCGTTGGCGGCCAGCTCACCCGTGACGGACTCCAGCGTCTCGACGGCCTCGTCCGCCAGCGACCAGAAACGGGCCGTCTCCCGTACGTAACGCCGGGCGGCTCCGGCGGAGGCGAGATCGTCACCGGGCAGCGCGCACACCCCGAGCCAGCGGTGGGTCGCGAATCGGGATGTACGCGCGGGAAGGGCCATGGACGCTCCTTGGAAGTCGGAGTCAGGCAATGGCGTGAAGCGTTCCATGGGAATTCCGTGAAAGGCGGGACTCCTCCGGTAGTTCATCACTCCGAGTGACTTCACCGCCGGATCAACGCAGGCGCCACACCGCCGTCCCTAGGCTGCCGACCGTCTGTAACAAGGGGGTTGAGTGATGACAGCGACACAGACCGGCCCGACCGGACGCATGCAGATCGCCCGCGGACTGATCTCCCTGCGTGAGCGGCAAGGGCTGACGCAGACAGAGGTCGCCGAGCGCGCGGGAGTCAGCAAGACGACGGTGAGCCGCTATGAGATGTGGCAGGATCGCGCGCGCATTCGCTGGGCCACGGTAAAGGCCATCGCCGACGCGTGCGAGGCGTCCCACGAGGAGCGCGATGCGCTGGTGCGGGTGGCCAGGTCGCAGTTGGACGGCTGGTGGATGGGCAACGGCGGAGTACCGGAGTGGCTGGACCCGCTGGTCTCCTTCGAGCACGAGGCGGCGTACGAGCATCTGTACGCCAACACCGTCGTCCCCGGGCTGCTGCAAACCAAGGACTATGCGCTGGCCGTGCACCGAGCACGTGAAGTGCGCAGCTCGAACGACGACATCGAGAGGATGGTGGATGCCCGGTTGCGGCGTCAGAAGATCCTCAGCCGTGATCCGGCCCTGCACCTCTGGGTGGTCCTGGACGAGGCCGTACTGCGCCGGACCGTCGGCGACAGCGCAGTGATGGCAGAACAACTGGAGCATTTGCACGACATGGCTCGCAGCCCCGCCATCGACATCCAGATCCTGCCGTTCAGTGCCGGGGCGCACGCTGCGGGGGCGGGACATTTCGTCGTGGTGGGCCGGGACAACGATCGCGACCGGCTCAATTCCATGGCCGTTGTCTACGTCGAACTGCGGCGTCGCGGCCTGTATTTCGACGATGTGGAAGACGTCGCTGCTTACAAGTTGACGTTCGACTATCTTCGTTCGCAAGCGGCCGACACATCGGCATCGATGCGGCTGTTGGCCCGAGCGCGGCAGGAGTTGTCCTCGTGACCGATCACGTGATGCCCGCCCCTGACACGGGGGCCGTTTGGTTCAAAAGCAGCCACAGCGGTGGCGAAGGCAACGAGTGCGTCGAGGTCGCCGATCTGCGTACCTGTGTTGCCGTACGGGACTCCAAGTGGACCGAGGGGCCTGTGTTGCGCTTCGGGGCGCGGGAGTTCGGGGCGTTCGTCGCCGAGGTGAAGAAGGCGGGGTGAGGGCGTCCGTCACCCCGCCGGGGCCGTCGTCAGACTGATCTTCGGGCGAAGTGGCGGTGCATGGCGGCGAACGGACGGGCGGTCGCGGCGGCGGGGAGGGTGATGGCCAGGGTGGCGGTGGCCAGGACGCCGAGGATCCAGGGGGCGTCGAAGGACGGGAGGACGCCGGTGCCCAGGGTGGCCGACAGCGGGATCAGGCAGGACAGCGCGACGGCGGCGGCCAGGGCCAGCCCGACCGCGCCCGCGCCCAGCGCCTCGTACAGGACGCAGCGCAGCATCTGGAAGCGGCCCAGGCCCAGCGCCCGCAGGTGGGCGCGCTGCGCCGCCCGGTCGCGCTGCGCCAGCGCGCCGGTGTTGGCCGCCGCCAGCAGGGAGTAGCCGCAGATCACCGCCACGGTGAGGCGGATGCCCAGGTTGTCGGCCGGGTTGCGGGCGAAGTCCGCCACGTACGCGGCGCGGGGCAGGACCTTCTGGCCCGGGGCGGCGGGCCAGGCGTCCGGGGAGCCGGACAGGGCGATGCGGTCGGCGTACGGAGCCTTGGTGTGGGCCAGCGCGGTGGCGCGGGGGATCATCAACCGGGGGAAGGCCAGCCCGCGTTCGTAGATGGCGGTCAGGCGCACGGGGCGGGCGGTGCCGTCGGGGAGCTTGAGGCGTACGGAGCTTCCCAAGGCCCAGTGATGTTCGTCGGCCAGTTCGGCCGCGGCGGCGAAGGTGCCCGGCCGGAGGGCGGAGATGCTGCCCCGGGTCACGCCCAGGTCCACCACACGGGCCAGTGCGGGGCCGTCGACGCCCCAGGCGCGGACCGGGCCGGGCTTGCTGTCGTACGCGCCGGGCGGCGTGGTGACCTTGGCGGCCAGCAGCGGGACGGCGGTGACGCCCGGGTGGCGGCCGGGGGAGGCCGGGAGCCGGGTGCCCGGCCCGGCGGTCACCATCGCGTCGGCCAGCAGGCCCGCCCCCGTCTGGTCCCGGACCGCGCGGTCCACCGTCGTACCGGCCCCCAGCAGCGCGCCCGCGACGCCGACGGCCAGCAGCACCGGGACCGCCATGGCCGTCGTACGCGCCGGAGCCGCCCGCAGTCCCGCGGCGGCGATCCGGCCCACCCGCCGGTCCACCACGCGCAGCGCCGTACACACCGGACGGGTCAGCGCCGGTACGAGCCAGGGCGCCAGGACGGCCAGGGTGGGCACGACCATCAGCGCCACCCCGGGCGCCATCGCCGCCCGCACCGTCGCGGGAAAGCCGGGCAGAGCCATGACCACCAGCAGCGGGAGGACCAGCAGAGCCACCATCACCAGGCCGGTGACCAGACGCGCCCGGCTGCGCACGGGCGGCGGACCGGACGTCTTGAGCAGGCCGACCGGCGCGCCCCGGCCCGCCGCCAGCACGCTCAGCAGCGCGGCCAGTACGGCCACCGCGGCGGTGGCCAGGCAGACTCCCAGCCCGGTCAGCGCGGTGAGCGCGGGGCCCGGGAGACCGGTGCCGGCCGGCAGGAGCTGCTGGGCGACCAGGAGCCCGCGTCCCGCGTACGCCAGCGGCACCATGGCGAGGGCCGAGCCGGCCGCCGCGGACAGCACGGCCAGCCGCGCGACGTCCAGCGCCACCATCAGGCGCGTACGGCCGGCCGTGACACCCAGGGCCCGCAGCACGGCGAACTGCCCCAGCCGCTGTCCGGTCCACAGCGAGACGGTCGAGCCGATCACCAGCACCGCGCACATCAGCAGCAGGGACAGCAGCATCGAGAGCAACTGCCGCACCCCCTCGTCGGCCTCGGCCGCCGGGGAGCCGGGCGGCCGGACCGTCAGGCCCGCGCCGAGGAGCAGCAGCGCGCAGGCGCCGGCCCCGGCGGCCGTCAGGGCGCAGGCCAGGGCCGCGCCGGCCACCTGGCCCGTACGGTGGCGTAATTCCGACCGGAAGAGGCGGCCGGTGCCGCCACCGAGGCGGATGCCGGTGTCATGGGCCCCGCTGTGTCTCCGGTGCTTCCTCTGCCCGCTTCGCATGCGTCAACTTCCCTCGTCGGTACGGCATGAACGGCCTGGACGGTGAACAGCATGGACGATGAAGGGCATGCACGATGAAGGGCATGCACGGTGAAGGGCATGCACGGTGAAGGGCATGGTCGGTGAACGGCATGGCACGATGAACAACATGACGACGCGCATCGTGATCGCGGATGACCAGCCCGGCATCCGCAAGGGGTTCCGGCGCATACTTGAGGCCCAGCCGGACCTGTGCGTCGTCGCCGAGGCGGACAACGGCAACGCGGCCTGGGAAGCGGCCCGTACGCTCTCCCCGGACGTGCTGCTGGCCGACATCCGGATGCCGGGCATGGACGGGCTGGAGCTGACCCGCGAGATCGTGGCGGCTGCCCTGCCGGTGCGGGTGGTCGTCGTCACCACCTTCGACCTCGACGAATATGTGCACACGGCGCTGCGCGAGGGCGCCTGCGGCTTCCTGCTGAAACGTTCCCGCGCCGCCCTGCTCGTCGAGGCCGTACGGGCGGCGGTGGAAGGGGACGCACTGATCAGCCCGGAGATCACCACCCGGCTGCTGACCCGGCTGACGAGCCCCCGCCGCCCCGCCCGGCCCCCGGCCGAGCCGCTGACCGCGCGGGAGAGCGAGGTGGCCCGGCTGGTGGCGGAAGGGCTGACCAACTCCGACATCGGCGCCGAACTGTTCATCTCCCTGGGCACCGTCAAAACCCACCTGGCCAACCTTCAGCGCAAACTGAACGTCCGTAACCGCGTCGGCATCGCCGCGGCGGTGTGGGAATCCGGCCTGATGCGGTAACCGGGCTCCGCCGCCGGCGCCGGCTCCCCCCGCAGCAGCCGGCGCCCGAGCGGAGTGACGGTGTGCAGCACCTGATTGCCGTTGCGGCGGCTGAAGATCAGGCCCGTACCGCGCAGTACGGCGGTGTGCTGGCTCACCGCGGCCGAGGACACCCCGATCCGGCGCGCCAGTTCCCCATTGGTGCACCCTTCCCGTACGGCCTCCAGCGCCGCCGCCCGCGTCCGGCCCAGCAGTGCGGCCAGCCGTCCCTTAGGATCCCCGGACACGGCCGGCGCCTGCGGGACACCGTCCTCCAGGAGGCGCCGGTTTCTGTTGTGCCGCCCGTCCGGACGGCTGGGCACGACCAGCACCGGCCCGGCGCCGGCGCCCTCGGCCCGCCCGGGCGGCAGCACCACGCCCGCGCCCTGGAGGAAGAAGGACGGCGCGAGCCGCAGCCCGCTGCCGCCCGGCACCACCTCCATGTCCTGGCCGTCCTCCTGCGAGGCGATCTCCAGCACCGGCGCCCGCCAGCGGATTCCCGGGCCCAGGCTGCTGAACAGGGCCTCGATGCCGTTGTTGCACACGATCTCCCGGTGCGCCTCCTCGGCCGACTCCAGATGCGTACGCACCTGGTTCCAGTACGGCTGGACGGCGAACCGGTGCAGGTCCCGGACCGCGGCGCACACCCGGTGGCGCGGCACCTCCGGCGTCCGCGGCCCGGCCCGCAGCCGCGCCGCGGCACCCGACCACACGGCCATGATCTCGCCCGCGCCGCCACCGGACCGCGTCAGCCGCCGCACCCCTTCCCACCGCGCGTCCGACGAGGTGAACACGCCGTTGACCGTACGGCGCCACGCCCGCAGGTACTCACCGCTGCTCTCCCTCAGCGCCTCCACGGCGAAGACCGCTTCGGCGTACGGGCCGAGCGACCCGATGATCCGTATACGCGTCAGGTCGGCGGGACAGAGGGTGATGCGGGTGATGTGCTGCATGTGGTCACGGCTCCCCGTTGAGATCGGTGCACGCGGAGCGGGAGACGCGGAGCGAGAGACGGCCTCGGCCGGTGGTGACGGGCTGCCCGCGCTCCCCCGCGAGGGCTCCGATCATGGTGGCAGCGCGCTGTTCGTACGGGCATCAGCCGTTCGGCGGATCTTGCCGCGCGGGGACGTGAGGGGTGTGGGGGCGTGGGGGACGTCCGAGCCATGGGCGGACCCGTGACGGGGGACGGGAGGGAGCCCGCCGGGGCCCTCGCGATGGCGGGCGGCACCGAGCGGCAGCAGCGCCGTGACCCGCCACCCCGCCGGCCGCCGTGGGCCCGCGCTCAGCTCACCGCCCAGCCGCCGGACCTGTTCGGTCAGGCCGGCGATCCCCAGCCCGCCGGCTTCCTGGCCGCGCCCGGCCAGCGCGGGGGCCGGCTGCGGGCACGGGGCGTCGTCGGTCACCTGGACCCGCAGCGCCCGCCCGGTGCCGTACGCGACGACGCACAGCGCGATCTCCACCTTCGTCGCGGTGGCCGCGTGCCGCCGTACGTTGGTCAGAGCCTCCACGACCACCCGATAGCCGGTCGCGCTGACCTCGGCGGGCAGGTCCTCGGGCAGCCCGTCGGCCAGATCCAGGACCGCCTCGGGCGACCCGGTACGGGTGAACCGCTCGGCCAGCGACGGCAGTTCGCTCAGGTCCCGGCGCGGACGTACGCGAGCGGGCCGGTCACGGCTGGGACCGCCCCCGGGACCGACGCCGACGCCGGCCCCGACTCCGACGCCGGGACCTGAGCCGGAGTCGGAGCCGCGGCCGGAACCGGAATCGGGGGCAGAGCCGGCGTCGGCGTCGGAGTGGGCGAGCAGCCGTACCGTCTGGTCCATCGCCGCTAGGGCCTGCGCCCCGGCCGCTCCGATCTCCGGCAGCAGCGCCAGGGCCTGGCGCGGGTCCTCCTCCGCCATGACCTGGGCGGCCTCGACCAGGACGACCATCGTGGTGACGTCGTGCGCGGCGTAGTCGTGCAGGTCGCGGGCCAGATTCATACGCTGGACGCGGCGCTCGGCGGCCAGCGCGGCGCGGCTGCGGGCGTCCAGGTTCCGCAGGTAGCAGCCGATGGCGACCGCCACGAGGGCCGCGATGATGAGCAGGACGGACACATCCTCAAGATCGGGCTTGTGGGGCGCACCCCGGTAGGTCGTCAGGAACCGGAGCTGACCCATCGCCAGCGCCGCCGTCAGCAGCACCGCGATCCCGGAGGCCGTACGGACCGGGGCCCGCCGCACGCTCGCGGAGAGGAGCACCAGCATGGCGAACACCTCGGCGGTCCACCAGTTGGCCGTGTCGTTCGTCGACAGTTCGTCCTGGTGGACGAGGGTGACCGCCAGCGACGACACACCGGCCACCGTGGCGGCGGCCGACACCAGCCACGCGCGCCGGGGGTTGGCCACCATCGGAAGCAGCCCGGCGCCGACCACGAGCGCGCCACAGCCGCTGATCAGCGGAGTCACCTGCTCGGCCGTCGACACCGCGATCATCAGTGTCACCGCCACCAGGACCCCGTACGCGCCCTGGCGTAACCACACCCGCCCCTGTTTCCTCACGGACGGAAGGCTAGGCCCGATGCCGCCCATACGGCGACAGTCCCGACAGCCGCCACGCCCCCCGAACGACGCCGCTCAGACCCCCCGAGCAGCGCCTCTCGGTACCCGAAGGCACCTTTCAGGCCCGCCGGTGCCCTATCAGCCGCGGCTTGGGCTCCAGGCCGTCCAGGCCGTGCCAGGCCAGGTTCACCAGGTGGGCCGCGACCTCGGCCTTCTTCGGTTTGCGCACGTCCAGCCACCACTGGCCGGTCAGCGCGACCATGCCGACCAGCGCCTGCGCGTACAGCGGTGCCAGCTTCGGATCGAAGCCGCGGGCCTTGAACTCCAGGCCGAGGATGTCCTCGACCTGGGTCGCGATGTCACTGATGAGTGAGGCGAAGGTGCCGGTGGACTGGGCGACGGGGGAGTCCCGTACGAGGATGCGGAAGCCGTCCGTGTAGGACTCGATGTAGTCCAGCAGGGCGAACGCCGCCTGCTCCAGGAGTTCGCGGGGGTGGCCGGCGGTCAGCGCGCCGGTGACCATGTCCAGCAACTGGCGCATCTCACGGTCGACGACGACGGCGTACAGGCCCTCCTTGCCGCCGAAGTGCTCGTACACCACCGGCTTGGAGACCCCGGCCTTGGCCGCGATCTCCTCCACGGACGTGCCTTCGAAGCCGCGCTCCGCGAAGAGCGCGCGACCGATGTCCAGCAACTGCTCGCGGCGCTCCGCGCCGGTCATGCGCACCCGGCGGGTACGCCGGGCGCTCGCGCCGGTGGGAACCCGCTCCTTGTCGGCCCTATCCGCCCTGTCGGCCTTATCTGCCTTGTCGGTGTTCACGCTGCTGCCGTCGATCGCCACCCGTCAATCATGCCGCTTGTCCGGCCTTGTCCTTGCGCCGGGCGTCGATGCGCGAGGCGTCCGGCCACCGCACGTCATACGCCCAGCCCGCCTTCTCGAACCAGCGGATCAGACGGGCACTGGAGTCGAGCTGGCCCTTGAGCACGCCGTGCCGGGCCGAGGTCGGGTCGGCGTGGTGCAGGTTGTGCCAGGACTCGCCGCAGGACAGCACCGCCAGCCACCACACGTTGCCCGACCGGTCGCGCGACTTGAAGGGGCGCTTGCCCACCGCGTGACAGATCGAGTTGATCGACCACGTGACGTGGTGCAGCAGCGCCACACGCACCAGCGAACCCCAGAAGAACGCCGTCAGCGCACCCTGCCAGGACCACGTCACCAGGCCCCCACCAGCGGCGGGAGCAGCAGCGATACGGTCGTCCACAGGACGAACTGACGGGAGATCCGGCGGATCACGTCGTCCTTGATCAGGTCCGGCGCGTACTTGTGCTGCGGGGTCTGCTCCTCGTCGAACATCCAGCCGATGTGCGCCCACCACAGGCCCTTCAGCAGCGCCGGCACCGTCTCGCCGTACCGCCACGGGGAGTGCGGGTCGCCCTGCGCGTCGGAGAACTTGTGGTGCTTGCGGTGGTCCGCCACCCAGCGGACGAGCGGTCCCTCGACCGCCAGCGAACCCATGATCGCCAGCGCGATCCGCAGCGGCCGGCGCGCCTTGAACGAGCCGTGCGTGAAATAGCGGTGGAAACCGATGGTGATGCCGTGGCAGCCGATGAAGTACATGGCGGCCATCAGGCCCAGGTCGAGCCAGCTCACCCCCCAGCCCCACGCCAGCGGCACCGCCGCCAGCAGGGCGACGAACGGCAGGGTGATGAACAGCAGCAGAGTTATCTGCTCGACCGAACGCTTGCTGTCGCCGCCCAGCGTGGCGGAGGGCAGCGGGCTTTGGACGGGAGCCGGCGGCTGTGGCGTCAGAAGCTCGGGGCCGGCGGTTTCGGGGCCAGCAGTCATATACGTCCCTCGTCAGGGGCTCGGGAACGGTCACGGCTACGGGACCGTAACCTACGGTCTCGTAAGTATGGCAGCGCTGACGCCACGTTCAAGGCCCCGACAGGCTCCTTATGGACGGCCCGAGCGGGGGAGGGGGCGGAGGGCATCGGCGGGCAAAGGCGGGCCAACCGGACGTACGCCGGAGGTGCCGGGCGGACGGGTGACCACAGAACGGACAGGGTGATCCGGCCCCGGAGAACACACCTATCCTGGGGGCGTCGGACAGCGCGGTCCGCAACCCGCCCCCAGCCACCACCGGGGGCACCCCTGCAAGCCCGGACGTGCTCAGATCACGAAGATCACTGCAAGGAGCCGCACCTGTGAGCAGTGCCGACAACACCCCCGCCGAGACCGCCCCCACCGCAGCCGACGACCGTCCCGCTCCCGGCGACCGTCACGGCCGCGCCGGTGCCGACGGCCGCGACAACGGGGCGCTGCGCGCCGACATCCGCCGCCTCGGCGACCTCCTCGGCGAAACCCTCGTCCGCCAGGAAGGCCCCGAACTCCTCGCCCTGGTCGAACGCGTCCGCGCCCTGACCCGCTCCGACGGCGAAGCCGCCGCCCGGCTCCTGGGCGAAACCGACCTGCCCACCGCCGCCAAGCTGGTGCGCGCCTTCTCCACCTACTTCCACCTCGCCAACGTCACCGAACAGGTGCACCGAGGCCGCGAGCTGCGCGCCAGGCGCGCCGCCGAAGGCGGCATCCTCGCCCGTACGGCCGACATGCTCAAGGACGCCGACCCCGCACACCTCCGGGAAACCGCCGCCAACCTCGGCGTACGGCCCGTCTTCACCGCCCACCCCACCGAAGCCGCCCGCCGCTCCGTCCTGACCAAGCTCCGCGAGGTCGCCGAGCTCCTGGACCGCACCGACACCACCGAACGCCGCCGCGCCGACCTGCGCCTGGCCGAGAACATCGACCTCATCTGGCAGACCGACGAACTGCGCGTCACCCGCCCCGAACCCACCGACGAAGCCCGCAACGCCATCTACTACCTCGACGAACTCGGCCGCGGCGCCGTCGGAGACGTCCTGGAAGACCTGGCCGCCGAACTCGAACGGGCCGGCGCCCACCTCCCGCCCGGCACCCGCCCCCTGACCTTCGGCACCTGGATCGGCGGTGACCGCGACGGCAACCCCAACGTCACCCCCCAGGTCACCTGGGACGTCCTGATCCTCCAGCACGAACACGGCATCACCGACGCCCTCGAACACATCGACGAGCTGCGCGGTGCCCTGTCCAACTCCATCCGCAACTGCGGCGCCACCGAGGAACTCCTGGCCTCCCTGAGCCGCGACCTGGAACTCCTCCCCGAGATCAGCCCCCGCTACAAGCGCCTGAACGCCGAGGAGCCCTACCGCCTCAAGGCCACCTGCATCCGCCAGAAGCTCCTCAACACCCGCGAACGCCTCGCCGCCGACACCCCCCACGTCCCCGGACGCGATTACCTCGGCACCGCCGGCCTCATCGAGGACCTCACCCTCATCCAGACCTCCCTGCGCGAACACCGCGGCGGCCTGGTCGCCGACGGCCGCCTGGAACGCACCATCCGTACGATCGCCGCCTTCGGCCTCCAGCTCGCCACCATGGACATCCGCGAGCACGCCGACGCCCACCACCACACCCTCGGCCAGCTCTTCGACCGCCTCGGCGAGGAATCCTGGCGCTACGTCGACATGCCGCGCGACTACCGCCGCAAGCTCCTGGCCAAGGAACTCCGCTCCCGCCGCCCCCTGGCCCCCACCCCCGCCCCCTGGACGAAGCCGGTGCCAAGACCCTCGGCGTCTTCCGCACCATCCTCAAGGCCAAGGAAACCTTCGGCCCCGAAATCGTCGAGTCCTACATCATCTCCATGTGCCAGGGCTCCGACGACGTCTTCGCCGCCACCGTCCTGGCCCGCGAAGCCGGCCTCATCGACCTCCACGCCGGCTGGGCAAAGATCGGCATCGTCCCCCTCCTGGAAACCACCGACGAACTGAAGATCGCCGACCGGCTCCTGGACGAAATGCTCGCCGACCCCTCCTACCGGCGCCTGGTCGCCCTGCGCGGCGACGTCCAGGAAGTCATGCTCGGCTACTCCGACTCCTCCAAGTTCGGCGGCATCACCACCTCCCAATGGGAGATCCACCGCGCCCAGCGCCTGCTGCGCGACGTCGCCCACCGGCACGGCGTACGACTGCGCCTCTTCCACGGCCGCGGCGGCACCGTCGGCCGCGGCGGCGGCCCCTCCCACGACGCGATCCTCGCCCAGCCCTACGGCACCCTCGAAGGCGAGATCAAGGTCACCGAACAGGGCGAGGTCATCTCCGACAAGTACCTGGTCCCCTCCCTCGCCCGGGAGAACCTGGAACTGACGGTCGCCGCCACCCTCCAGGCCTCCGCACTGCACACCGCCCCCCGCCAGTCCGACGAGGCCCTGGCCCGCTGGGACGCCGCCATGGACACCGTCTCCGACGCCGCCCACGGTGCCTACCGCCGCCTGGTCGAAGACCCCGACCTGCCCGCGTACTTCTTCGCCTCCACCCCCGTCGACCAGCTCGCCGAACTCCACCTCGGCTCCCGGCCCTCCCGCCGCCCCGACTCCGGCGCCGGCCTGGACGGACTGCGCGCCATCCCCTGGGTCTTCGGCTGGACCCAGTCCCGCCAGATCGTCCCCGGCTGGTACGGCGTCGGAACGGGCCTCGCCGCCGCCCGCGCAGCCGGCCTGGACACCGTCCTGGACGAGATGCACGAGCACTGGCACTTCTTCCGCAACTTCCTGTCCAACGTCGCCATGACCCTGGCCAAGACCGACCTGCGGATCGCCCGCCACTACGTCGACACCCTCGTCCCCGACCACCTCAAGCACGTCTTCACCACCATCGAGGCCGAACACGAGCTGACCGTACGGGAAGTCCTGCGCATCACCGGAGAAAACGAACTGCTGGACTCCAACCCGGTACTCAAGCAGACCTTCCGCATCCGCGACGCCTACCTGGACCCCATCTCCTACCTCCAGGTCTCCCTCCTCCACCGCCAGCGCGAAGCCGCCGCACAAGGCGAAGAAGCCGACCCGGTCCTGGCCCGGGCACTGCTCCTGACCGTCAACGGAGTCGCGGCGGGACTGCGCAACACGGGCTGACCCGGCGGCCGGCCGGGCCGGTGACCTGATCCGCTACCGCGTACCGGAGCCCCCGGGGCCGCCGCGCACCGCTGGTTCCGGGTGCGCGGCGGGCCCGGTCGGCCCTGCCGGGCCGGCGTCCCCAATCGCCGGACGGGCCCGATCCGGCGGGTGCGGCGCGGCACCTCACAGCGCGGCTCAGGACTTCACAGCGCGATGAAAGCCCCGCCCAGGAGCAGCACGCCCACCAGGCCCATGCCCCACGCCGTACGGTGCATCCGCAGCCCGCCGGCCACCACCAGGGCCGCCAGCAGCAGCGCGCCCGCGAACGGCACCCATGCGTGCAGGATGCCGCCGAGCCCCGTCCGTACCGCACTGTCCGTCCCCGGCTTGAGCGTCACCTCGATCCGCGCGCCCTGCTCCGGGGCCGACGCCGCGGCGATCGACACCCGGGCGTGCTCCGCGCCGCCCGGCACGGACGGCTCGTACGGGCCCGTACACCGCTCACCATGGCAGACCGCCACCGTCATCGTGCCCCGCTCCCGGCCCTTGACGAACATCGCGTACTGAGCGGTGTGCCACGACGTCCAGACCCCGGCGACCAGCAGCACCAGCGTCAGGACGGCCATCAGCGCGGACCGGGCGGCCACCAGGAGTCTGCGCAGGCCCGCACCCGCCCGGCGGGCCCGGCCGGGTCCGCCGGCAGCGGGCTTCCTGGCCGCGGCGGGCCTGCCGGATGTCCGCGGCTTTCCGGTCGTCCGCGGCTTTCCGGATGTCCGCGGCTTTCCGGATGTCCGCGGCTTTCCGGCAGGCCGGGCGGACCGGGCAAGCCGGGGCGACGAGGCGCTCTTGGATCCCGCCTTCAGCCCGGCCGCGCTGGAACCGGCCGTCCTGGTACGCGTACTGGTACTGGGCATGGCGGCGATCCTTGGCCATATGACAGCACTCGGTCAACTCCGGGCCCGGCCGGACCGCCCACCCCGCCCGGCGGTTCGCCCGCCGTGCCCCACCCTGCCCGCTTCAGGAGTTGTACGCGCTCTGCGCCCGTTCCAGCCCATCGGTGACCAGCGACTCCACCGCGTCCGCCGCCCGGTCCACGAAGTAGTCCAGCTCCTTGCGCTCCGCCGAGGAGAAGTCCTTCAGCACGAAGTCCGCCACCTGCATACGACCCGGCGGCCGGCCGATCCCGAACCGCACCCGGTGATAGTCCGGCCCCAGTGACTTCGTGATCGACTTCAGCCCGTTGTGACCGTTGTCGCCGCCGCCCAGCTTCAGCCGCAGCGTCCCGTAATCGATGTCCAGCTCGTCATGGACCACCACGACATGGCCGGCCGGCACCTTGTAGAAATCCCGCAGCGCCGTCGTCGGACCACCCGACAGATTCATGAACGACATCGGCTTGGCCACCACCACCCGCCGGCTGCCCGGCCCCGGCGCCCCGATCCGCCCCTCCACGACCTGCGCCCGCGCCTTGTGCGCCTTGAAACGCGCCCCCATACGCTCCGCCAGCAGATCCGCCACCATGAACCCCACGTTGTGACGGTGGGAGGCGTACTCCGGCCCCGGATTGCCCAGCCCCACGATCAGCCAGGGCTGCCCTGTGTCCGTCATCCCCACATCTCCCGTCCTTGCATCCGCCGTCCGCGGGCCGTCCGCCGTCCGCGCATCTCCCGTCCCCACATCGCCTCGAAACAGCCCAACCGCCACCCCGCACCCGAAGGTGCGGAGCGGCGGTTGGAAAAGCCGGTCCGGAAGGGGATCAGCCCTGGGCCTCGTCACCCTCGCCCTCGGCGGACTCCGCCGGGGCCTCGGCCTGCGCCGAGACGACCTGAAGGACGACGGTCTCCGCCTCGACGGCCAGCGACGAGCCGGCCGGCAGGGTGATGTCCTTGGCCAGCACCGAGTCACCGGCGTCCAGGCCCGCCACGGAGACGGTCACCGACTCCGGGATGTGGGTGGCCTCGGCCTCGACCGGCAGGGTGTTCAGCAGGTGCTCCAGCAGGTTCGCACCCGGCGCCAGGTCACCCTCGGTGTGGATCGGGATCTCCACCGTGACCTTCTCGCCCTGCTTGACGGCCAGGAAGTCCACGTGGACCAGGAAGCCACGGATGGCCTCACGCTGCACGGCCTTGGGGATGACCAGCTCGCTCTTGCCGTCCACGTCCAGACGGATCAGGGCGTTCGGGGTCTTCAGGGCCATCATCAGCGCGTGGCTGTCCACCGCGACGTGCATCGGCTCGGCACCGTGGCCGTAGATGACCGCCGGGACCTTGTTCTCGCGACGCGTCTGACGCGCGGCACCCTTGCCGAAGTTGGTACGGGCCTCAGCGGCGAGCTTGATCTCGGCCATGGCGCACTCCTCGTGATCTGTACGGAATCGGACCGTCACCCGGCCCACGACAGACCTGCTACGAAGAGCGCGTCGATAACGGACCGCCGCACATAAAATGCGGCCTCCCTCGCCGAGCAACTCACTGAGTCTACCCGGCGGGGAAGCCGCACCCAAAGTCGATCACTCAGCCCCGCAAGCCGTACGAGCTGCGCAAGCCGTACGAGCCGTACAAGTCGCACGAACTCCGTGAACCGTGCAAGCCGCACGAACTCCGCGAACTGTGCAAGCCGCACGAGCCGAGCGAGGAGGCCGAGCCGTCGCTTACTGCTCCTCGAACAGGCTCGTCACCGAGCCGTCCTCGAAGACCTCCTGGATCGCCCGCGCGATCGTCGGCGCCATCGACAGCACCGTGATCTTGTCGAGCTCCAGCTCACCGGGGGTCGGCAGGGTGTTGGTGAAGACGAACTCACTCACCCGCGAGTTCTTCAGACGGTCCGCCGCCGGACCCGACAGGATGCCGTGCGTCGCCGTCACGATCACATCCGCCGCACCGTTGGCGAACAGCGCGTCCGCCGCCGCACAGATCGTGCCACCGGTGTCGATCATGTCGTCGACCAGGACACACACCCGGCCCCGCACGTCACCGACCACCTCGTGCACGGTGACCTGGTTCGCCACGTCCTTGTCACGCCGCTTGTGCACGATCGCCAGCGGCGCGTCCAGCCGGTCGCACCACCGGTCCGCCACCCGCACCCGGCCCGCGTCCGGCGAGACCACCGTCAGCTTGTCCCGGTCCACCTTCGCGCCCACGTAGTCCGCCAGCACCGGCAGCGCGAACAGGTGGTCCACCGGGCCGTCGAAGAAACCCTGGATCTGGTCGGTGTGCAGGTCCACCGTGACGATACGGTCCGCACCCGCCGTCTTGAGCAGGTCCGCGATCAGCCGCGCCGAGATCGGCTCCCGGCCACGGTGCTTCTTGTCCTGACGGGCGTACCCGTACGACGGGATGACCACCGTGATGCTCCGGGCCGAGGCCCGCTTCAGAGCATCCAGCATGATCAACTGCTCCATGATCCACTTGTTGATGGGAGCCGTGTGGCTCTGCATCAAGAAGCAGTCCGCTCCACGGGCCGACTCCTGATAACGGACATAGATCTCACCGTTGGCGAAGTCGAACGCCTTCGTCGGGACCAGGCCGACACCGAGCTGGTGCGCGACCTCCTCGGCCAGCTCGGGGTGGGCGCGGCCGGAGAAGAGCATCAACTTCTTCTCGCCGGTCGTCTTGATCCCGGTCACAGCAAATCTCCTCGAATCCTGTTTGCGTGCGTCTATCACGGTACGCCCCGCACGGCGTACCCGAGCACGATCACTGCTCGCCGTCGGTCTCCTGGCGAGCAGCCGAAGCGGCCTGCGCGGCGGCGCTTCCGGGCCGCTTCCGAGCGACCCAACCCTCGATATTCCGCTGCTGGCCGCGAGCGACCGCGAGCGAACCCGGGGGCACATCCTTGGTGATCACGGAGCCGGCAGCGGTGTACGCGCCGTCCCCGACCGTGACAGGAGCCACAAACATGTTGTCCGATCCGGTCTTGCAGTGCGACCCGATCGTCGTGTGGTGCTTGGCCTCACCGTCGTAGTTCACGAACACGCTCGCCGCACCGATGTTGGAGAACTCACCGATCGTCGCATCGCCCACGTACGACAGGTGCGGCACCTTCGTGCCCTCACCGATCGTGGCGTTCTTCATCTCCACGTACGTACCGGCCTTCGACTTCGGCCCCAGATCCGTACCGGGCCGCAGATACGCGTACGGACCCACGTTCGCCCCCGCACCGATCCGCGCACCGTCGGACACCGTGAACGACACCACCGCGCCCTCACCGACCGACGTGTCCGTCAGCCGCGAATGCGGACCCACCTGGGCGTGCGCGGCGACATGCGTCCCGCCCAGCAACTGCGTCCCCGGGTGCACCGTCGCGTCCGGCTCGAAGGTGACCGTCACATCCACCCACGTCGACGCCGGATCCACCACCGTCACACCACTGAGCATCGCGCGCTCCAGCAGCCGCTCGTTCAGCAGCCGGCGGGCCTGGGCCAACTGCACACGGTTGTTGATCCCCAGGATCTCCCGGTGATCCGCCGCCACCGCCGCACCCACCCGGTGCCCGGCCTCCCGCAGAATCCCCAGCACGTCCGTGAGGTACTCCTCACCCTGGCTGTTGTCCGTCCGCACCTTGCCCAGCGCGTCCGTCAGCAACTGCGCGTCGAAGGCGAACACCCCGGAATTGATCTCCCGGACCAGACGCTGCGCCTCGGTGGCGTCCTTGTGCTCGACGATCTCGGTGACCGCGCCGTCCTCGGCACGGATGATCCGCCCGTACCCCGTGGCGTCCGGCACCTCGGCAGACAGGACCGTGACGGCGTTCCCGTCCGCGGCGTGCGTACCGGCCAGCGCGGCCAGCGTCTCCCCCGTCAGCAGCGGGGTGTCACCGCAGACGACGATCACGGTGCCGTCCAGCGCGACACCGCTGTCGCTCAGCTCCTCCAGCCCCATCCGTACGGCGTGACCGGTGCCGTTCTGCTCGTGCTGCACGGCGGTACGGATGTCCGGGCCGATCCCCTGGAGATGCGCCCGCACCTGCTCACGGGCGTGGCCGACGACCACGACGAGGTGCTCGGGGTCCAGCTCACGGGCGGCGGCGACGACATGCCCGACGAGGGAACGGCCGCTGAGGGTGTGCAGGACCTTGGGGGTCGACGACTTCATGCGGGTGCCCTCACCCGCTGCGAGAACGACGACGGCTGCCGGGCGATTGGCGCTCACGGGGATGCCCTTCGGCTTCTTCGGGTGGTGGACACCCGAAGGATACCGGTGTGGTTTGAAGCCGAAACGCAGAAGGGTCCCGACCTTGCGGTCAGGACCCGAACTTCGAATTGCTCCCCCGCCAGGACTCGAACCCGGACAGATGGCACCAAAAGCCACAGTGCTGCCAATTACACCACGGGGGATGGTTTCGGTCTAAACCGGACATTCCGTCAGGCTGTCGACCGGGCTCCCAACACTATGCCGCACCACCAGCCTTCGATGCGACGGTATAGGTCTGCGCTTTGCGTGACGTAGATCGCTAGACAGCCTCTGTAGGTGAGCCCGGTGTTCTTCCGGTTCGTTGTCGGCCGGTGGCGCTTGAGTACCGTCTTGTTGAAGAGGGATGCGTCCACGCCGACGAGTTCCGACCAGTACTTCTCGGCGGCGGCCACATCGGCGGACTCGTGGATGCTGACATTGAAGTGCATCCGCTCCCTGGTCACGCCCATCAGCTCCAGCCACTTCAGGAAGAGGCTGATCACGTCGGGGTCGCTGTTGATGAACCTCACCAGCTCCCGGCGGGCGTACGGCTTGTCCTTGCCGCCCTCCGCCCAGTAGAGCGCGACCCCGGCGATGAACAGATCGCGGTCGGTCAGCTCGCCGACCTCGCCTTGGGCTTCCTTCTTCGTCCGCTCGCGCAGTTCGTCCCGCTCCTTGCGGTACGGCGCCCAGCGGGCCTCACGCATGCGCTCCAGGTGTTCGGGCCGAGGGGCCGGTTTGGGCAGGTCGCGAACCCAGAGAGAGACCGAACTCTTCGAGACGCCCAGACGCTCCACGATCTCGTTGTAGGTCATGCCCTGCGCCCGTAGCTCCCGCGCCTTCGCCCGTAGGTCGTCCTTCGCGTTCGGGCGGCGGGTCCAGTCCGGTGGGGGCTCGCCTTCGAGCAGGCGGTTGAGGATGTCGTTGTTGTGGACGTGCAGGCGGTCGCGGATCTGGCGGCGGCTGAGGCCCTCGCGGCGGAGGGTGACGGCCTGCTCGCGCAGGGACTCGAAGTGCGTCGGTGTTTCCGGCATGACGCCAGCTTCATGGTCCGGTTATACAAAATCCCCGAAAATGCGAGCGGTTCAGTAGTTCGAGGGAAAGCTGCGGATACTGGCCGGTAACGGGCGAGGGGCGTGCATGGGCACTCGACGGAAAAAGGTTCGTGGGCGCCCGTAGGCTGGTCGGTATGAGCGCAACGGGGGCAATCGACGGAACGGGTGCGAGGGGCGCGCCCGGCGGTGGACCGTGGTGGTGGGAGCGGCGGCGCAGCGCGGTGCTGGACGTCTGCCTCGCGCTCGCCTCGACGGCGGAGTGCCTGTCGGAGGGCGCGGATTTCGCGGGCAAGGCAGGGCTGCCGACGGCGCTGGGGCTCGTGCTGGGCCTGCTCGTGGGCCCGGTGCTGCTGATGCGGCGGCGCTGGCCGATCGCGGTGGTGCTGGTCGCGATCGCGGTGACCCCGGCGCAGATGGGTGTGCTGCTGAGCGGCATCGGATTGTATTCGCTGGCGGCTTCGGACGTGCCGCGGCGGATCATCGGTCTGCTGTCGGGGATGTCGGTGGTCGGCACGTTGATCATCGCGTTCGTCACGCTGCGGCAGCACGTGGGTGCGGAGCCGGATTTCAATCCTCCGCAGTGGTTCGTGCCGGTCATGGCGGTGGCGGTGGGGCTGGTGGCCACGGCGCCGCCGGTGCTGTGGGGTCTTTACATAGGCGCTCGGCGCCGGCTGGTGGAGAGCCTGCGGGAGCGGGCGGACGGGCTGGAGCGGGAGCTGTCGCTGCTGGCGGACCGGGCCGAGGAGCGGGCGGAGTGGGCCCGTAACGAGGAGCGCACGCGGATCGCGCGCGAGATGCACGACGTGGTGGCGCACCGGGTGAGTCTGATGGTGGTGCATGCGGCGGCGTTGCAGGCGGTGGCGTTGAAGGATCCGCACAAGGCGTCGAAGAACGCGGCGCTGGTGGGGGACATGGGGCGGCAGGCGCTGACGGAGCTGCGGGAGATGCTGGGGGTGCTGCGGACGGCGGAGGGCGGTTCGGCGCGTACGGCGCCGCCGTCGGACGAGCCGGAGCGGCTGGCGGCGGTGGCGGCCAGGGTCAAGGCGGCACCGGCGGGGGCGTCGGCGGCGTCATCGGCGTCGGGGCGGGCGCCCGCGCAGGGGGTGCGGACGGCCGCGCGGTCGGGGGAGCCGGGGGCCGGGGCCGGTCCGGTCTCCGGGCCGGGTGCGGTGGCTGTGGTGGCCGTGGGGGTGGATCAGGACGCGGAAGGGCCGTATCTGGCCGAGTTGGGGGAGCTTGTCGGGCAGTCCCGGGCGGCCGGGATGGCGGTGGAGCTGTTGGTGGAGGGTGAGGCGCGCGCCTGTCCGCCGGGGGTGGAGCAGACCGCGTACCGGGTGGTGCAGGAGGCGCTGACGAATGTGCACAAGCACGCTCCGGGCGCGTGGGCGCGGGTGCGGCTGGCGCACCGGCCGGGTGAGGTCGCCGTACAGGTGGAGAACGGTCCGTCGGCGCGTGGTGCGGCGGATGTGGGGCTGCCCAGCGGCGGGAACGGTCTGGTGGGGATGCGTGAGCGGGTGACCGGGCTCGGCGGGGTGTTCGTGTCGGGGCCGACGGAGGCGGGGGGTTTCCGGGTGTCGGCGGTGCTGCCGGGCCGTACGGAGGCGGAGTCTGGAGAGTTGCAGCCCGGGGAGTTGGAACGTACGGCTCCGGAACGTACGGCCGCGGAGCGTACGGCCGCGGCTCCTGTGGACGCGGACTCGGCTCGTACGGATTCAGCGCCTATGGGTTCGAACCACACGGATTCGGTGCGTACGGGGCAGGACGGGAACGAATCGGTCGACGGTCTTATCCCGTCCCCCGGCCCCGCCAGTTCCCCCGGTCCTGCCGATTCCGCCCGTTCCGCCGGCCCCGTCAGCCGGGTGTCGCGCTGAGCCGGGCCGGCCGGCCGCCCAGGACGAGTGTGCCCAGGGCCTGGTCGAGGTCGTGTCCCAGGAACCAGTCCCCGGTGTGGTCGAGGCTGTAGACCCGGCCTTCGGTGTCGATGGCGAGTACGGCCTGTCCGCCGGTCTCCTGTCCGAGCGGGGCGACGTCCGTCTCCAGGGCGCGCCCGAGGTCGCCGAGTGTGCGGGCGAGGTGCAGGCCGTGCAGCGGGTCGACGGTGAAGGGGGTGGGGGCGATGTGCCGTCCGGGACCGGTGGGGACGATGTCCAGGCCGCCGAATTCGGCCCAGGCTTCGACGGCGGCGGGGAAGACGGTGTGCCGGTGCCCGGCGGGGGAGGCGTGGGCGCGCAGGGCGTCGGCCCAGCGTTCGGCCTGTTTGATGTCCCAGCGGCCGGGGCGCCAGCCGGCGTCGCGCAGCGCGGCGTCGACGGCGACGGGGAAGCGGGTGGCCGAGGTGCGGTCGTAGGAGTCGTAGGACGGGGCGGTGGGGGCGGTGGGGGGCATGGTCGTGGTCAGTTCCCTGTTTTCCCTGTCGGTTACGTCAGTTCCCTGCGGGTGTGCCGATGGGCATGACGCCGAAGAAGGCGAGGAGCGCGTCGCAGGAGCGGCAGGGCGGGGCGTAGCTGCCGTGCCGGGGGTCGCCGTCCTCGCGGATGTGCCGTGCGGTGATTTTCGAGTGCTTCAGGGAGCGGCGGGCCTCACCGTTGGTCAGCGGCTTGCGGGAGGCGCGTTTGCCGCGGTTGGCCTCGACGGCGGTCAGGTGCCGGGAGAGCAGTACGGCTTCGGGGCAGCGGCCGGTGAAGCGTTCGCGCTGGGCGGTGGGGAGGGTGTCCAGGAAGTCCTGGACGAGGGGGTGGAGGGCCGGGGGCTGTTCGGCTTTGCTCGCGGTGCTGGTGAGGGTCTTGCCGCGTACGGAGAGGGCGGCGCCGACGGTGGGGAGGATGCCGTCGCGGCGGTGGAGCAGGGCGGGCGGCCGGTCGTCGCCCGCGGTGCCGCTCCAGCCGACGCGGGGGTCTCCGGTGGCGGTGGACTGGTCAGTGGTCGTGTGCATGGTCGCGCTTTCCCTCCCCGTGTCCCCGAGTCGCTGGGGTCCCCCGACAAGGGTAGGGGGAGGCTCAGCCTGCCAAATGTGCCGGGTGTCGCGGAAGTCGGGTGTGCTGTCAGGGACGTCACGGTCGTGAGTGTTCTGTTCCCGGTGACGCGGGGCGGGATGCGGCGTGCGGGCGTGAGCCGGCGGCGGCGCGGTTGACGCGCGGCGGTGGTGCGGTGGCGGTGTGATGGCGGCGCGGCGGTGGTGCGGCGGTTCGGCGGGAGGGGGGTACGGGGCCGGGGCGGTGCGCCGGTACGGCGTCGTACGCGTCCAAAGCCGCCGCCCCCGGTGTCGCCCGGGCGCCGGCCCGGTACCGCGGTACGGAGCTTGGCCAGCCCTGTTGCGGCACGGCATAGGCTGTGCGCAGTAGCCAGATTCAGCCAGGGGGCAACCGCCATGACGACAGGTCCGACAGGGCTGGGGGCACCTCCCAGCCGCCAGGCCGGGGGACATGCCGCGCCGCCGAACTCGGCCTACGCCGGTCAGGCCGTGCATTTCCCGGACCCGGTCCGGGCCGCACGCCATCCCAGGGGCGTACGGGTGGACGCCGACGGTTTTCCGGACTTCTCGCCGTACGCGCGGGCGGCGGCCGAGATCGCGGAGCCCCCGGAGGGCTTCGGCATCGATGAGCTGCGGCTGACGGATTACGTCTCGGCCAACGCGGCGCTGCACGCGCAGGGGCACGAGCTGTGGGAGGACGTGCCGCCGGTGGCCACGCCGCACGGCTGGACCTGGCACCACGTGGCGGGTACGCGGCGTATGGAGCTGGTGCCGGTCGAGGTCAAGGCGCTGTTGCGGCATCACGGCGGGCTGGCGACGGCGGCCGTGGAGCACGACAAGCGCGGTACGCGGCCCTTGCAGGAGACCCGGCCGGCGCATTTCGGGCTGCCGCACCGGGACGTGTCGGTGCCGGAGGAGCAGGTGGCGCAGGCGGAGGAGGCGCTGGGGTACCGGCTGCCGGGCGCGTACCGCTCCTTTTTGAAGGCGGCGGGCGGGTGCGCGCCGGTGGGCGCGGCGCTCGACGCGGAGCTGGGGCTGCTGGTGGACCAGCCGTTCTTCACGGTGCGGGACGAGGCGGCGGTCAACGATCTGGTGTACGTCAACAAGTGTCTGCGGGACCACTTCACCAAGGACTACCTGGGTGTGGGGTTCGTGCAGGGCGGCGTGCTCGCGGTGAAGGTCAGGGGCGAGGCGGTCGGGTCGGTCTGGTTCTGCCCGTACGACGACGCCCGTGACCGGGACGGCTGGACGGTCCAGGAGCGGGTGGAGCGGCTGCTGTTGCCGTGCGGCGAGGACTTCGACGACTTCCTCCTGCGGCTGGCGGGCAATCCGCCGGAGCTGGAGACGGTGGCGAACTTGATGGTGGACGGCGGCTTCGCGCGCGCCGTTCCGGTGGAGGGGTGAGGCGCGGTGGTGACGTTCGCGCAGGCGCAGGAGCGTGCGGAGCGCTGGATCAACGGCGATGTGCCCGCGCCGCTCCACCGTGAGGTGCGGGTACGGGAATTCGACCTGGGCTTCGTGGCCTGGGCGGAGGACCGCGAGGACGGGCCGGCGACGGGCTCGGCATCCGATGAACAAGGTCCGGGCCGAGGCGGAGCGCAGCACAGCGGCGGCCGGGTCCGGCTGGTGATCGCGCGGGACAGCGGCGAGACGACGCTGTGGCCGGGGCTTCCGGTGGGTGAGGTCATCCGCCGGTACGAGGAGGAGTACGGCATGGCGCGGGACGCCTCGTACGGGGCGGCCGGGCCGCCGCAGCGCATCGACCTGGAGGCGACGTCCTTCCTGCTGACGCCGCCGGAGTGGCTTCAGGAGGCGGCGGACACGATCGGGCGGGGGGACCGGCTGGCGGTGCGGGACGCGCGAGGGGCCGAGGGGGCCGGGGGCGGATCTCCGGCGGCCGGCGCGGCCGGTGCTGCTGACGCCGGTTCTGACGCCGGTACGGGCGCGAGTACGGGCACGGGTGCCGGTGCGAGTACGGGTGCCGGTGCGGGTGCCGGTGCTGCTCCTGCCGGGCCCCCGGTGTCCGCGGACGCCACCCCTTGGGCCGGTACGGACACCAGCGGGGCCGGTGACGAGGACCGTTCGGTGGGGCTGCCCGCCACGGTCTTCGCGCCGCCGCTCACCGGGTTCGACGAGGAGGACACCCCGCCGCCCCGTGCGCGGGCCGAGGCGAAGACCGAATTCCTCGCGGGCGGCAGCCAGTTGCCGCGTACGACCATCGCGCCGGCGATCGAGGACCCGGCCGCGGGCGGGCCGGGTTCCGCCGGCCCGGGCGGGAGCGTGGCACCGCCGCCCATGCCGCCGGCACCGCCGGGCCCGCCCGCCGCGCGCGGCCTGAACGACCTGCCGCCGCCGTCGGGTCCCCCGGTCGCGGACGTGCCGCCGCCACCCGCCGTGTCCGGCGGTCCGGGCACGCCTGGCCAGGGCGTTCCGGCCGCCCCGCCCGCGCCGCCCCGCGGTGGTGTGCACGCCGCGGCCACCATGCTCGCGGACGGCTCCTCGCTGCCCGGCAACGCGGGCAATACGGGCAACGCCGGTAGTGCGGACGCGACAGGTGCAGGCGCAGGTGCAGGTACCGGCGCAGGCGCGGGGACCCGGCCGGGTACCGCGGGTGGTCCGCCCGTGCCGCCTCCCGGTGTGCCCGGTACGCCGCGCGGTGCGGCGCGTCCGGGTGCCGCAAAGGTCGCCGGCGAGCCGACAGGCCGGGCGTCCGCGCGGGCCGGCGGCCCCGTACCCCCGCCGCCCGCGCCCGCTCCCGCGCCGTCCCCGACCGGCCCCGGTGTTCCGGGCGCGCCGGCCGGCGGGTACGTACCGACGCAGCTCGTCTCGCAGTTGAACCCCGACGAGCTGGACCTCAGCGCCGTGGACGGCCCCGTCACGCCGGACGCCTCCGGCACACCGGACGCGGGTACGGATTCGGGCCCGGGTGTGGACGCAGGCGCCGGTACGGGCCCGGGTACGGGTACGTCGCCAGCTCCCGGAGGCGGTGCTGCGCCGCGCGGCGGTGTGCACGCCGCCGCGACCATGCTGGCCTCCGGTGCCGCGCTGTCCGGTGACGCGGGCGGATCCGGTGGTCCCGGCGGACCCGGTGGCCCCGGCGTTCCCGCGCCGCCCGCTCCGCCCGGCGCGCCCAGGTCCGGCGGTCCGGCGGCCCCGCCGCCTCCCCCGCCCCGCCCGTCGGCGGCCCCGGTGCTTCCCCCGGCCCCGGTGGCTCCGGGGGGCCTGGTGGCGCCGGTGGTCCCGGCGGCCCGGGCCGAGCGGCCGGCGGCGGCGTGCACGCCGCGGCCACCATGCTCGCCTCCGGCGCGATCGGCCCCGGCGGACCGGCCGGCCCCGGCCTGGCACCCCGGCCGCCCCGCCCGGCGTCCCAGGGCCCGGACCCGGCCCCGGTTCCGGCGGGTACGGCTATCCGCAGGCCCCGGCCGGCCAGCCGACCGTGGGCCCCGGCTACATGGCCGTACTGAGCTATCGCGCGCCCGACGGCTCGGAGCAGAAGATCGTCCGCCGCTCCGCGCCCGGCACCCCGCACCCCGAGTGGCAGTTGCTGCACGAGCTGCGCGGCATGAACGTGCCGCCGCAGCAGGTGCTGGAGCTCCACACCGAGCTGGAGTCCTGTGACCTGCCGGGCGGTTACTGCGCCCGTATGGTGCGCGAGACCTGGCCGCAGGTCCGTATCAGCCACACGGCCGCGTACGGGAAGGACCATGCCTCGCGGCAGCGCGGGGTGGGCCATCTCATCGAACACCAAGGGGAGTTGCACCAGGTCGCGGACGGGCCCGCGCGCCCGGCGCCGGTGCGCGCGCCGCTGCCGCACCCCTCCCAGGTGCAGCAGATCCCGCCGGTGCCGCCGCAGGCGATCGGGCAGGAGCTGGAGCAGGCGTTCGGCCCGCAGGGGATCTTCCGTTTCGACCAGCGGGCGGTCTCGCGGCAGGGTGTGCCGGACGTGGTGGCGCAGACCCTGGTGTGGGCCGGTCTGCCGGTCGACTTCGGGCCGTTCTTCTGGGCACAGGCGCAGCCGGGGCGGCCGGTGCCGACACTGGCCGAGCTGGCGTCGGAGCGGCGGGTGCAGCCGGCCGTCGACGCGGGGTCCTACCTGGTCATGGGCAACGACTTCGGCCGGCAGCTCTGTGTCCAGTACGGGACCGCGCACATCGTGGCGGTTCCCTTGGAGGCGGGGCCGGGCGGACAGCCCGTGCCGCCGCAGTTCGTCAACAGCGGACTGCCGGAGTTCGTACGGTCGCTGGCGATGCTGGGCCGGATGTGGCGGCTGCGGTACGGGCTGACGCCGGAGCAGGCGGGGCGCTGGACCGTCGATTTCCAGGCGCAGCTCGTGGCACTGGACCCGCCCGCGCTCGGTTCGCCGGAGACGTGGTGGTCGGTGCTGCTGGAACAGATGTGGGACGGACTGCTGTAGCACCTCGGCGCTGAGGAGTGGCGTACGTCCGCGGCCGGTCACCCGTACGGCCCGGACGTACGCGCCGTGCGTACGGTGCGCCACGAGCATGCCTGTATGGGCCAGCCCCCACCGTCACCCTCACCGCCTTCCGAACCCTCACAGGACCCGGACCCGGTCCCGGCCTGCGCCCCGGACCCGGGCCTGGAACCAGCCGATTCCCCGGAACCGCCCGATTCCCCGGATCCGCCCGATTCTCCGGAACCGGCGGATCCACCGAAATCCGCCGACCCGCCGGAACCGGCCGGCCCACCCGCTCCGCCGCCATCCCCGCCACCGTCCCCGGCCTCCACCACCACCCTCTACCGCGCCCGCCGCCGCCTCTCCCGCCGCACCTGCCATACCTCCCGTACCCCCCGTACAAGGCGTCCCCGGCGCCCCCGCCGCCTCTCCTGGCCCCGGCGCATCCTGCTCGCCCTCCTGACCCTGGTGGTCCTCGTCGCGGCCGGTGGCGCGGCCCTGTACTTCTGGGCCGGGAAGCAGGTGCGGCGCACGGACGCGATCGCCGCCGGCTACTCCGGCCGGCCGTCGCCCGGCAAGGGCACGAACTGGCTGCTGGTCGGTTCGGACAGCCGCAAGGACCTCACCCCCGAGCAGCGGCGGAAGCTGCACGTCGGCAACGACGAGGGGCTGAACACGGACACGATCATGCTGCTGCACCACGGCGGGCACGGTCCGTACCTGGTCAGCCTGCCCCGGGACAGCTACGTGCAGGTGCCCGGCCACGGCAAGGGAAAGATCAACGCGGCGTTCGCGGACGGCGGTCCGCGCCTCCTGACCCGTACGGTGGAGGAGGCGACGGGGCTGCGGGTCGACCACTACGCGGAGGTGGACTTCCCCGGCTTCGTCGCTCTCGTCGACGCGCTGGGCGGGGTGCGGCTGTGTCTGGACAAGCCGTTGAAGGACGAGAAGGCCGGGGCGGACTTCCGGGCCGGCTGTCAGCGGATGGACGGGGTGCGGGCGCTGGCGTACGTACGGTCCCGCTACACCGATCCGGACGGGGACCTGGGGCGGGTCAGGCGTCAGCGGCGGCTCGTCGGCGCGGTGGCGGACGCGATGCTCGGGCCCGGGGTGGTCCTCAATCCCCTCCGGCTCCGGTCGGTGCTGGACGCCGCGCTGTCCGCGGTGACGGTGGACGGCGGTACGGGCGTGGGGGATCTGGTGACGCTGGGCCGGTCGGCGAAGGAGGTCGCCGGCGGTGGCGGGAAAGCGCTGACCGTTCCGGTCGCCAACCCCGGTGTCACCATGGGGGACCTGGGTGATGTCCTGGTCTGGGACGAGCGGGAGGCGCGGCGGCTCTTCGAGGCGCTTCGCGAGGATGGCTCGATTCCGACTTCTGCTAACAATTGACGCATCCTGGAGCATGGGAAGGGACGGAGTGTCGCGTTACAACCGCTTCGCAGCGATCGAGAAAGATGTGCGCGGAAGGGCGTGGCACGTCGGAGAGGGGCTTGAGGGATGAGTGCATCGGTTTCGCCTCATGGGTTCGAGATCGTACGGGGGCGCGGCTACCGGCCGGCGGATGTGGACCGCAGGGTGGAGGGGCTCTCCATCGACCGCGATTCCTGCTGGGAGCGGGCCGCGCGGCTGACGGCGCTCGTCAATGAGATGACGGCCGAGCTCCAGGAGATGCGCGAGTACATAGCGCGTATGTCGCCGCAGACGTACGAGTCCCTGGGTGACCAGGCCCGGCTGATCCTGACCACGGCGGAGTCCGAGGCGGCCAGGCTCCGGGCGGAGGCGCGTCAGGCGGTGGAAGAGGCGCACCGGGCCGCCGAGGAGGACGGCCACGCGGCCCGGGAAGCGGCCGAGCGGGCGTCCCAGCGGCTGCGCGCCGAGGCCGAGGAGTACGCCGGTCAGGTGATCGATGCGGCGCAGGCCGAGGCCGAGCGGCTGCGCGCGGAGGCCGCCGAGGACGCCGAGCGGCTGCGTGCCGAGGCGGACGCGGCGCTCCAGGAGACGGGCCGGCGGGCCGTGGAGATGCTTCAGGACCAGGAGAAGGAGCAGGCCGACCAGTGGGACGCGGCCGGGCGTGAGCTGGCGGAGCGGGAGGCGGAGCTGGAGCGGCGGGTCGCGGAGCTGGACGAACTGGGCCGCGACAAGCTCGCCGAGGCGCGCCGCCGCTTCGCCGAGGCCGAGGAGGCCGCGCGGCACCGGCAGGAGGACTCCGAGGCGCGGGCGGCGGAGCTGATCGCGCAGGGCCGGGTCGAGGCGGAGCGGATCGAGCGGGCCACGGAGCGGACGCTGCGGGAGCACAGTGAGCGGCGCGAGGTGGTGCGGGCCCATATGACGCACGTACGCAATACCTTGGCGGCGCTCACGGGGAAGGACCCGGGCGAGGACGAGGCGGCGGAGCGTACGGCGGATCGGCCGGCGGAGCGTGCGGTGGACGGACCGGCGGAGCGCGGCGCCGGCCGGAGTGCCGATCCGCGCGTCGGCCGGGCGCCGGAGGCGGGCCAGGGAGCCCGCCAGGTGGCGCGGGCCGGCGTGGGATCCAGTGCGGGGGCCGGTACGGGGTCCGGCAACCCGGACAACGAGGACACCCTGGAGACGAAGCTGCCGAAGATCCCGGAGCAGTGACACGACGGCCGCCGCCCCCGCTCCGGGCTCATCCGCCCGTCCCGCCGCCTTCCCGGCCGTCCGTCCGGGGCGTGGGCGTGCCGTCCGTCCGGGCCGTGGGCGTGCCGTCCGTACGGGGCGTGGGCGTGCCGTCCGTACCCTCCGCACCTTCCGTACCCTCCGCACCTTCCGTACGGACGTCCCCGTGCACCGGGAAGCTGCGGGGGGCCAGGAAGAGCAGGACGAGCAGGGCCGCGACGGCCGCCACCACGGCGCCGGTGAAGACGTGGTCGACGGCGGAGTCCACCGCGCGGCGCAGGTAGTCGGCCGCGCGGTCGGTCAGGGCCCCGGCCCGTTCCAGGGCGCGGGAGACGGAGTCGAGGTCACCGGGCAGGCCGGGGCGGATGTCGGTGGGGCGGCGGCCAGGTGCCCCGCCAGGGTGGCGTTGGCGACGGCGCCGAACAGGGCGCCGCCCACGGACTGGCCGACCTGGCGGCAGAAGAGGACCGAGGCGGTGGCGGTGCCGCGCTCCGCATAGCCGACCGAGGACTGCACGCCGATGATCAGGGGGAGCTGGAAGAACCCGAGGGCGGCGCCGAGTGCCAGCATGATCAGGGCGGGCTGCCAGGCGGCGCCGGGGTAGGGCAGCAGCGGGAAGGCGAGCAGCACCAGGCCCGCCGTCCCGATCCCGAGCACCGCGCACATCCGGATGCCGACCCGGTTGTAGAGGTGGCTGCTCAGCGCGGCCGAGACCGGCCAGCTCAGGGTCATCACGGAGAGCACGAATCCGGCCGCGACCGGTCCCAGTCCCAGCACGGACTGTGCGTAGGTGGGCAGGAAGACGGTCGGGGCGACCATCAGGAGACCGAGGGCGCCCAGCGCCAGGTTGACGGAGGAGATCGCGCGGCGGCGCCAGACCCAGCCGGGGATGACGGGGTCGGCGGCCCGCCGCTCGATCAGGACGGTGAGCGCCGCGCACAGCGCGCTGCCGGCGAACAGCCCCAGTGAAGGGGCGGAGAGCCAGGGCCAGGCGACGCCGCCCTGGACGAGGGCGGTCAGCAGCAGGCCGCCGCAGACGAAGACGGCCAGCGCGCCGGGCCAGTCGACGCGCGGCCGAGCCGTACGGGCGGAGTGTGCCCCCTCCTGCGTCCCTGCCGTACGGGCGGAGTGTGCCCCCTTCTGCGCCCCCGCCGTACGGGCGTACTGCGGTGGCTCGTGGAAGTGGCGCAGCACCAGCCACAGGGCCGCCGCCCCGACGGGCAGGTTGACCAGGAAGATCCAGCGCCAGTCCGCGTACGCCGCCAGCAGGCCGCCGAGCGCCGGGCCGGCGACCGCCGAGACGGCCCAGACCGTGGAGAGCCTCGCCTGGATCTTGGGGCGTTCCTTCAGGGGGTAGAGGTCGGCGGCGATGGTCTGGATCGTGCCCTGTATGGCGCCTCCGCCCAGTCCTTGGAGGATGCGGAAGACGATGAGGGAGGCCATGTTCCAGGCGCCCGCGCACAGCAGTGAGCCGGCGAGGAAGACGACGACGCCGGTGACGAGGACGGGTTTGCGGCCGAAGGTGTCGGAGAGTTTGCCGTAGACGGGGAGGGTGACGGTGACGGCCAGCAGGTAGCCGGAGAAGAGCCAGGAGAAGACGGAGAAACCGCCGAGGTCGCCGACGATCTGGGGGACGGCGGTGGCGATGATGGTGGAGTCCAGGGCGGCGAGCGCCATCCCGAGCATGAGGGCGGCGACGACGGGCCCGCGCCGGCCGCTCACCTGCCGGCCCCTGCCCCCGTTCTCACGTAAACCACCGTCCTGCCCGTCCCCGCCCATCCGACCGCCTGCCCCCTTACCTATGTGACCGCCTGTCCCCTCACCGATGTGACCGCCTGTCCCCTCCGCGTTGTCGCCGTCCGGCTCCCGCCCTCTGCCCGTCCTGCCCGCGCGGTCCACTGATCCACTGCCCCCTCGGCCGTTCCGTGTATCAGACACCATTCCACGCGGGGCACGGCCGCGAAACGGCCGGACCCGAGCGCGTACCCCGCCCGGTGTGGGGCGTGGGTGCTCGTGTGGGGCGCGGCTGTCAGTGGGGAGTCGTACCCTTGGGAAATCCGGCCCGACGGGCCCCTGGGCGCTGCCGCAGGAGTGTCGGGCTGTTCGCGTTGACGAAATCCACTTCAACTCGACCGGCCGAAGTACACCTGACACCTGCACACACCCGCACCTCCACCCGCACACACGACCTGGACCGAGATCCAGACCCCGACCGAATCCGACTGACTCCGACCGAATCCGACCAACTGCACTAGCCTCACTGGGGACGGAAGCCTTTTTCATGAGCCTGACTGGTCTGCTCGACGCCGTCGTACGGGACCCGGCGCTCGCCGAAGCCGTGAAGGCCGCGGCCGACGGCAACCGGCCGCAGCTCGATCTCGTGGGCCCCCCGGCCGCCCGGCCCTTCACGGTGGCCGCGCTGGCCCGTGGTCCGCGGACCGTGCTGGCCGTGACCGCCACCGGCCGGGAGGCCGAGGACCTGGCCGCTGCGCTGCGTTCGCTGATGCCGGCGGGCCAGGAGGACGCGGTCGTGGAGTTCCCGTCCTGGGAGACGCTGCCGCACGAGAGGCTCTCGCCGCGCTCGGACACCGTCGGCCGGCGGCTGGCGGTGCTGCGCCGGCTCACCCACCCCAGTGCCGACGACCCGGCCTCGGGCCCGGTCTCGGTCGTCGTCGCGCCCGTACGGTCCGTACTCCAGCCGCAGGTCAAGGGGCTGGGGGAGCTGGAGCCGGTCAGTCTGCGCAGCGGTCAGAGCGCCGATCTGGGGGAGGTCGTGGACGCCTTGGCGGCAGCCGCGTACGCCCGGGTCGAACTGGTCGAGAAGCGTGGCGAGTTCGCGGTGCGCGGCGGCATCCTGGACGTGTTCCCGCCGACCGAGGAGCACCCGCTGCGGGTGGAGTTCTGGGGCGACGAGGTCGAGGAGATCCGGTACTTCAAGGTCGCCGACCAGCGGTCGCTGGAGGTGGCCGAGCACGGCCTGTGGGCGCCGCCGTGCCGTGAGCTGCTGCTGACCGATGACGTACGGGAGCGGGCCGCGGCGCTGGCCGAGGAGCACCCGGAGCTGGGCGAACTGCTGGGCAAGATCGCCGAAGGCATCGCGGTGGAGGGCATGGAGTCCCTGGCCCCGGTGCTGGTGGACGACATGGAGCTGCTGCTGGACGTGCTGCCCGAGGGCAGCATGACGGTGGTCTGCGACCCGGAGCGGGTCCGTACGCGCGCCGCCGATCTGGTCGCCACCGCGGAGGAGTTCCTCCAGGCGTCCTGGGCGGCGAGCGCGGGCGGCGGCCAGGCGCCGATCGATGTGGGCGCGGCGTGAGCTGTGGGGCATCGCGGACGTCCGAGGACCGATCTGACCGGTCAGCGCACCGCCAGCAAGGAGCTGGCCGGATGCCGGCCCGCCGCCGCAAGACGATCGACCCGCTGACTCTCCAGGCGGGCGACTTCATCGTCCATGAGCAGCACGGCGTGGGCCGCTACATCGAGATGGTGCAGCGTACGGTCCAGGGCGCGACCCGCGAGTACCTGCTGGTGGAGTACGCGCCGGCCAAGCGCGGCCAGCCCGGTGACCGGCTCTACATCCCGCTGACTCTCCAGGCGGGCGACTTCATCGTCCATGAGCAGCACGGCGTGGGCCGCTACATCGAGATGGTGCAGCGTACGGTCCAGGGCGCGACCCGCGAGTACCTGCTGGTGGAGTACGCGCCGGCCAAGCGCGGCCAGCCCGGTGACCGGCTCTACATCCCCACCGACCAGTTGGAGCAGGTCACCAAGTACGTGGGCGGTGAGGCGCCGACGCTGCACCGGCTCGGCGGCGCGGACTGGACCAAGACCAAGGCGCGGGCCAAGAAGGCCGTCAAGGAGATCGCCGCCGACCTGATCAAGCTGTACTCGGCGCGGATGGCGGCCCCCGGCCACTCCTTCGGCCCGGACACCCCCTGGCAGCGCGAGCTGGAGGACGCCTTCCCGTACGCCGAGACCCCCGACCAGCTCACCACGATCGCCGAGGTCAAGGAGGACATGGAGAAGTCGGTCCCGATGGACCGGCTGATCTGCGGCGACGTGGGTTACGGCAAGACGGAGATCGCGGTCCGTGCCGCCTTCAAGGCCGTACAGGACGGCAAGCAGGTCGCGGTCCTGGTGCCCACGACCCTCCTGGTGCAGCAGCACTACGGCACGTTCACCGAGCGGTACGGCCAGTTCCCGGTCGTCGTCAAGGCGCTGTCCCGCTTCCAGACCGACACCGAGGCCAAGGCGGTCCTGGAGGGCCTCAAGGACGGCTCGGTCGACCTGGTCATCGGCACCCACCGGCTGTTCTCCTCCGAGACCAAATTCAAGGACCTGGGCCTGGTCATCGTGGACGAGGAGCAGCGATTCGGCGTGGAGCACAAGGAGCAGCTCAAGAAGCTGCGTGCGAACGTGGACGTGCTGACCATGTCGGCCACGCCCATTCCCCGTACGCTCGAAATGGCGGTGACCGGCATCCGCGAGATGTCCACGATCACCACCCCGCCCGAGGAGCGGCACCCGGTCCTGACGTTCGTCGGGCCGTACGAGCAGAAGCAGATCGGCGCCGCCATCCGCCGTGAACTGCTGCGCGAGGGGCAGGTCTTCTACATCCACAACCGGGTGGAGTCCATCGACCGGGCCGCGGCCCGGCTGCGGGAGATCGTGCCCGAGGCGCGCATCCAGACCGCGCACGGCCAGATGGGCGAATCCGCCCTGGAGCAGGTCGTGGTGGACTTCTGGGAGAAGAAGTTCGACGTGCTGGTCTCCACCACGATCGTGGAGTCGGGCATCGACATCTCCAACGCCAACACCCTCATCGTCGAGCGCGGTGACAACTTCGGTCTCTCCCAGCTCCACCAGTTGCGCGGCCGGGTGGGCCGCGGCCGGGAGCGGGGCTACGCCTACTTCCTCTACCCGCCGGAGAAGCCGCTGACGGAGACCGCCCACGAGCGGCTGGCGACCATCGCCCAGCACACCGAAATGGGCGCGGGCATGTATGTGGCCATGAAGGACCTGGAGATCCGCGGCGCGGGCAACCTCCTGGGCGGCGAGCAGTCCGGCCATATCGCGGGCGTCGGTTTCGATCTGTACGTACGGATGGTGGGCGAGGCGGTCGCGGACTACCGGGCCTCCCTGGAAGGCGGCGCGGAGGAGGAGCCGCCGATGGAGGTCAAGATCGAACTCCCGGTGGACGCGCATGTCCCGCACGACTACGCACCGGGCGAGCGGCTGCGCCTCCAGGCGTACCGGGCGATCGCCTCGGCCGCCTCGGAGGAGGACATCAAGGCCGTACGGGAGGAGCTGACCGACCGCTACGGCAAGCTGCCCGAGCCGGTGGAGAACCTGCTGCTTGTCGCCGGCCTGCGGATGCTGGCCCGCTCCTGCGGCGTCGCGGACATCACCCTCCAGGGCTCCAACGTCCGCTTCGGGCCGGTGGAACTGCGCGAGTCCCAGGAACTGCGCCTCAAGCGCCTGTACCCGCGTACGGTCCTCAAGCCGGCCACCCACCAGATCCTGGTGCCGCGCCCGACGACCGGGAAGATCGGCGGGAAGCCGCTGGTGGGCCGGGAACTGCTGGCGTGGGTGGGCGAATTCCTCACCACGATCCTGGGCTCGTAAAACCAGCCCGGTTCAGAGCAAAGGAACCACCGTCCCGCTCACCCCACCCACTCCATCCCACCTCACCTCACCTCACCTGCGCCGCGACGTACCGGGCGCAGGTGAGCGGGTCGGCGCTGCCGGTGTCCACCTCGATGTCGTACCTGACGCCTTCGTGAACCGAGTGCGCCTGCCCGGCGGCCATCCCCGCCACCCGGTCCCCGCGGGCGGCCTCGCGGGCCGCGGCGACCGCCGGGTCGCAGCGCACGCCCACCCACAGCACGTTGAGCCCGCCGAGCGCGGCCAGCCAGCGCTCCTGTGAGGCACGGCCGCCGAGGAACACCTCGTCCACGATGACGCCGGTGCCGGCCCGCGCCATCGCGGCAACGCCCCTGATCCAGCCGTCCTCCAGCGCCCGGAAGACCGGACCCACGCCGACACTGCCGTCGGGCGCGATGTCCAGCCCGCCCGCGCCGGCTTCCCCGTTGCGCAGGGCGGCGGGCAGGGCCTCGGCGAACGTGTCGGTGCCCAGCGTCAGCCAGGGGCGGGGCAGCAGGTCCTGGAGGCACCGGGCCAGTGTGGAACAGCCGGAGCTGGAGCCACCGTTGAGGACGATCAGATCGGTACGGTCCGCGGGCGTGCCGGGGGCCGGGCGCGGGATCTCGGTCACCGCGCCACGCTAAGCAATTCAGCGCGCGGTTGTCTTCTTGAATACGACGAGGTCCGTGGCGGCTCCCAGCGGGGCGTAGGCGGCCCGGGGGTGGCGGGCGGTCACCTCGGCCAGGGTCTGTTCCGGCGTACGGCCGTCGTGCAACTGCACCGTGACGTAGTCCGGGTCGATGCCGCGGGTGTCGCCGGTCCACAGGACGCGGGTCCGGCCGGCGAGGCGGCTGATCGAGCGCAGGTCGGCTTCGACGGTCGCGCCGTCGGGAATGCGTGCCAGCAGGCGAGTGACGGCCGGGACCGCGCGCGGCACGCGGTAGGTGGCGGGTTCGGTGAGGCGGCCCAGCGGCAGTGCGGTGCTCAGCGCCAGCGCCGCGGCCAGCACCGCGACGGGGAGGTGGTGGGCGTATGAGCGCAGCCAGGGGCGGGCGGCGGTGCGGGCTTCGGGGAGCGCGTCGACCAGGGCGAGCATGACGACCGGCATCAGGACGGCGTTGTAGTGCCAGTCGGTGCCCCAGTAGTGCGGGTCGTGGGAGATCAGGCGCCAGCCGACGGTGGGCAGCGCGACGAGCAGCAGCGGCGAGCGCAGCGCGAGCAGACCGCTGGTGGGCAGCAGGATCCACAGCAGGGTGCGGACCGCGGTGTCCAGGGGAATGGCGGCGGACGGCCCGTCGTCGCCGAGCTTGGCCCAGTAGTCGTACGAGCCGGAGCCGTTGAAGGCGGGGATGATCAGGCCGAGGGTCACGGCGGCGGCGGTGACACCGAACGCCACCAGGCCGATGGCCGGCGGCACGGCCCGGCGGGCCCGTACGAGAACCACCACACCGATCGCCGCGGCCGTCACCCCCAGATCCTCCTTGACCAGGACCAGGGGCGCCGCCCACCCCACCGCCGCGGTCCAGCGCCGCCGCACCACCGCTTCGAGGGAGAAGGCGATCAGCGGCACCGCGAAGGCGATCTCGTGGAAGTCGAAGTCGGCGGCCTTCTGCAGTCCCCACGACAGGCCGTAGGCGAAGCCGACGGCCAGCCCCCGGCCGCGCCCCAGGACATGGGCGGCGACCCGGGTCACCGGCAGCGTGGACAGCGCGAACAGGGCGGACTGCGCGACGAGAAGGGTGACAGGAGAGGGGAAAAGCCGGTAGAACGGGGCGAGCAGCATCAGGACAGGGCTGAAGTGGTCGCCCAGGATGTTGGTGCCGGGCCCCTTGAGGTCCACTATGGGGGCCCGCAGATGCGCGTAGCCCCGTATGGCCTGTTCGAATATCCCCAGGTCCCAGGACATGGTGGCCATCGACCGCCAGCGGGCCACCGAGACGACGGTGAACAGGACGAAGAACAGCGCCGCGGTCCAGTACGGGTCGAGGCGGGGCCGGCTCAGGGCACCGGCCCGGCGGCGGAGGCGGCCGGCCGCCGAGGGGAGCTTGGCGGCGACGGCGGGCCGTGCCGTGATCTCCTCGCCCGCCGCGGTCGCTGCGGCCGTGTCCATGCGCGTCCTTACTCTCAACTTCCGAAAAGATACTCGAAGCCGTCGAACCGGCTGCCGCCCCACCTGCCTCTGGCCGCGCGCCCGTGGCGCCACCGCTCCCGGAAGGGACCTCACTGTTGATACGGACCGCACCGTCACCGCGCACCGCACTGTCGATACGGGCCGAACCGTTCCTACCCACCGCGCCCCGCACCCGCCGCACCACACTCCGCGCCCGCCGCCGCGCACTGCCCGCCGGCGCCGCGCTGACCGCCCTGCTCGCCCTCGCCGGCTGCACCCACGGCGGCACCACAAGAGACGACAAATCGACGCCTTCCGTTCCCGCCCCGCCCGGCACCGGCCCCCGCGGCAGCGCCCTGAAGGCCCTGGCCACCCTCCCCGTCAAAGGCCGGGCCCCCAAGACCGGCTACACCCGCGAACGCTTCGGCCCGGCCTGGGCCGACACCGACGAAAACGGCTGCGGCACCCGCGTCATCTCTATGCTTCGCGCCGTGATGAATCTGTTCTTGCAGCGTATGCAGGGTGTGGTCGGCTGTGCGTAGTGAAAGGCACATAAGTCACAGGCCGCTGCGTACACGCGGAAAAAGGACCGTCCTTACGGTCGCCGTTGCCGCCGCGCTCGTCGCAGGCTGTAACGGCCCGGAGTCGGACGGAAGCTCTGCGGGATCCAGACCGGACGCCGCTGCCGGGCGGGCGGCGAACCCGCTGACGAATCCGGACGGAACGAAGCCGGGGCTCGGCGCGCTCACGTCGGAGGCGGACAAGGCGAATGCGCGCAAGCTCGTCGGAGAACTGGCAGTCAAGGGGCGTGGACCGAAGACGGGCTACGAGCGGGACAGGTTCGGCCATGCATGGATGGACACGGCGGACGGCGTGCCGCTGGCGAGGAACGGTTGTGACACGCGGAACGACTTGCTGAAACTCCATGGCCGGAACGTCCGGTTCCGAGCTGGTTCCGATTGCGTGGTTGTTTCGATGGACCTGTACGACCCGTACACCGGCAAGGACATCGCCTGGAAGAAGGCCAAGGCCGCCGAGGTACAGATAGACCACGTGGTGCCGTTGTCGTACGCCTGGCAGATGGGCGCCGCCCGCTGGACCAAGGAAAAGCGGCAGCGGCTGGCCAACGATGTGCTGAATCTCCTGCCGGTCTCGGGCTCCACGAACTCCGCCAAGCGGGACTCCGGCCCGGCGTCCTGGCTGCCGCCGAACAAGGCGGTCCGCTGCTCGTACGCGGTGAGGTTCTCGCAGGTGGCGGAGAAGTACGAGCTTCCTGTGACGGCGGCGGACAAGAGCATGATGCTTCGCCAATGCGGGGGCTGAACGGGGCCGAGACGCCGACTGAAGGCCGGTGATCGGGACCGGATAGGTTCGGGCCATGGCTGATGACTGGCGAATGGACCGGATCGGGAGTGCTCTGCGGGGTGAGAATCCCGCCGTGCTCAGGCGCTTGACCGCAGGATTCGCAGTGATCGGCGATGTGCAGTTCCTGCCGGGCTACTCAGTGCTTCTCGTGGATGATCCGGAGGTAGAGAGACTGTCGGATCTACCCAGAGCCAAGCGGCTGTCGTTCTTGTCCGACATGGAGCAACTCGGAGAGGCAGTCGAGCGTGCCTGCAGACGCCTGGACACGGATTTCCGCCGGGTCAATCTGGAGATCCTGGGAAATACCGACGGCTTTCTGCACGCGCACGTATGGCCACGATTCAACTGGGAACCAGCCGACTTGGTGACGAGGCCGGTTTGGCTTTACGCCCGTGACAGATGGACGGACGAGCAGTTCGCACTCGGTCCTCAGCATGAGCCGCTGCGCGAGACGATCGGGGACGAGCTGGATCGGCTGCGCGCGGCGAAGTGATGAGTGGGCGGAGCAGGGGCCGGCGGCTTCCGCAGCGGTACTCCGCAAGGTCATGCCTGTTCTGAAGCCGCTTCATTGAATGTCCGGGTTCCTTCGCCCCGCTGCCGCCGCAGGTGTTCTTCATCAGCCTGGCTTCGGGCTTGGCGATCTCCGTGCGGAAGGGGGACCGGGACGCGGCGACCTGGCTGCCGCCGAACAAGGGGTACCGCTGCGACTACGTCGCACACCAGGTGGCGGTGAAGAAGAAGTACGGGCTGTGGGTGACGCCGGGGGAGAAGGGCGCGATGGCGCGGGTGCTGCGCGGCTGTCCGGAGCTCGGCCTGCCGGCGGGCGGCGGTCCGACCGAGGCGCCGGACCGTTTCCGTACGCAATAGCGGGACCGCCCGACAGGCCGTCGGCCCGGGTTCCGCGTGGGGGCGGGCCCGGGCCGACGGCTGTCCGGAGGTGGCGGTCAGGCGTTCGTCTGCCAGTGGACGGTCTTGGAAACGGTCGCGGTGCCGTACGCGGCGGGGCCGGCGGCACCGTTCGTCCCCGCGGCTCCCATCGCGCCGCCACCCTCGATCGGGGCGGCACCCACCGTCTTGTTGATCTCGTCGACCGCGTCCTTCGCCGCCTTGAAGAAGATCGACATCCCGACGATCGACAGGATCAGCGACGCCAGGCCCAAGAGGGCGCCCGCGGTGGCCATGCCCTTGTTGGTGGCCTCGCCGCGCTTGGCGCGGCCCCGGCCCACCAGGCCGAAGATCAGGGCCAGCAGGCCGAGCAGACCGGCCAGCCAGAAGAAGAGCGGGATCAGGCCGCTGAGCGCGCCGATGAGTCCCAGGACGAGCGCCGCGGTGCCCAGGCCGTTGCGGGCGGCCTGGTGGCCCTGTGCACCCATCGGGGCCTGCGGTCCGGGCTGGTAGTGCATCTGGTGAGACATGGGAGTACGGCCCCTTCCGGGCGCTGGATCGAATCCTGTTGTAGCGACGGGTCAATAAGACCAGAGGTTGTGAACCGAGTCAACACGAGAGCCGTGTTCGAGTAAGTTAACGCTGTGAAGGGGTGAGTTACGGGTCGATGGGTATGCTCGGGAACACAGCAGGGATCGGGGCAACAGGGACGGGAGCCAGCCAGGTGCCGGAGAACGCATCACCGGAGAACACGACCGAGGTGACCGCCGCCGGCATCGCGCGACTGGCCGGCGTGGGCCGGGCCGCGGTCAGCAACTGGCGCCGCCGGCACCCGGGATTCCCCAGACCCGTGGGCGGTACGGAGACCAGCCCCACCTTCTCCCTGCACGACGTCGAACAATGGCTGCGCGAACAGGGCAAGCTCGCCGAGGTGCCGCTGCGCGAACGCGTCTGGCAGCAGCTCGTCGGCCATCCCGCCGGCGCCACCACCGCCCTGCGCCATGCGGGCGCCGTACTGCTCCTGGTCCACGACCGCCCCGGGACCTGGCACCGGCTGAGCCGGGCCGGCAGCGACACCGAACTGACCGGACTGCTCTCGCCCGCCCTGGAATCCGTCCTGACCGCCCGGCTCGGCAAGCGGCACCCCGTACACGGCCTGACCCGCGAGAACCTCGCCCCGTCCGCCGCGCTCGTCCGCGGCGCCGCCGAACTGGCCACGGACCAGGGCGCCCCGGCCGCGTACGCCTTCCTGCTCGGCCGCCACCTGGACGCCAACCCCCGCCAGTACACGCTCACCCCGCCCGGCCCGGCCGCTCTGATGGCAGCCCTGGCCGGCCCGGCCGCCACCGTCCTGGACCCGGCGTGCGGCACCGCCACCCTCCTGACCGCCGCCCGGCCCCCGGCCGACGCCCCCCAGGAATCACCCCCCACCGCCCTCTACGCCCAGGAGGCCGACCCCGACCTCGCCGCCCTGGCCGCCCTGCGCCTGGCCCTGCACGCCCCCGAGGGCACCCACGTACGGGTACGCGCCGCCGACACCCTGCGCGCCGACGCCTTCCCCGACCTGGCCGCCGACGCCGTCCTGGCCCACCCGCCCTTCAACGAGCGCAACTGGGGCCACGACGAACTGGCCTACGACCCGCGCTGGGAGTACGGCTTCCCGGCCCGTACGGAATCCGAGCTGGCCTGGGCCCAGCACGCGCTGGCCCGGCTGCGCGAGGGCGGCACCGCCGTCCTGCTCATGCCGCCCGCCGCCGCCTCCCGCCGCTCCGGCCGCCGTATCCGCGCCGACCTGCTGCGCCGTGGCGCGCTGCGGGCCGTGATCGCCCTGCCCGCCGGCGCCGCCCCGCCCTACGGCATCCCGCTCCACCTGTGGGTGCTGCGCAAACCCGGCGCCGCCGCCCCGCCCTCGCCCCACCTCCTCGTCGTCGACACCAGCGACCTCGCCGCGGGGACGCCGGCCGGCGCCGCGGGCCGCGACAAGCTCGACTGGCAGGCCGTACGGACCACCGCCCTGACCGCCTGGCGGGCCTTCGACCGGGACGGCGACATCGAGGAGGAACCCGGCGTACGGCGCTCCCTGGCCGCCATCGACCTGCTGGACGACGACGTCGACCTGGCCCCGGCCCGCCACCTCCCGCCGCCCGCCGCCGGCGGCGGCCCCGCCGAACTGGCCCGGGTCCGTGAACGCCTCACCAGCACCCTGGCCCGTACCACCGAACTCACCCCGCGCCCCGCGGCCCCCGGGACACCCGCACCGGCCCGCTGGCCCCTGACCACCGTCGGCGAACTGGCCCGCGCCGGCGCGCTGGTCCTGCGGGCCGGCGGCCCCGGCAGCGCCCCGGCCGGCACCGGCCCCGCCGTCCTGACCGACCACGACGTCCTCGGCGGCACCGCCCCCTCCGGCACCCTCCCCGAAGGAACGCCCGCCGAAGCCCCCGTCCTGGCCGCGACGGGCGACGTCGTGGTGCCCGTCCTGGGCGGCGGAGCCGTGGCCCGCGTCATCGACGGGTCCACCGCCGGCGCAGCCCTGGGCCGCAACCTCTTCCTCCTGCGTCCCGACCCCGCCGCCCTGGACCCCTGGTTCCTCG